>NZ_LMPY01000067.1:0-258167 GCF_001424445.1 Methylobacterium sp. Leaf361 | reverse complement strand
CGAGGACTGATCCGTCGATGAGCAAGTTCTACGAGGAGCGCGTTCTGTCGGTCCACCACTGGACCGACAACCTGTTCTCGTTCCGCACGACGCGGGATCCGGCGTTCCGGTTCCGCAACGGCGAGTTCACCATGATCGGCCTGGAGGTCGAGGGCCGGCCGCTCCTGCGCGCCTACTCGGTGGTCTCGGCCAACTACGAGGAGGAGCTGGAGTTCTTCTCGATCAAGGTCCAGGACGGCCCGCTGACCTCGAAGCTGCAGCACCTGAAGGTCGGCGACCCGATCATYGTCGGCAAGAAGCCSACCGGCACRCTGGTGCTCGACAACCTGCTGCCGGGCCGCAACCTGTACCTGCTGGGCACCGGCACCGGSCTGGCGCCGTTCCTGTCGATCATCAAGGATCCCGAGGCCTACGACCGGTTCGAGAAGGTCGTGCTGGTCCACGGCTGCCGGCAGGTGCAGGAACTCGCCTACGGCGAGACCATCACCGAGACGCTGCCGCGCCACGAGTTCCTGGGCGAGATGATCTCGAACCAGCTGGTCTACTACCCGACCGTGACCCGCGAGCCGTTCCGCAACCGCGGCCGGATCACCGACCTGATGGTCTCGGGCAAGCTGTTCGAGGATATCGGCCTGCCGCCGATGGCGATCGAGAACGACCGCTTCATGCTCTGCGGCAGCCCCGACATGATCCGCGACACCCGCGAGCTCCTGACGTCCCGCGGCTACGAGGAGGGCAACCACGGCGAGGCTGGATTGGTTCGCTGGCCGCAGGTGCGTGAGCGGACCGGGCTCANGAACGACCGCTTCATGCTCTGCGGCAGCCCCGACATGATCCGCGACACCCGCGAGCTCCTGACGTCCCGCGGCTACGAGGAGGGCAACCACGGCGAGGCCGCCCACTACGTCATCGAGAAGGCCTTCGTCGAGAAATAGCGCGCCCGCGCAGGCCGGTTCGGCCTCAGCCCGGTGCGGTCCGGGATTCAGGCCGCGCGGACCCAGACCGCGGTGTCGTGGAAGGCGGCGCCGTCGTTGGGCGCGGCCGGCGCGGACCCGATCAGCGCGTTGATCCCGCTGCCCCCGCCGATGAAGGCCGCGCTCGGCCACAGGCTCTCGACCACGACGACGCCCGGCTGCTGCCCCTCGGCGAGCCGCGCGTGCAGCCGGACCCGGCCGCGGGCATTGCCGATCTCGACGGCGTCGCCCGTGCCGATCCCGAGCCGGTCGCCGTCCGCGGGGTGGATCAGGCAGGTCGGCCGCCCCTCGCGGCGGAGCGACTCGGGCACGTTGGTGAAGGTCGCGTTGAGGAACTGGCGGGCCGGCGGGGCGATCATGCGGAACGGGTGCTCCGCATCGGCGGGCTCGGCCTCCGGCCAGTGATCCGGCAGGGACGGCATCCCGGCCGCGCGCGGGCCCAGTGACGCCCAGTCGGGCGCGAAGCGGAAGCGCCCGTCGGGATGGCCGAACCCGTTCAGGAAGTGGCTCTCGGCAAAGTCCGGCTGCGCGTCGATCCAGCCCTCCGCCTCCAGCCTGTCGAGGCCGCCCCAGCCGGAGCGCGCCAGGGTCGCGTCGGCGAGGTCCCGGGCGCTCAGGCGGAAGCCCGCGTGGTCCGCGCCGAGCCGGGCGGCGAGCGCTGAGAGAAGCGCGTGATTCGACCGGCACGCGCCCGGCGGCTCCAGGATCGCGGGGCCGGCCTGGATGTGGCTGTGGCCGCCGGCCCCGTAGATGTCGTCGTGCTCCAGGAAGGTGGTGGCCGGCAGCACGAGGTCGGCGAGCGCGGCCGTCTCCGTCAGGAACTGCTCGTGCACGGCCACGAACACGTCCGGCCGCGCGAGCCCGGCGCGCACCCGGGCGCTGTCGGGCGCGGAGACCGCGGGATTGGCCGACTGGATCAGCATGGCGCGGACCGGGGGCCCGCCCTGCAGGGCGTCGGGATCGTCGGCGAGCACGGCGCCGAGCCGGCTCATGTCGAGCTCGCGCACGCCCGGCGCCCTGGCGTCGAGACCCTCCGTCAGGGTCTTGTCCCAGTTGAAGATCGCGGCGTGCTGCCAGAGGGCGCCGCCGCCCGGGTGCTGCCACGCGCCGGTGACGGTCGGCAGGCAGGTCACCGCGTGCAGGTTCACCGCGCCGTTGCGGCTTCGGGTGAAGCCGAAACCGCAGCGGATGTAGCTGCGCGGCGTGCGGCCGTAGAGGGCCGCGAAGGCCTCGATCGCGGCGGGCTCCAGGCCGGTGATCGCCGCCGCCCATTCGGGCGTGCGCGACGCCAGATGCGCCTCCAGCGCGGCCGTGTCCTGCGCGTGCGCGGCGAGATAGGCCCGGTCCGCGTGGCCGTCGCGGAACAGGACGTGGAGCACCGCGCAGGCCAGCGCCCCGTCGGTCCCGGGCCGGGGCGCGAGGTGAAGGTCGGCGGCCGCCGCGGTCCCGGTGCGGTACGGATCGATCACCACCAGCTTGGCGCCGCGCGTCTTGCGGGCGCGGCTGATGTGGGTCATCGCGTTGACCTGCGTGCTGACCGGGTTGCCGCCCCAGACCACGATCAGGTCGGACAGCGCCATCTCGCGGGGATCCGGCCCGGCGATCCGGCCGACCCCGGCGCTCCAGCCCGCGATCGCCACCGCCGTGCAGATGGTGCGCTTGCGCCGCGAGTAGCCCATCACGTGGGTCAGCCGGTGGATGCCGTCGCGCTGGACGAGCCCCATGGTCCCGCCCGAGTTGTACGGCCAGACCGCCTCCGGCCCCCAACGGTCCGCCGTCTCGGAGAAGGCCGCGGCCAGCCGGTCGAGCGCCGCGTCCCAGGAGATCCGGCGCCACGCCCCGCCGCCCTTCGGCCCGACGCGCTCCATGGGGTGGAGGATCCGGTCCGGGTGGTGGACGCGCTCGCCGTAGCGGCTGACCTTCGCGCAGATCACCCCGGCCGTGTAGGGGTTGTCGCCGCCCCGGACCGAGACGACGCGCCCGTCCGCGACTTCAACGTCGAGGCTGCAGGCGGAGGGGCAATCGTGCGGGCAGACGGTCCGGACCAAGCGACGAACTCCCGTGGCGCCAGCATGGGGAAGCAAGGACCGTGCGGTTCTGGGCCTTCCGCCGGGGGACCGCAAGGCGTGTCGCCGCCGGTCGCTCGGCGCAGGGCGCCCGACATCACCGACAGGGCACCGATCCCCTGGACCGCCTCGGCCACGGGCGTCGCCGCGGAGGCGACCTCGCCGCCCTCCCCCGCGCAGGGTCTGCGCGCCCGCGGACCGCGCGCTCAGCTCACCGCGTCGAGGGACGTCTGCGCGATGCGGAACGCGAGCTGCTTGAGGGCGACCGCGCACGCGTTGGTGACGTGGAGGCGGGCCAGCTGCTCGGCCTTCGCGGCGTCCCGGGCCCGGAAGGCCGCGACGAGGGCGTCGATCTCGGCGAGGCTGTGCGGCAGCCGCTCGGGATGCATCAGCGATGTCGCGCGCAGCAGGTTGATCCGCGAGTAGAAGCCGCGAAGGGTCTCGCGGACCAGATCGTTCCCGCAATGGCTGAGCATCACGTCGTACAGGACGCCCTTGGCGCGCAGGACGCGGTCCGTGTCGCCGCTGCCGGCAGCCTCGCGCAGATCACCGGCAGCGCGTCCGAACTCGGCGATCGCCGCGTCCGTGGCCTGGGTGGCGAATTCGTGCGCCGCGTAGCCTTCCAGCACGGCCCGCAGCGCGTAGAGCTGACGCGCCTCCTCCACCGAGATCGAGGCCACGACCGGGCCGCGATGCGGCACCGTGTGGACGAGCTTCTCGGCCTCGAGCCGGCGCAGGGCCTCGCGCACGGAGGCGCGGCTGACGCCGAGCCCCTCGCACAACTCGCGCTCGATCAGCCGCTCGCCGGGGGCGTAGACGCCGGACGTGATCGCCTCGCGGACGGCGTCCTCGACCTTTTGCCGGAGCGTGTCCGGCTGGATGGCCCTGATCTTGTTCATCGCTGGGGATTCGGGGATCGCTGGCGAGCCGAAGCGGTGGCATGGCGCAGCCTCGGGTGGCAAGGCGTGCCCCGGCGAGCGTCGGTCAGCCCCGGCCCCGCGCGGCCAATTCGTCGCGCAGGATCGGCGCGGCCAGTTCCGCGCCGTGCATGCCGATCAGGCTGACGATCTCGAGGACTTCCATCAGCTCCTCCTTGGTCGCCCCGTAACCGAGGGCGTTCTTCATGTGCATCTTCAGGCCCGGTACGTAGAGGTGCGTCGCCGCCGCGTCGAAGGCGCAGTAGACGAACTCCTTCATCTTCGGCGTGAGCACGCCGTGGCGCCAGGGCCAGGCCGAGAAGTCGAGGTAGCCCTCGAACAGGTCGGGATCGAGTTCGAGGAGACCGTCCCAGAACGCGTGCCAGTAGCCCCGGTCGCGGGTGAAGTCGGATTTCAGCTGCTCCTGCCGCGGCGTCAGCGGCGCGGGGCCGCTCCGCTGACCGGCCTCCTCCAGCACCTCCAGCAGCAGCGGCACGCCGATGTTGCAGGCGTGGATGCCGAGGGTCGCCGTGAGCGCGAGCACCTCCGTGATCTCGTCGGCCGTCGCGCCCGCATCGAGGGCGTTGCGGATCTGGCGGCGCGTCCCGGGCGCGTAGAGGTGGGTCGCGGCCGTCGCGGCCGAGAGCGCGATCAGGGCGCGGTCCTTGGCGCCGAGATGGTTCTTGCGCACGGGGACCATCGCCAGCCGGGCCCAGGCGTCGAGGAAGCCCGGGGCCAGCTCGGCGAGGGCCGCCTGCTCCGCGTCCCAGTAACCGAGCTCGCCCTGCACGGTGTGCCGGAGGCTCTCCGGGCTCGGCGCGGGCCCGGTCATGCCGTGGCTCCGGCGTAGTCGGCCTCGACCACCTCGTCCTGCCAGTCGGTCTTGCCGAGCGAGATCGCCGTGTGGAGCAGGTAGCTGTCGGCGGCCGCGCCGTGCCAGTGCCGCTCGTCCGCGGGGATCCAGACGGTGTCGCCCGCGCGGATCGGCTGCGCCTGCTGGCCCGCGACGCAGATCCAGCCCTTGCCGGCGGTGACCTGCAGGATCTGGCCCTGCGCGTGCGCGTGCCAGAAGGTCCGCGCGCCGGGCGTGAAGAAGACGTTGTTGATCATCACGCCGCCCGTCGACGGCATCACCGGATCGGCCCAGACCTGCCCGGTGAAGGTCGGCCCGCGGCTCTCGGACTTCGCGCTGTTCTCGCGGCCGTGGAAGATCTGCATCGTATCCTCTCAGTTCTCGTGTCGGTTGCCGTGGAGCCGGACACCGCCGGAGACGTCGCCGATGGCGTCGACGACGCGGTTGGAGATGACGTCGCCGTAGCCGAGCGCCGTGGCGAGGCCGAAGCTCGCCATCGGGCCGGACGCGTTGAGGGAGGCGACGCCGAGCTCGTGCAGGAGATCGGTGTAGAGCACGACGTCCTTGGTCATCAGCTTGCCGGTCAGGCCGCCTTCCAGGTAGTCGCCGTCGACGATCTTCGGGAAACGGTTCAGCGTCGCGAAGTTGACGCCGCTGGAGGCGTTCAGCACCTCCAGGAGCCGGTGCAGGTCGAGCCCGGCCTTCCGGCCCGCGACCATGACCTCCGCGGTGGCGGCGAGGCTGACCGCGTTCAGGAAGTTGTTGAGCAGCTTGGTCGTGTGGCCGGCCCCCGATCCGCCCATCACGACGACCTTCTGGGCGATCGGCGCGAACACCCAGCCCAACCGGTCGATGACGGCGGGATCGCCGCCGACCATCAGGGTCAGCGTGCCTTTCTCGGCCGCGGCGGCGCCGCCGGAAATGCCCGCGTCGACGTAGGCGACGCCGCGCTTGGCCAGCGCCGCGGCGATGCGGCGCGTCGAGCTGGCCGAGGCCGTGCTCAGGTCGACGACGATCTGCCCGTCCCGGCAGCCCGCGAGGACCCCGCCCGCGCCGAGCACGACGCGCTCGACCACCTTGCTGTCGGGCAGGGACATCAGGACCACGTCCGTCTCACCGACGACCGCGGCGATCGAGGCCGCGTCCGTCGCGCCCCAGCGCGCGGCGGCCTCCTGGTCGGTGTCGAAGCCGACCACATCGATCCCCGCGCCGGTCAGGCGGCGCGTCATGCGGCCGCCCATGTTACCGAGCCCGATGAAGCCGATCCGGTTCCCGTTCATGCTGCGTCCTCCGCGCGGCGTCAGGCTCAGTGGCCGGTGCCGAAATCGACGTCCTTGGTCTCCGGCCCGATGAGCGCGCCCACGGTGCCGATCAGGCCGCCGACGATGAGCAGGGCCACGGGCGTCAGCGCGAGCGGCATCAGCGCGCTCAGCCAGTCCATGTAGAAGGCGTAGAAGGACGGGATCACCACCGAGAGGCTGAAGCCGATGCCGAAGCCGGTGGCGCGGACATCCGTGGCGAAGCGCTCGTTGATGTAGGTGACGATGACGCCCCAGGGCGAGGTCACGATCACCGCCAGGAGGCTGACCAGCAGCACGCGGGTGCCGAACGCCATCTCGGGCGTGACGGTCAGCGTGTAGAGGATGTACGCGCCCACCGTCGCGATCAGCGGGCCGACGATCACGAAGAACCGCCGGCGGCCGATGAGCTGCCCGAGCAGGCCGGATCCGATGTAGCTGAAGAACAGGATCGTGTAGCAGATCATCAGCGTCGCGGTCAGCGCGAAGCCGTTGAGGTGCAGGGTCTTCACCAGCAGACCGGTCGGCATGTAGATCGTGATGATGTTCTGCGTCGTCCAGAAGCCGGTCATCAGCAGCAGGACCTGCAGGAGGTCGCGCCCGCCCTTCCCGGAGAACAGGCCCGCCATGGGCGATGCCTCGGCCTGTTCGTCCCCGGCGGCGGCCTCCTTCTTCCAGACCTCCGATTCCGAGACCTTGTGGACGTAGTAGAGAGCGAGCAGGCCGGCGAGCGCCGCGCCGACGATGAAGGGGATGCGCCAGCCCCAGACCGTGTAGGGCGACCCGGGCCCGTCGAGCGGGAACAGGTAGAACATCAGCATCGTGATGAGGTTGATGCTGACGTAGGCGGCCGGGAAGCCCGCGATGATCAGGCCGCCGACGAAGCCGCGCTTGTCCTTCTTGGAATACTCGATGGCGAGCGGCATCGCCCCGGTGTAGCCGCCCCCGAGGAAGATGCCGTCGAGGAAGCGCAGCAGCACCAGCAGGATGTACGAGGCGAGGCCGAGCCTCTCGTAGCCGGGCAGCAGGCCGATCAGCAGCGTGATCACCCCGAAGCCCGCCACCGAGTAGATCGAGGCGGCCCGGCGGCCGACCTTGTCGGCGATCAGACCGAAGATGAGCGCGCCGATCGGGCGGCCGAGCAGGGTTGTGATGAAGACCAGCGAGGCCAGCACCGTCTCCATCTGGGGAGACAGGTTCTTCGGCTGGAACATGAACATCACCGGCGCCAGCGCGACCACCGGCAGGTAGATGTCGAACATGTCGATGTATTCGGAGAAGAACGCGCCGCGGATGGCGCTCTTCCGCTTCTCCTCGATCGACTGGGACGCGGCCGGGCGCGCACCCGCCGTATCCGTTGCCAAGGCTGCCGACGTGACCGACATGGCGTCTCCCTCCCTGTTCGTCTGCCGCGCGAGTTTTCTGACTGCGTCGGACCTGGGCGCGGGTGCGGGCTCAGCGCCCGCTGGCGTGCTCTCTGTCCCAATCGGCGATCGCCGCGGAGGCGGTCCGGAAGGCAGCCAGGGCCGCCGGGGCGCCGCAATAGACGAGCGCCTGCATCAGCACCGCCTGGATCTCGTCCCGGGTCACGCCGTTGTTGAGCGCGCCTTTGACGTGGACGCCGAGCTCGTGGTGCTGGTTCATCGCGGTCAGCATCGCGATGTTGAGCATGCTGCGGGTCTTGAACGGCAGCTTCTCGTCGCCCCAGACCGCGCCCCAGCAGTACTCGGTCACGAGCCGCTGGACCGGACGGTTGAACGCGTCGGCATTGGCCCAGGATTTCTCGACATGGGCGGCGCCGAGGACGGTCTTGCGGTTCTCGAAACCCTGGCCGAACAGCTCGCTCTCGTCGGACATCTAGTTCTCCTGGTCGGGGCCGACGCGCGCGGGCGCCGGCCGCATCGCGCGGGACGGATCAGTCGAGGCCGAAGCCGATCATCGCCTTGGTCTCGAGGTATTCCTGGAGACCGGCCTCGCCCCATTCCCGGCCGTTGCCGGACTGGCGGTAGCCGCCGAAGGGCGCGTGGACGTCCGGGGGCGGGTAGTTGATGTGGACCTGCCCGCCGATGAGCCGCCGCGCCACGGCGCGCGCCCGGTCGCGGTCCCGTCCCTGCACGTAGGCGGCGAGCCCGTAGCGCGAGCCGTTGGCGATCGCGATCGCCTCGTCCTCGCTGTCGTAGGCGAGGATCGACAGGACCGGGCCGAAAATCTCCTCCCGCGCGATGGTCATGTCGGGGGTCACGTCGGCGAAGATTGTCGGGCGGACGTAGAAGCCGCGCTCGAGATGGTCCGGCCGCTCCGGGCCGCCGGCGACGAGCCGCGCGCCCTCCGCGATGCCGGTGCGGATCAGCCCGACGACGCGCTCGTACTGGGTGCGGTTGACCACCGGGCCGAGATCCGTCTCGGGGTCGGCGGTCGGGCCGAGCCGGAAGCCCGCCGCCGCCTCGGCCGCGATGGCGGCCGCCTCCTCCATCCGGGCCCGGGGCACGAGCATCCGCGTCGGGATCGAGCAGGACTGGCCCGAGTTCGTGCAGCAGGCCGCGACGCCGCGCCGGACCGCCTGATCGAAGTCGACGTCCTCCAGCAGGATGTTGGCGGACTTGCCGCCGAGTTCCTGCGCGACGCGCTTGATGGTCGGGGCCGCTGCCCGGGCGATCTCGATCCCGGCGCGGGTCGACCCGGTGAACGAGACCATGTCGATCCCCGGATGCGCGGCGATCGCGGCGCCGACGCCGGGGCCGTCCCCGTTCACGAGGTTGAACACGCCCGGCGGCACGCCCGCGTCGTGCAGGACCTGCGCGAACAGCATCGCGCTGACCGCCGAGTACTCGCTGGGCTTCAGCACCATCGTGCAGCCGGCCGCGAGCGCTGGGGCGATCTTCACGACGATCTGGTTGATCGGCCAGTTCCAGGGGGTGATCAGGCCGCAGACGCCGATCGGCTCGCGCCGGATCCGGGTGGTGCCGCGATCCTCCTCGAACGCGAAGCGCTCCATCACCGCGATCAGCGCGTTGAGGTGCGCCGGGCCCCGCGCCGCCTGCCCCTTGCGCGCGAAGCCGATGGGCGAGCCCATCTCCTGCCGGATCGTCTCCGCGAAGATCTCGAACCGCTCTTCGAAGAGCGCGAGGATCCGGCGGAGAAGCGCGACGCGTTCGGTGGGCGCCGTCTCCGAGAAGGCCGGGAAGGCGGCGCGGGCCGCGCGCACGGCCCGGTCGACATCCGCAGCATCGCCGAGCGCGAGGGTGCCGAACGCCGTCTCGGTGGCGGGGTCGATCAGCGGGAACGGCCGGGCCGAAACCGGCTCGACCCAGGCGCCGTCGATGTAGAAGCGGCTCAGGTCCGTAAGCGCCATGGTCTCAGGCTCCCTCGGCCAGCAGGCGGTACATCTCGGTGTGGTCGGCCGCGGGCCCGACCTCGCCGGCGATGGCGTGCCAGGTCTCGATGCAGTGCCGGCCGAAGCCGAGCGGGTAGTCGACCGAGTCAGCCAAAGCCCCAGCGATGCCGAGATCCTTGTCCATCAGCTTCAGCGAGAAGCCCGAGGCGAAGCTGCCGCTGAGCATGAACTGCTTGACCTTGTTCTCGGAGGTGTTGCTGCGCCCGGACGAGGCGTTGAGCACGTCGGTCATGGCCTCCGGCGCGATGCCGAAGCGCTGCGCCACGTGGAGCGCCTCGACGGTGGCGAGCAGGCCCGCGGCGGAGACGAAGTTGTTCAGCGCCTTGGCGGCGTGGCCCGATCCCGCTTGGCCGATATGCAGGACGGATGAGCCCATCGCCTCCAGCACCGGCCGCCAGCGGGCGAGGAGATCCGCCTCGCCGCCGACGAGGATCGCGAGCGTGCCGTCCACGGCCCGCCGCACGCCGCCCGAGACCGGCGCGTCGAGATAGCCGAGCCCCTTCCCGGCGAGCGTCTCGCCGAGCGCGCGGGAGCGCACCGGCTCCGACGAGCTCATGTCGATCACGGTGGCGCCGGCCGGGAGCGCGTCGGCCCAGCCCTCGTCGAGCAGCACCGCCTCGACGATGGCCGAGTTCGGCAGCATCGTGATCAGCAGGTCGAGTTCGGACGCGTTCTCCCGCGTGAGAGTCGCCGCGCCGAGATCCCGGGCGAGCGCGTCGGTCCGGCCTGCATCCGCGTCCAGCAGGCGGAGCGCGTGCCCCGCTCGGGCCAGGCACCGGCTCATGGGATCGCCCATCATGCCGAGGCCGATGACGCCGATGGTTCTCTGTTCCATGCCGTGAATATCCCTCTGAGCGACGGCCGGACTGGCCCGGCGCCGCGTGTCCCCGTCAGCGCAGGGCGGAGAAGTCCGTGGGGGCGAGGAAGGTGTTCTCGATCCGGGCGACGATCGGCCGGTCCTTCTCGGTCTCGGCGCGGGCGGCGATCCAGTCCGGATCGGCCTGGAAGGCGTTCCAGCGCGCCTCGCGCTGGGCCATGTCCTCCCACTTGAGCAGGTAGGTGAGCGCGTGGTTGTCGGGACCGACGAGCGTGGTCCAGAAGCCGACCTGCTCGATGCCGTATTTCTGAAAGAAGCCGAGTGTGGTGGAGCGGAACCGCTCCAGCAGGGCCGGCAATCGGGTCGGGGCGCAATAGTAAACGCGCATCTCGACGATCATGGAATCCTCCGGTCAGTAGGTCGGTGAAGCGGTCGGAGGCAGGTCGACGCGCGCGATCCAGCCGGCGACATCCGCGGACGCCGGCGGGTAGATCGCGAGAACCTGCGGATCGTGGCCCGGGACGATGTGATCCTCGGACTCGGCCAGATGCCGGACCGTCCGGTAGCCCTCGAACATGTCGCCGACATTGTAGACAATGGGATAGGCGAGCCGGCGACCGATATTGGCGTAGAAGTGCGCGGCGTCGGAGGCCAGTACGACCCAGCCGCGCGCGGTCCGGACTCGGACGATCTGCAGGCCGTCCGAATGGCCGCCGACCCGGTGGAGGGTGATCCCCGGATAGAGCGTGTCGGTCGTCTCGCGGAAGCGGACGCGGTCCTCGAACAGGCGGTCCACCATCGCTTTCACGTCCTCGGCGGCGAAGGGGTGGCGGACCTCCGGATGGCACATGCACCGGCCGGTGCAGAACGCCATCTCGCGTTCCTGGACGTGGAAGCGGGCCGTCGGGAACAGGTCGTGGTTGCCGGCGTGGTCGTAATGCAGGTGGGTCAGGACGACGTCCTCAACCCGTAGCGGGTCGACGCCGATCCGCGCCAAGCCCTCCTCGACCGGCCGCACGACGCTGCGGCCCCGCTTCGTCGCCATCGCGCGGTCGAAGCCGGTATCGACGACGATCGTCCTGCCACCGCCGACGACGACCCAGACGAAGTAGTCGATCGGCATCGGGCCGTCGTGGATGTCCCCGCCGATGAAGTTCTCGCGGGCCATACGGTGATGATGCGCGTACTTGATCGCGTAGATCTCGTAGATCTCTGCGTCCATGCGGGCGTTTCCTTCGGGCGGCCGGTTGACCCGGCTCATCCTCGCGGATGCCTCTCATCCGCGGGCCGAATGGAGCACATCGTCCGACAATCTGTCAATCTGGCAAAATCTGGTCCGCAACCGCCGGTCAGGCCGGCGCCCTCGGGCGACGCATCGCGAAGCCGAACACCCACAGGGACAGGCCGAGATTGATCGCCGCCACGGCCAGCATCACCTCCAGCAAGGGCAGCAGGCCGAGCCGTTCGGCGACGTAGCCGCAGGCCAGGGGCGTGATCGCCTGGCCGAGGAGCGGGAGGCGGGCGAGCCGGCCCATCGCCGCCGCGTACTGGCCCTGTCCGTAGAGCGCCAGCGGCAGCGTGCCCCGCACGACGGTGCGCATGCCGTTGCCGGCGCCGTAGAGCACCATCGCGAGCCACGCCAGGGACGGGATCGTCGCTAGCAGCAGGAGCCCCAGCCCGACGCTGGCGCTCGACAGGAGCAGGGACCAGGCCGGGTGGGCGCGGCGGCCGAGGGCCAGTTCGACGACGCGCACGCCGACCTGGGCGGGACCGATCAGGCCGGTCAGGGCCACCGCGGCGGTCGCGCCGACGCCCAGCGTCTGCAGCAGGTTGAGCAGTTGCACCGAAGTGGCGGTCATGATCATCGCCGCCATCGTGAAGGTCACGGCGAGCAGGCGCTCCGCCGGCAGGCGCGCCGCTTCGGTCGAGCCGGTCGGCTCGTAGGGCCGGGGCGCCGCGGCGGGCTCGACCGCGCCCCGGCTCCGGGCCGGCAGCGCCCAGGCGAAGAGTGGGACCACGAGGGCGACGGACAGGATCGCGTAGGTGAGGCAGGCCCCGCGCCAGCCGACATGATCGACCAGGAACCTCGTGGCGGGCCAGCAGAGCGAGACCGCGAAGCCCGACGAGATCGCGATCTGGGTCATCGCCCCGCGCGCGGCGGCGCCGTAGGCTTGGCCGATCGCCGCGAAGAGCGGGTCGTAGAGCGCGGCCGACATGCCGAGGCCGGCGACCATCCAGGCGAGCAGGAAGACCGGGAGGGACTGCGCGACCGCCATCAGCACGAGGCCCGCCGCGATGATCGTGGCGCCGGCTACGAGGACCGGCCGCCCGCCGTGACGCCGGATCATGCGGCCGACGAACGGCGCGGGCAGGCCCGACACGAAGATCGCGAGCGAGAGCGCGCCCACCACCATCGCCTGCGGCCAGCCGGTCTCGGCGACGATCGGGTCCGAGACGACGGCGATGAGGAAGAACGTGCCGCCCCACAGGACGATCTGCGTGACACCGAGGGCGACGTTGCCGGCGATGGTCGGACGCGGCAGCGTATCGGGCGGCTCTGAGCCGCGCGCGGTTGGGGCGCCGGGCACGATGATGATGTCTCCCAGTGGTCGTCTTCGAGGCTGCAGGGCCTCGAGCCTCACTAGCGCGCTACCGGGCCGATCAGCCCCGCAATCCTCGATCTGCAGCCGTGCGCGGGGTTCGGAGGTGACGGCGGGGTCGACGGCGACCGGCCTCAGGGCCGCGACGGATCCTCCGGCAGGAACCGCGCCACCGCGTCGTGGATCGTCGCGGCGATCTCCGCTTCCCGACGCTCGAACTCGTCGAGCAGGCCGGACACGGCGACCGCCAGCGGGCGGCCCTTGCTGTCGATGCGCCGGGGCAGCGGGACCGCGATCGAGCCGGCGCCCGGCGTGACGAGCCCGCGGGAGAGGAAGTGCCCGTCCCGCCGCAGCCGCGCCAGGTTGGCCAGGACGGCCGCGACCGCGATCGGCGGCTGCTCGGCCGGCGCCTCCGCGTTCGTGCGGCGGACCAGCGGACCGATCTCGGCCTCCGGGCTGTCGGCGAGGAGCGCGGTGCCGGTCGCCGACCAGACGACGAGGCGGCGCGTCCCGGGCGGAACGTGGAAGCGCATGGCGGTGCGCGCCTGCAGGACGTGGACGTACTGCGAGAAGATCGCGTTGCGCGCGGCGAGGATCACCGTCCCGCCCGTACGCTCCGACAGGTGCTCGAGCATGCGCACGAGGCTGCCGTCGCGCACCGGTCCCTTGTCGAGCCACGCGCCGAGGAGCGCCACCCGGGGCGACGGCAGGAAGCTGCGGCTCGCCGGGTCGTAGTCGAGATAACCGAGCCGGACGAGGCTCTTCAGGAGCACCGAAGTCGAGGATTGCGGGACGCTCAGCCGCTCGGCGATCTCGGAGACCCTGGCTTCCCGCTGGATCTCGTCGAACAGCTCCAGGATCTGGAGCACCCGTCCGGCGGACTTCACCAGGGCCACATCCGAACCGGCGGGATCGGCCCCCACCGTCAGGTCCGTGGACGCGCCCCCCCGAGCGCCGATGCGCTCAACCATGACGCGACGCGCGAAACGACAGTCCTGGAGGCCGCACAGCTCGAAACGGCCCTGGTCGCCCACGCGCGGATCCGTGGTGATCGCGGCGCATCGCAGGCACGTTCCCTCCTCCGCCGCCCCAACAGGCCGCGCCGCTCGCCGGCACTATAGATCCGGCATGCCCGGCGACTCCCATCATATATGTGATATTCCTCAGCATATGGGCGATGGCTGTTGATGCCGGGTGCAGGCTCTGCCCTACTCGTGCGCGGTGTCGGACTCGTCTGACTGACCGGCACCGGGAGACCGCGCGGCAAGCGCGGCCCTGCTCGGGAGGAATACCGATGTCGCTCCGCCACGCGGCCGTCGCCGCGCGCCTCCTCGCCGCCGCGCTGATGCTCCCGGCCCTCGGCGGGGCGGCGCGGGCCGAGACGGCCTCTGTCCGCATCGGCCTGCAATACGGCCTCGTCTACCTGCCGGTGATGATCGCGCAGAGCGAGGGGCTGTTCGACAAACGCGCCAAGGCCGCGGGGCTCGACGGCTTGTCGGTCACGCTGACGCGTTTCAGCGGCTCGACCGCGATGAACGACGCGCTGCTCTCCGACAGCGTCGAGCTCGGCACCCTCGGCTCAGCCGGTGCCCTGATCGCCTGGGACAAGACCCGCGGGAGCCAGCAGATCAAGAGCCTCACTGCCCTGAGCTCGGTCGTCTACACGCTGTTCACCGGCAAGCCCGGCGTGACTGCACTGAAGGACTTCACCTTCGGCGACAAGATCGCGGTCCCGGCCTTCAGCTCGCCTCAGGCGATCCTGCTGCGGGTCGCGGCGGCCCAGCAGCTCGGCGGATCGGCCAAGGCCGACGCGCTGATGGTAAGCCTGCCCCATCCGGACGCCACCGCGGCGATGCGCGCCGGACAGGGCATCGCCGGCTACTTCGCGACGCCGCCCTTCACCCAGGTGCTGCAGGCGGATCCGAAGATCCGGACGGTCATGACCTCGACCGGCCTGATCGGCAGCGGCGACATCACCGCCGCGACCCTGAACGCGAAGCAGGGGTTCGTCGACGCGAACCCGAAGGTCGCGCAGGCGATCCGCGCCGGGATGGAGGATGCGGTGGCGCTGATCCGCAGCGACCCCAAGCGCGCGGCGTCGATCTATCTCGCCTCGGAGCAGGTTCAGATCGACCGCGCGCAAGTTGAGGCGATCCTGACCGACGGTTCCATCGTCTACGACGTGGCCCCGAAGGGAATGGTCGCCCTCGCCAAGGCGATGGCGACGCAGGGCTTCCTGCGGAAGGTGCCGGGCGACTGGCAGGAGATCTTCTTCCCCGGCCTCGAGGGCCGCGACGGCAGCTGAGCGCCGCGGATTCGGCGCCGCCAGCCCGTCCCGCCGCTCAGGGAGCCCCGATGCACAGTTTCCGCTTCAGCGCCGAGCCGCTCCCGCCCGAGGCCGAGGCCGCCCGCGCGTCCGTCCGCGCCTTCCTCGACGCGGAATGGGCGGCCGGGCATTTCGTCCCGCACCGGACCTCGTGGACGACCTTCGACGCCGCCTTCAGCCGGCGGGCGGGGGCCGCGGGCCTCATCGGCCTGACGATGCCGGAGGCCTATGGCGGCCACGGCCGCTCCGGCCTCGTCCGCTTCGTCGTCACCGAGGAGATGCTGGCGGCCGGCGCCCCCTGCGGCGCGCACTGGATCGCCGACCGCCAGTCGGGCCCGCAGATCCTGCGGCACGGCACCGAGGCGGCCAAGCGGGCGATCCTGCCGCGGATCTGCCGGGGCGAGTGCGCCTTCGGCATTGGCATGAGCGAGCCCAATTCCGGCTCGGACCTCGCCGCCGTCCGGACCCGCGCGGTCCGCGACGGCGACGATTGGGTGATCAACGGCTCCAAGATCTGGACGACGAACGCCCATCAGGTCGACTACCTGCTGGCCCTGGTCCGGACCGGCGAGCCGGGGCCGGACCGGCACGGCGGGCTGACCCAGTTCATCGTCGACATGGCGGCCCCCGGGGTGACGGTGCGGCCGATCCTCGACCTATCGGGCCATCACGAGTTCAACGAGGTGTTCTTCACCGATTACCGCGTCCCCGACGCGATGCGGGTCGGCGCCGAGGGCGCGGGCTGGGGTCTCGTCACCGAGGAGCTCGCCTTCGAGCGCTCGGGCCCCGACCGCTTCCTGTCGGATTACCGGCTGCTCGTCGAACTCGTCGACCGGATCGGGCCGGAGCCGGACCGGTTCCAGGCGGTCGAGACCGGGCGAATGGTGGCGCAGCTCACCGCGCTCCTCGGGATGTCGGCCTCGGTTGCGCGCCTCCTCGACCAGGGCGTCGTGCCGGGCGTCGAGGCGGCGCTCGTCAAGGATGTCGGCAACAGCTTCGAGCGCGCGGTGCCGGAGATCGCTCGGCGGCTGGTGCCGGTCGAGCCGAGCCTCACCGCACAGGGCGACGCCTTCCGCGAGGCTCTGGGCGGCGTGACCCTGCGGGCACCGTCCTTCACGCTGCGCGGCGGCACCCGCGAGGTCCTGCGCGGCGTCATCGCCCGGGGGCTGGGGCTGCGATGAGCCGGATGGAGCACGCCGAGGCCGGCGACGCGGTCGACGGGATCGTCCTCGATCAGGTCGAGCGGCTGCTCGCCCAGCACCTCACGCCGGCGCTGCTGGCGGCCTGCGACGGGGCCTCGGCGGCGGCCGCCTGGCCCGCGGATCTCTGGGCGGCGCTCGCCGAGAGCGGCCTGCCGCTGGCGCTGGTGCCCGAGGCGGAGGGCGGGATCGGCCTCGCCGCCGCCACCGCCGCCCGGCTGATCCGGCGCTGCGGCCGGGCCGCCCTCCCCCTGCCCCTGCCGGAGACCGTCGCGGGCGCGGCGCTCTGGGTCGCCGCGGGGGGACAGTCGGGCGACGGCGCCCTGTCGCTGTCCCCGGGCGGTGGCCCCGTGCGGATCGCGCCGCACGCGGAGGGCTTCGTCCTGGACGGACGGGTCGCGCAGGTGCCCTGGGGCGGTTCGGTCGCGGCCCTGCTCCTCGACGCCGTCGACGCGGCCGGCGTCCCGCACCTCGTGCGGATCGCCGCCCCCGAGACGATCCGTGACACGCACCACAATCTCGCGGGCGAGCCGCGCGACACGCTCGATCTGACCGGCCACACCGTCCCGGCCGAGGATGTCCGCGCCGCGCCGGGCTGGGCGACCGGCGCGGGCGTGCCGTCCGTCGAGGCCGTCGGCGCCTGGGTCCGGGCGCAGCAGATGGTGGGCGCCCTGGAGACCTGCCTCGGCTCGGCCCTCGCTCACGCCCAGGAGCGGCAGCAATTCGGCCGGCCGCTCGCCAAGTTCCAGGCGATCCAGCATATGCTGGCCGAGGCCGCGGGCCATGTCGCGGCCGCAACCGCAGCCGCCGACCTTGCCGCCGCCTGCTGGGGCGACCCGCGCTTCGTCCTCGCCACCGCCATCGCCAAGGCGCGCTGCGGCGAGGCGGCGGGCCACGTCGCGGCGATCGGCCACCAGATCCACGGGGCGATGGGCTTCACCCAGGAGCACCCGCTCCACCGCGCGACGCGGCGGCTGTGGTCCTGGCGCGACGAGTTCGGATCCGACGCCCTCTGGCAGGAGCGGATCGGGCGCGCGGTCTGCGCGGGCGGCGGCGCGGCCCTCTGGCCGATGCTGGTCCGCCTGCGCGGCGGCGCCGGGTGACTGGGGAGACAGGCGTGCCGGATCACTCCGCCGAAACTCACTCCACCGAGACGAACACGGCCGGCCCGCTCGCGGGCGTGCGGGTCGTCGACCTGACCAGCGTGATCATGGGGCCCTCAGCGACCCATATGCTGGCCGATCTCGGCGCCGACGTGATCAAGATCGAGACGCCGGAGGGCGATTCCTTCCGGCATTACCGGCCTGCCCGCGGCGCCGGGATGGGCGGCAACTTCCTGCACCTCAACCGCAACAAGCGCAGCGTCCGCCTCGACCTGAAGCGACCCGCGGCGCGGGCCGCCCTCGACCGGCTGATCGCCACGGCCGACGTCTTCGTCCACTCCATGCGGCCCCACGCGATCCTGCGACTGGGCTACGGCTACGAGCGGGTGCGCGCGCTCAAGGCCGACATCGTCTACTGCGGAGCCTACGGGTTCGGGGCCGACGGCCCCTACGCCCACAAGGCGGCCTACGACGACCTGATCCAGGCGGGCTCCGGCCTCGCGGCCCTGCAGACAACCGCCACCGGCCAGCCCGGGTACCTGCCCACGGTGCTGTGCGACAAGATCGCCGGGCAGGCCATCGCCTGCGCGATCCTCGCCGCCCTCTTCGAGCGCCGGGCCGGCGGCGGCGGGCAGGCGGTCGAGGTGCCGATGTTCGAGACCATGGTGGAGTTCAACTTCGTCGAGCACATGGTCGGCTACGCCTTCGAGCCGCCGCTCGGTCCGCCGGGCTTCAACCGGGTCCTGAGCCCGCGGCGCAAGCCCTACCGGACCCGGGACGGCCACGCCTGCATCCTGCCCTACTCGGACCGGAACTGGCGCGACTTCTTCATCCACACCGGCCGGCTCGAGTTCGTGGACGACCCGCGCTTCGCGCCGCTCGCCGTGCGGGTCGAGAACATCGAGATCCTCTACGCGCTGGTCGAGGAGGAGGCGCCGCGCCGGACCACCGCCGAGTGGGTGGCATTTTGCGATTCGGTGAGCATCCCGTGCATGCCGGTCCTCGGCCTGGAGGACCTGCCGGAGGACGCGCACCTGAAGGCGGTGGGCTTCTTCGGCAGCGCCGAGCATCCGAGCGAGGGGCGCTACCGCACCATGCGCCGGCCGGTCTCGTTCAGCGGCAGCCGCTTCGCGATCCGCCGCCACGCCCCCCGGCACGGCGAGCACACCGCCGAGGTCCTGGCCGAGGCCGGGCTCGACCCGGCGGAGATCGCCGCCCTGATCGACGCGCCGGACAGTTCCGATGCTGCGCCACTGGAGGCCGCCAGATGAGTGCTGAAGCCGAGACACAGGACGCCGGCGAGGACCTGCTGTTCTCCGTCGCCGACGGGGTGGCGACCATCACGCTGAACCGGCCCGAGCGGAAGAACGCCTTCACCTTCCCGATGATCGAGGCCTGGACGGAGGCCCTGCAGCGCTGCCGCACCGACGCGGCGATCCGCGTCGTGGTGGTGACCGGCGCGGGCTCGGCCTTCTGCAGCGGCGGCGACATCGTCGAGATGGGCGAGCGCCTCGACCAGCCGCCGGCACGACGCAAGGAGGAGCTTTACGGGCGGATCCAGCGCATCCCGCTGACGCTGGAGGATCTCGACAAGCCGGTGATCGCCGCCCTGAACGGCGTGGCCACCGGCGCCGGCCTCGACCTCGCCCTGATGTGCGACCTGCGCTTCGCCGCCAGGAGCGCCCGCTTCGCCGAGACCTACGTGCGGGTCGGCCTCGTCCCCGGCGCGGGCGGCGCCCATTTCCTGCCCCGCCTTGTCGGGACCGCGAAGGCGCTGGAGCTGTTCTTCACCGGCGATTTCGTCGATGCCGACGAGGCCCTGCGGATCGGCCTCGTCAATGGCGTCCACGCCGATGCGGACCTGATGCCGGCCGTGGCAGCGCTGGCGCGGAAAATCGCCAAGGCGCCGCCGCTGACGCTGAGCCTGATCAAGCGCGCGGTCTACCAAGGCATGCGCAACGACCTGCGCACCAACCTAGACCTGATCTCCTCGCACTACGCCGTCGTCACCGCGACGCCCGAGCATCGGGAGGCCGTGCAGGCTTTCATCGGGGGGCGCGACAGGACCTGACGCGTCGGGGCCCGGTCCCATTGCCGCCCGCATCAAGACTGAAACGTTTGTGCGGGCGACATCTTCCCCCCGGCGTCGCACTTTCGCGCTTGTCGCCACCGCGCTCACCTGCAAGTCTATCCAAAATTCAATCCGCGCAACGACGCGGGCTCAGGTCTGGGAGGACGCGATGACGGCTCGGATACTCGGTGCGCTCGTGTGTGCGCTCGCCTTCATCGCGCCGGCCGCGGCGCAGAGCCCCATCGTCATCAAGTTCAGCCACGTCACCACCACCGACACGCCCAAGGGCCAGGGCGCCGAGCGGTTCAAGCAGCTCGCCGAGGAGCGCACCAAGGGCGCGGTCAAGGTCGAGATCTACCCCAACAGCACGCTCTACAAGGACAAGGAGGAGGTGGAGATGCTCCAGCTCGGCGCCGTGCAGATGCTGGCGCCGTCCACGAGCAAGTTCGGGCCCCTCGGCGTGAAGGAGTTCGAGGCCTTCGACCTGCCCTACATCTTCCCCAACGAGCAGGTGCTGCGGCGCGTCCAGGACGGACCGATCGGCCAGGGCCTGTTCAAGAAGCTCGAGACCAAGGGGATCAAGGGCCTCGGCTACTGGGACAACGGCTTCAAGATCCTCACCGCCAACAAGCCGATGCACGCCCCCGAGGACGTGAAGGGCCTGAAGTTCCGAATCCAGTCCTCGAAGGTTCTGGAGGCGCAGTTCAAGCAGCTCGGGGCGCTGCCGCAGGTGCTCGCCTTCTCCGAACTCTACCAGGCGCTGCAGACCGGCGTGGTCGACGGCCAGGAGAACCCGCCGTCGAACGTGACGACCCAGAAGCTCAACGAGGTGCAGAAGCACGCCACGCTGACCTATCACGGCTACATCGGCTACGCGGTCATCGTGAACAAGGGCTTCTGGGACGGGCTGCCGGCCGACATCCGCGCGACGCTCGAGGGCGCCATCAAGGATGCGACCACCTACGAGCACGAGATCGCCGACAAGCAGAATGAGAAGGCGCTCGCCGACATCCGCGCCACCGGCAAGACCGAGGTCTACACTCCGACCGATGCCGAGAACGCCGCGTGGCGCAAGGTCCTGGCGCCGGTCCAGCGCGAGATGGCCTCCCGCGTCGGCAAGGATCTGGTCGCGGCGCTGAACAAGGAAGCCGAGGCGGCGCCGAACAACTGACCCCGCCGCAGCAGCGCCCGGACCGACCATGTTGCTGAAACTTCTTGATCGGCTCGAAGAGGTGCTGATCGGAACGCTGATGGCGGCCGCGACCGTCATCACCTTCGCCACGGTGGTGCACCGGTTCCTCTCCGGCATACCGGCGCTGCAGGACTACACCGACCGGATCGATTTCGGCTGGTCGCAGGAACTGTGCATCTACATGTTCATTTGGGTCGCGAAGTTCGGCGCGGCCTACGGCGTGCGCACCGGCATCCATGTCGGCGTCGACGTGCTGGTCAACCGCCTGCCGCCGGGCGCGCGCCGGGTGATGGTCCTGGTCAGCCTCGCGGCGGGCGCGCTGTTCACCGGGATCGTCGGCACGCTCGGCACGAACTTCGTCTGGCGCATCGGCCACACCGACCAGACGACGCCCGACATGGAGATCCCGGTCTGGATCGTCTACCTCGCGATCCCGCTCGGCTCCTACCTGATGTGCTTCCGCTTCCTGCAGGTCGCGTGGAGCTACTGGAAGACCGGGCACCTGCCCGCCCGCGACCACGCCCATGTCGACGGCGTCCCGACCGTCGAGGGCGTCGACCCGATCCAGCTCGGCCGCGAGGGAGGCCCCGCATGAGCGGCCTGATCATCTTCGGGCTTCTCATCGCCCTGATGCTCACCGGCATGCCGATCTCGATCGCGCTCGGCCTGACGGTGCTGACCTTCCTGTTCACCCTGACGCAGGTGCCGATCGAGAGCGTCGCGCTCAAGCTGTTCACCGGGATCGAGAACTTCTCGATCATGGCGATCCCGTTCTTCATCCTCGCCGGCAACTTCCTGGCCCATGGCGGCGTGGCGCGGCGGATGATCGCCTTCACGACCTCCCTCGTCGGGCACTGGCCGGGCGGCCTCGGGCTCGCGGGCGTGGTCGCCTGCGCGCTGTTCGCCGCCGTGTCGGGGTCGAGCGTGGCGACCGTGGTGGCGATCGGCTCGATCATCCTGCCCGCCATGGTGGCGGAGGGCTACCCTCGGCGCTTCGGCGCCGGGGTGATCACCACATCGGGGGCGCTCGGCATCCTCGTGCCGCCCTCGATCATCCTCGTGCTCTACGGGGTGTCGACGAATTCCTCGATCGGCAACCTGTTCCTCGCCGGTGTGATGCCCGGCATCGTCCTGTCGGCCATGCTGGCGAGCGTCACCTTCGTCATCGCCAAGCGCCGCGGCTATCCGCGCATGCCGAAGGCGTCCTGGGCCGAGCGCCTGCGCGCCTTCCGCGAGAGCGCCTGGGGCCTGTTCCTCGTGGTGATGGTGATCGGCGGCATCTACGCCGGCATCTTCACCCCGACCGAGGCGGCCGCGACGGCGGCCGTCTACGCCTTCGTCATCGCGGTGTTCGTCTACCGGGACCTGAAGCTGTCGGACGTGCCCCGCGTGCTTCTCGCGTCCGCCAACATGAGCGCGATGCTGCTCTACATCATCACCAACGCGGTGCTGTTCTCGTTCCTGATGACGTCGGAGAACATCCCGCAGACGATGGCGGCGTGGCTGATCGCCATGAATTTCAGCCCGCTGGTCTTCCTGCTCGTCGTCAACATCATCCTGCTGATCGCCGGCAACGTGATGGAGCCGTCCTCGATCCTGCTGATCATGGCGCCGATCCTGTTCCCGATCGCGGTCAAGCTCGGGATCGACCCGATCCATTTCGGGATCATCATGGCGGTCAACATGGAGGTCGGCCTGTGCCACCCGCCGGTCGGGCTCAATCTCTACGTGGCGAGCGGGATCGCCCATATGGGCATCTCCGAGCTGACCGTCGCGGTGCTGCCCTGGCTCCTGACGATGCTGGCCTTCCTGGTCCTGGTGACCTACTGGCCCGCCCTGTCCCTGTGGCTCCCGCGGGCGCTCGGGGCGATGTGACGGCCTGACGACCGGCGGAAGGATCCGATCGTCACGCTCGGCGCCGGGACGGCCGCTCCGGGCGCCCGTCCCGATCGCACCGGCACGGGCCGGCAGGAAGCCTGAGCATCCCTGCCGTGCCCGGAAACCGCCGCTCAGGCAGGCTGCGCGACCGCGGTGCTGCTGTGCCGCAGGGTCAGCGACAGGCAGACGATGGCGAGGACGCAGGCCGCCAGCAGGAGAATGAAGCAGCCGTTCCAGCCGTAATGGTCGGTCGTGTAGCCGACCAGCGCGCTCGCCGCGACGGAGCCGCCGAGATACCCGAACAGGCCCGTGAAGCCCGCCGCCGTCCCGGCCGCCTTCTTCGGCACGAGCTCGAGGGCCTGAAGGCCGATCAGCATCACCGGCCCGTAGATCAGGAAGCCGATGCAGATCAGGGCCGCGAGGTCGACGCCCGGATTGCCCTCGGGATTGAGCCAGTAGACCAGCGTCGCCGCCATGACGCCGAACATGAACACCACGCCCGTCGCGCCCCGGTTGCCGCGGAACAGCTTGTCGGACAGCCAGCCGCAGAGAAGGGTACCGGGAATGCCGGCCCACTCGTAGAGGAAGTAGGCCCAGGAGGTCTTATCGACCGAGAAGTGCTTGGCCTCCTTCAGGTAGGTCGGCGCCCAGTCCAGCACGCCGTAGCGGAGCAGATAGACGAAGACGTTGGCGAAGGCGATGTACCAGAGCATCCGGTTCTTCAGCACGTGCTCGACGAAGATCTCGCGCGTGGAGAACTCGCGCTCGTGGTTCGCGTCGTAGCCGTCCGGATAATCGTCCTTCCAGGCTTCCACGGAGGGCAGCCCGCAGGATTGCGGCGTATCGCGCATGGTGATGAAGGCGAAGACCGCGACGCCGAGCGCCACGGCGGCGGGCACGTAGAACGCCGCGTGCCAGTCGTTGAACCAGGCCAAGCCGAGCAGGAAGAGCGGGCCGATTAGGCCACCGCCGACATTGTGCGCCACGTTCCAGACCGAGACGACGCCGCCGCGCTCCTTCTGGGACCACCAGTGCACCATCGTGCGGCCGCTCGGCGGCCAACCCATGCCCTGGAACCAGCCATTGAGGAACAGCAGCACGAACATGATGCCGACGCTGGAGGTCGCCCAGGGCACGAAGCCAAACAGGAACATCACCAGCGACGAGAGCACGAGGCCGATCGGCAGGAAGTAGCGCGGGTTGGAGCGGTCCGAGACCATGCCCATCAGGAACTTGGACAGGCCGTACGCGATCGCGACGGCGGAGAGCGCGGTGCCGAGCTCACCGCGGCTGTAGCCCTGCTCGACGAGGTAGGGCATCGCCAGCGAGAAGTTCTTGCGCAGCAGGTAATAGCCCGCATAGCCGAGAAAGATGCCCGCGAAGATCTGCCAGCGCAGCTTGCGGTAGGTCGGATCGACGCGATCCGTCTGAATGGGTGGCCTGTGGGCCGCGGGAGCGAGAAAGCCGATCATGGCGCGCCTTGGTGCTTGAGACCGCGGATGAACCCGGGCTCATCCCGGGCGCATCTCGGATTGGACGGGGTGCTGAGGTGCAGCGCTCAGCGTCGCGCCGTATCGGCGCGCCGACGCGCGATCCGCGCGTCCGGTCTCGACCTGTGGCGATGGTGGACGGCATGGTCCGGTCGCGGCATCGTTTCCTCCTGTGATGCGGCGCCTCTCCGGCTCGGCCGGGTCGCCGTCTCTCGGTCTCGCTGCGTCCTTGCCGGTCTCAGACGGCGGCGGCCATCGCGCCGTCGGTGCGGCCGGTCATGGACGCGATCCGCGCTCGGAGCGCCGCGACCTCGTCGGGCGAGAAGGCGAGACCGAGCTTCGACCGGCGCCAGAGAACGTCCTCGGCGGTGCGGGCCCATTCCCGGTCCATCATCCAGCGCAGCTCGCCCTCGTGGAGGCCGTGTCCCAGATCGGGTCCCAGATTCGAGGCGATGCGCAGCGCATCCGTCCCGTAGGCGGCCACCATGCGCTGGACCGTGGCGGCGCCGAGCCGGGGCGCGGTGCGGGCGAGGCGCGCCTCGAGCTCGGCCACCCCGTCCACCGCGAAGTCGCCGCCCGGCAGCGCGGCGCCTCCGGTCCACGAGCGGCCGCGCGCCCCGAGGCGCTGACCGATCTCCTTCAGGGCATCCTCGGCCAGCTTGCGGTAGGTGGTGATCTTGCCGCCGAAGATATTCAGCACCGCCGCCTCGCCGGCCGCGCCGTCCGTCTTCAGCACGTAGTCGCGCGTCGCCTCCTGCGCCGCGGAGGCGTGATCGTCGTAGAGGGGGCGCACCCCCGAGAAGGTCCAGACGATGTCGTCCCGACGAAGCGGCGTCGCGAAGTACTCGCTGGCGGCGCTCAGGAGATAGGCGATCTCCTCCTCGGTGATCGCCGCGTCGGCGGGATCGCCGGAGAAGTCACGGTCCGTCGTGCCGACGAGCGTCGTGTCGTTCGCGTAGGGGATCGCGAAGATGATGCGCCCGTCCGCGTTCTGGAAGATGAAGGCCCGGTCGTGGTCGTAGAGCTTGCGCATCACGATGTGCGAGCCCTGCACGAGGCGCACGTGCTTGGCCTCGCTCCGGCCGAGCGGGCCCTGGATCACCCGGTCGACCCAGGGGCCGGCCGCGTTGACGAGGAAGCGCGCGGCGATCTCCTCCTCGCGGCCGGTCCGAAGCTCGCGCCGGACGATGCGCCAGAGATCGCCCTCGCGCCGGACCGAGACGACGCGGGTCCCCACCGCGATCTCGGCGCCCCGCGCCTCGGCGTCGCGCGCGTTGAGCACCACCAGGCGCGTGTCGTCGACGCGCGCGTCCGAGTACTCGAAGCCGCGCCGGAACTCGGATTTGAGCGGGGCGCCGATGGGGCCGGAGAGGTCCACGGGGCGCGTGCCGGGCAGGCGCTTGCGGCCGCCGAGATGGTCGTAGAGGAACAGGCCGATCCTCAATAGCCAGGCGGGGCGCAGGCCCGCGTGCAGCGGCAGGACGAAGCGCAGCGGGCGCACGATGTGGGGCGCGATTCCCCAGAGCACCTCGCGCTCGGCCAGTGCCTCGCGCACGAGGCGGAATTCGTAGTGCTCCAGGTAGCGCAGACCGCCGTGGATCAGCTTGGTCGACCATGACGAGGTGCCGCTGCCGAGATCGTTCTGCTCGGTCAGCGACACCGAGTATCCCCGGCCGGCCGCGTCCCGCGCGATGCCACAGCCGTTGATCCCCCCGCCGATGACGGCAACGTCGAACGTCCGCATGATCCTCCCCCTCTCGTGCCGCGGCGTCGGACGCGCGGCTGCGAAAGCAGAAGAATTGAATACGAAACCAAAGGAAAGTCAATCGAAACCGATACGCTCAGCGACCGGTTTCGACGAGCCGCACTCCGGACGCGCGGCACAGGTCGCGCAGCGTGTCGCTGGGGCAGCGATCGGTCACGAAGGTGCCGACTTGGCTGAGCTGGGCGAGCCGGACCGGCGCGCTGCGCTCGAACTTGGTGGAATCGGCGACCAGCACGACGTGGCGGGCGTTGGCGATGATCGCCTGCGCGACCCGAACCTCGCGATAATCGAAGTCGAGGAGGGCCCCGTCCTCGTCGATCGCCGAGGCCCCGATCACCGCGAAATCGACCTTGAACTGGCGGATGAAATCCACCGCCGCCTCCCCCACGATCCCGCCGTCCGAGCGGCGGATCAGGCCACCCGCCACGATGCACTCGATCTCCGGGCTGGGCCGCAGGGCGAGCGCGACGTTGAGGTTGTTGGTGATCACCATGAGGCCGGAATGGCTCAGCAGCGCCCGGGCGACGGCCTCGGTGGTGGTGCCGATATTGATGAACAGCGAGGAGCGGTCCGGGATCAGGTCGGCGGCCGCGCGTGCGATCGCCGCCTTCTCGGGCGCCGCGATCGCGTTGCGTGCCTCGTAGTCGAGGTTCTCGGCGCCCGCGCCGAGCACCGCCCCGCCGTGGATGCGCGAGAGGAGGCGAGCGTCGCAGAGGTCATTCAGGTCCTTCCGGATGGTCTGCACGCTGACCGCGAACCGGCCGGACAGGGCATCGACCGAGACGCGCCCCTCGGTCCGGGCGACGTCCATGATCGCGTTCTGACGCTCCGAGAGCATGCCTTCAGACCTCCGCGCGGCGAAAACGAAACCGGTTTCGGTGCGAACGCGCGAACGATGCCGAAAAGCGAAGGCGCGCTCTGAACCGGCCTTCACGCCTAGCGGATTCACCTCTGGGAGGAAACGTCCGGACCCCGCGGCCCGGCCCGGCGGATGTTGACGATGCGCGCCCGCGCGTCGACAAGGGCCGCGATGGAACGGTTTCGGTATTCGCATCGATGACGCGCGGGGCCGTCCCGCAGAACTGGTCTCCGGTCGGAGGCGGGGTTCTCGGCGACCTGATCCGCGGTCATGACTGGGCGGCGACGCCGCTCGGGGCCATCGCCTCCTGGCCCGCGCCTGTCCGGACCATCGTCCAGACCCTGCTGCTCTCGCCGGTCCCGACGGTGGCGATCTGTGGAAGCGACGGGATCTTGGTCTACAACCGGGGCTACGCGGAGGTCTGCGGCCCGCGCCATCCGGAGGCCCTCGGCGGGCGTCTCCTGGAACTCTGGCCGGAAGCCCGCACCTTCAACGCGCACGTGATCGCCAGCGGCCTGGCCGGTCGCCCGCTCAGCTTCCGCGCCCAGGAACTGGAGCTCTGGCGACACGGGCGTCCGGAGACGGTCTGGATGGACCTCGACTACACGCCCATCCTGGACGACGACGGGACGCCGATCGGCACGCTCGCCACGGTGCGCGACATCACCGAGCGCGTCCTCAGCGAGCGTCGGATCGCCGAGAACGAGAGCCGCCTCGGCTTCCTCGACCAGCTGGGCCAGGCAACCGCGAACGCCCGCGACGCCGGCACGATCCTGGAGATCACCACGCGCTGCGTCGGCACACATCTGAACCTGTCGAATTGCGCCTACGCCGACATGGATCCGGACGGCGACGGCTTCACCATCCGCGGCAACTGGCATGTGCCGACGGCGCCCTCGATCCTCGGGCATTACAGCCTCGCCGATTTCGGCGCCCTGGCCGTCCAGGAACTCAATGCCGGCCGGCCGCTCATCATCAACGACAACGCCGCCGAGCTCGCCCCGCATGAGGCCGAGGCCTTCCGGGCGATCGGGATCGCGGCCACCATTTGCATGCCGCTGGTGAAGGACGGACGGCTCGCCGCCCTGATGGCCGTCCACCACGCGCGGCCTCACCGCTGGTCGCGCGCCGAGCTCGCGCTCATCCGCGAAGCGACCGAGCGCTGCTGGGCGCATATCGAGCGTGTCGGCGCGGAGGCGAGCCTGCGGCTCAGCGAGGCGCGGCTCCGCGCCCTGGTCCACGCGACCTCCGACGTGGTCTACCGCATGAGCCCGGACTGGCAGGAGATGCGCCAGCTCCACGGCCGCGGCTTCCTGTCCGACATGGCGGAGCCGAGCGTGCGCTGGCTCGACCGCTACGTCGATCCGGCCGACAGGCCCGAGGTCATGGCCGCCGTCAACGACGCGGTCAGCCGCAAGGGCCTGTTCGAACTCGAGCACCGGGTCCGGCGCGCCGACGGCGGCGTCGGCTGGACGCTGTCGCGCGCGGTGCCGCTGATCGATCGGCACGGGACCGTCACCGAGTGGTTCGGGATGGCCAGCGACGTCACGTTCCGCCACGAGGCCGACGCGCGGCTCAGGGAGAGCGAGGCCCGCTTCCGCGCCATGGCGGACGACGCGCCGGTGATGACCTGGATCACCGACGAGACCGGGGCGTGCATCTACCTCAACCGGCGCTGGTACGAGTTCACCGGGCAGGCGGAGGCCGATGCGCTCGGCCTCGGCTGGCTGGACGCGATCCATCCCGACGACCGCGCCCACTCCGAGCAGGTGTTCCTGGCGGCGAATGCCGACCGAGCGTCGTTCCGCCTCGAATACCGCCTCCGGGACGGGGACGGCCGGTACCGCTGGGCGCTCGACGCCGCGTCGCCGCGGTTCGCCTCCGACGGCGCGTTCCTCGGCTATTTCGGCTCGGTCATCGACATCGACGAGCGCCGCGAGGCCGAGGCGCGGCTGCGCACGCTGACCGACGTCGTGCCGGCCTTCGTCTGGTTCGCCTCGCCGGACGGCCGGCTGCATTACCTGAACGACCGCTGGTGCGCGTATACCGGCCTCGACACGCAGGCGTCGCTGCCCGATGGCTGGATCGAGGCGGTGCATCCGGACGATCGCGCGCGGACGGCGGCGGTCTGGGCGGACGCGCGCGAGCGGGGTGTCACCTACGAGATCGAGGTGCGCTATCGGCGGCACGACGGCGCGTATCGCTGGTACATGGCCCGGGCCGAACCGCTGCGCGATCCCGGGGGGACCATCACCGCCTGGTTCGGGACATCGACCGACATCCACGACCGCAAGCTGGCGGAAGACGGCCTGCGCGAGCTGAACGAGACCCTGGAGAGCCGTGTCGCCGAGCGCACCGGAGAGCTGCTCAAGACCGAGGAGGCGCTGCGCCAGTCGCAGAAGATGGAGGCCGTGGGCCAGCTCACCGGCGGCGTGGCGCACGACTTCAACAACCTTCTGACCATCATCCGCTCGTCCGTCGACTTCCTGCGCCGGCCCGAGCTGCCCGAGGCGCGCAAGGCCCGCTACCTCGACGCGGTGTCCGACACGGTCGATCGCGCCGCCAAGCTGACCGGCCAGCTTCTCGCCTTCGCCCGCCGCCAGACCCTGGACCCGCAGGTCTTCGACCTCGGCGACCGGTTGCGGGCCGTGGCCGAGCTGCTCGACACGGTGACGGGCGCGCGGATCCGGGTCGTCACCGCGATCCCGGAAGTCTCCTGCGCCGTGCGCGCCGACCTGAGCCAGTTCGAGACGGCGCTGGTGAACATCGCCGTCAACGCGCGCGACGCGATGGACGGCGAGGGCACCCTCACGCTGCGATTGACCTGCACCTGCCCTCTGCCGGCGATCCGCGGGCACGCGGCGAGTGCGCGGCCGTTCGCGGCGATCGCGCTCACCGATACCGGCTCCGGCATCGCCCCGAACGTGCTGGACCGGATCTTCGAGCCGTTCTTCACCACCAAGGAGGTCGGCAAGGGGACGGGCCTGGGCCTGAGCCAGGTATTCGGCTTCGCGAAGCAGTCCGGCGGCGATGTCGCGGTCGAGAGCGTGCTCGGCGCGGGGACGACCTTCACGCTCTACCTGCCCGAAGTCGCGGCCGAGTCCGCGCCGTACGCCGCCGTCGCCCCCGCGGAGCCGGCCTCCCCCATCGGTTCCGGCCAGCGCGTTCTGGTGGTGGAGGACAACGTCGAGGTCGGCACCTTCGCCACGCAGATTCTGGAAGATCTCGGTTACGAGACCACCTGGGCGGCGAATGCCGAGGAAGCCTTGGACCGGCTCGGACCCGAGGGAACGGAGTTCGACGTCGTGTTCTCGGACGTAGTGATGCCGGGAATGGGGGGGTTGGCCCTCGCGCAGGAACTCAGGCGCCGGATGCCGCGGCTTCCGGTGCTCCTGGCCTCAGGCTACAGCCACGTCCTCGCGCAGGACGGCGCGCACGGATTCTCGGTCCTGCACAAACCCTACTCGGCCGAGCAGCTCGGACGCCTGCTCCGGCAAGTCACCGCGCGGAAGCAGGGCGCGACGGCGACGCCGTGAGCTGCTGCGGCGCGCACGCGCCTCCCCCCGGCTGTTTGCTGATGCAACCGGCGGTGTAAGACGGGCGCCGACGACCCGGAATGATGACGGTGCCGTCCCCCCGCGCGCGACTGACATGACGACGCCTGAACACCCATACGCGCCCGCCACCGGCAACGGCGGCCCCTTCGACGCCGACGGCCTGCGGCTGACGCTCGACGAGGCCGGCATCTGCGGCTGGGCCCTCGACATCCCGACCGGGCGCGTCACGATCCTCCCGTCCTGCATCCGCCTGTTCGGCGTGCCGCCGGACCGTCTCACCACCCTGGACGAGATCCAAGCGCGCGTTCACCCGGACGACCGCGCCGCCCGGGCGGCGGCGATCGGGCGCGCGCTGACGGACGGCGGAAGCTACGAGATCGACTTCCGCGCCGTGCATCCTGATGGACGCGTTCACTGGTTGCGCTCGCGCGGGCGCGTGCAGGTCGATGCCGGCGGCCGGCCGTGCCGGCACCGGGGCGTGGTCTTCAGCATCCACGCGCAGAAGCAGGCCGACGAAGAGTTGCGGGCGCGCGAGGCGCACCTGCGCTCGATCCTCGACACGGTCCCCGATGCGATGATCGTCATCGACGAGCAGGCGCAGATCAAGTCGTTCAGCGCGGCCGCCGTGCGCCAGTTCGGCTACGGCTCGGTCGAGATGGTCGGGCGGAACGTCAGCGTGCTGATGCCGGAGCCGTACCGCAGCCAGCACGACGCCTACATGGCCCGCTACCTCCGGACGGGCGAGCGCCGGATCATCGGCATCGGCCGCGTCGTGGTCGGCCAGCGCAAGGACGGCTCCACCTTCCCCATGGAGCTGTCGGTCGGGGAGATGCGCTCGGGCGGCGAGCGCTACTTCACCGGCTTCATCCGGGACCTCACCGAGCGGAACGAGACCGAGACGCGCCTGCAGGAGCTGCAGTCCGAGCTGGTGCACATGTCGCGCTTCACCGCCCTCGGCGAGATGGCCTCGACCCTGGCCCACGAGATCAACCAGCCCCTGACGGCGATCGCGAGCTACCTCAAGGGCTGCCGCCGCCTCCTCGGGCGCATGGAGGGTCCCGAGGTGCCCCTGCTCGCCGACGCGGTGAATCAAGCGGCCGATCAGGCCCTGAGAGCCGGGCAGGTGATCCGGCACCTGCGGGATTTCGTGTCGCGCGGCGAGAGCGAGCGCCACATCGAGGGATTGCCGAAGCTGATCGAGGAAGCGAGCGCCCTCGCCCTCGTCGGCGCCAAGGAGAAGGGTGTGCGCGTCCGCTTCGATCTCGACCCGGACGCGCCACTCGTGATGGCGGTCCGGATCCAGGTGCAGCAGGTCCTGCTCAACCTCATCCGCAACGCGATCGAGGCCATGCAGGACGTCGCCCGGCGCGACCTGACCGTCGCCACGCGGGCGCTGCCCGCCGAGGGCCTGGTCGAGGTGCGCGTGTCGGATACCGGGACCGGCATCGCGCCCGAGATCGCCGAGCAGCTCTTCCAGCCCTTCGTGACGACGAAGGCGAATGGCATGGGCGTCGGCCTGTCGATCTGCCGGACCATCGTCGAGGCCCACGGCGGCAAGATCCAGGCCGGCCCCGGTCCGGACGGCGGGACGACCTTCCGCTTCACCCTGCGCACCTTCGACCGCGAGGAGATGGCTCATGTCGAGTGACGCGCCCGTGCACATCGTGGACGACGATCTCGCGGTGCGTCAGGCGCTGGCCTTCCTGCTGGCGACCGACGGGCTGACCGTCCGCGTCCACGATTCCGCGACCGCCTTCCTGGCGGCGGAGCCCGAGCGCGTCGGCTGCGTCGTCACCGACGTGCGCATGCCCGGCATCGACGGCGTCGAGCTCCTGCACCGCCTCCGTCAGCGGGGCAGCCTGCCGCCGGTCATCGTCATGACGGGCCACGCGGACGTCGCCCTCGCGGTCGCGGCCATGAAGGCCGGCGCGGTCGACTTCATCGAGAAGCCGTTCGACGACGAGGTGCTCCTCGCCAGCATCCGCTCGGCCCTGGCGCGCTCGGACCGGACGGCCAAGCGCGCGTCCGAGCGCGACGCGGTGCGGGCGCGCCTGGCCGAATTGACCGAGCGCGAGCGGCAGGTGCTGGAGGGACTGATCGCCGGCAAGGCCAACAAGGTGATCGGCCTCGATCTCGGCATCAGCCCGCGGACGGTGGAGATCTACCGGGCGAACGTCATGTCCAAGCTCCAGGCCGGCAGCCTTTCCGAACTCGTCCGCATGGCCCTGATCGCGGGACAGGCGGACGGCGACTGAGTGCGGAGGCGATCCCGCGGGCGGCCGGTCCCTCGGGCGCCCCGGGCGCAGCATCCGGGGGCGGTGGTCCGAGCCGGGATCCGCGTCGACGCCGTCTAGGTCGTGGCCAACATGCCTTCCCCGAGGAAGGAGCCGGGCCCCGGCACGCCGGGCAGAGCGAAGAAATAGCCGCCGCCGATCGGGCGGATGTACTCTTCGAGCCCCTCGCCGGACAGACGGTTCTGCACGGTGACGAATCCGGCGGCGAGGTCGGCCTGGTAGCAGACGAACAGCAGGCCCATGTCGAGCTGGCCGGCGGCGGTCAGCCCGCGGGAATAGTTGTAGCTGCGGCGCAGGATCAGGCTGCCCTCGGTGCCCGGCAGGCGCGGATTGGCGAGACGGATATGGGCCGCGAGCGAGATCGCCTCGCCGTCCGGGTCGGCGGCGTAGTCGGGGACGTCGCGCTCGTGTCCCTGCCGGAGCGGCGCGCCGCTGCCCTTGTGCCGCCCGATGATGGCCTCCTGCTCGCCGAGCGGCGTGCGGTCCCAGCGCTCGACAAGGGTGCGGATGATCCGCACCACCTGGTAGCTTCCGCCCGTCGTCCAGGCCGGCTCGTCCTGCCCCGACCCGACCCAGACGTAACGGTCCATCATCCGGAGGTCCCGCACGTCGAGGTTGGCGGTGCCGTCCTTGAAGCCGAGCATGTTGCGCACGGTGTCGGCCCCCATGGTCTTCACCACGTGGGGCGGGAGGAAGCCCTCCATCTTCCAGCGCGGCGTGAGGAGGCCGGGCGTCGCCTTGATGACGTCGCGCAGGGCGTGGATGTTGGTCTCGGCGGTGTTCGAGCAGAACTGGATCAGCAGGTCGCCGTGGCACTGCGCCGGGTCGAGGGCGTCGTTGGGGAAGCGCTCCATCGGCCCGAGATGGCGCGGGCGAGCGCGACCCAGGCCGAACCGGTAATCGAACAGGCTCGCGCCGACCGAGACGGTGGCGGTGAGATTGTCCGGGAGGATGGTCGGCCCGAGGATGCCGGAATTGCGCGGCGGCAGTTGCGGGTGGAGATCGGGCACGGCACCGCCCCGCGTCAGGAAGGCGAGGCGCTCGGTGAGGGTCCGGAACAGGTGGGGCAGCTCGCCGCGCCGCTCGGCCAGCACGTCGAAGGCGACGTAGAGGGCGGCGGCCGGCTGCGGGGTGACGATCCCGGCTTGGTGGGGGCCGTAGAAGGGCTGAGAGACGAGCGTCCCCTCGGTGGCGGTGGTCGGAGTCGCATCCTCGGCCCGGGCGGGCCCGAGGAGCGCGGCGGCGCCGAGGCCGCCGAGAAACCGGCGGCGGGTGGGAACCGGTGAAAGGAAGCGCATCGTCGCTCGGCAAGATCTGGTCGCGCTGCCGCCTTTAGCCACGAAGAGAGGCCACAGCGCGGCACCTCGACAACGATATCAGTCTAGACCCAACCGGCCACGCAGCGTCGACAGATCTTCAGCCAGAAGGGTGATGGGCCCCTTCAGGGCGTTGCGGTCCCGGGCGGTGAGGTTGTCGTAGCTCTGGAAGCCGCCGTCCGGACTGCGGTAGCGCGCGAGCAGGTCCTCGACCCGCTTGTAGCTGCGCTCGACCCGGGCCACGAAGTCCCGGTCCGTCAGCAGCGGCCGCAGGAGCGTGAACACCACCTTCGAGCCCTCGATATTGGCCTGGAAGTCCCACAGGTCGGTGCGGCTGTAGCGCTCCTCCTCGCCGCTGATCTTGGTGGCGGCGATCCCCTCGATCAGGGCCGAGGCCGCCCCGACCGCCCGGGCGGGCGGGATGGCGAGCGCCGCGAGTCGGTCGCGCAGGGTCACGGTCTCGGCGGTGAGCCGCTCCGCGACCTCGCCGAGCCCCTCCGTGGTGCCGAGGGTGAACAGCGCCATCTCCAGCCGATGGAAGCCGACGAAGGCGGGATCGCGCTCGCGCAGCTCGAACTCGTCGCTGCGCACGTCGAGACGCTTGATCAGCTCGGGAAACAGGGCCGCCACCGGCTCGATGCGCTCGTAGGGCGCGCGCGCCGGGGCGTAGAGCCGGCGCGCCTCCGCGAGCTGCCCGGCCTGGATCGCCGCGACGAAGTGCGCGGTCTCGCGCACGAAGGCGTTGGCCTGGGCCACGACGTAGGTCCTGTACGCCGCGAGGGCCGCGGCCAGCTCCGGCGGCACCGGCCGGGACGGCCGGGCGGGACGCGGGCTGTCCGGCATGTCGAGGGACCAGCCCGGGCGGGGATCGCCGACGCCGATCAGCGTCGCCAGAGCGAGGGCCGCGATGCGGGATCGGTCCCGGGCGAGGCTTGGAGACGCGGGCATGGGCGGCGGCGCATCGTGACACGGGGCGCGGCCCGAGCCGGCCGCATCGACCGGCTAATCGAGGCCTCACCGGCGGGCAACTGCCGACCGCGGCGGCGGTTCGCGGCGGGCCCTGGTCGACCGGCCTTCCGGCGGCCTCGCGGAGCATGATCGCGGCGCTTTCAGACGAGGAGCGGGATCACGATCGCGAGCAGGACATTCCCGCCGACGAGCAGGATCAGAGGAAGCGTCTCCACGCCGGTCAGCCCAGGCAGGACCGGGCGCGGATCCCGGCCATCGCGGGCTTCGCCGGGCAGGCGGGCGCGTCCGCGGCGTAGCTCCGGGTGCCGGCCGGCTGCCCGGTGACGGCCTGCGAGAGCGCCGGCAGGTAGGTCGTGCCGACCATGATGCCGGCCGAGAGCAGGAGGCGGGCGATGACGTCGAGCATGGTGTTTCCCCTCATTCGGCCTTCGAGGACCGTTGTGCGGGGCGGTATCTACGCAAGCGGTGCTGCGGGAATATTGCGTCCCGTGTTGCTTCAGCGCTCTCGGGAAGTCATCGCGCCGATGGCACAATAACGGAGTGTGTCGTCGCGGAATCAGCGACGGATCGGGGAGCGGGACGGGTGACGGGGCGCGGGACACGGTGCGCGGCGCGATGATCCGCGGGTTGGGGAGGTCCGGGATCGCGCGCCGCGTCCTCGTGGTCGGCGCGATCCCGATTCTCGTCGCGGCCGCCATCGCGCTGGGCGCCTGGATCCTGCTCTACGAGGCCGAGCGGGCCCGGACCGGCGCCGTGGTGGCGACGGAGACCGCACAGACGCTGACGTCGATGAACCGGGCGCGGGCGGATGCCGTCAGCGGCGGCACCGCGCGGCGGGACGAGGCCGAGCGACGCTTCGACGAGCGGGCCGCCACGGCGGCCGGGCAGCTCGAACGTCTGGAGGGTCTCGCGCGCACCCGCGGCCAGTCGGCTCTCGTGGCGACCGTCACGGGCGATCTGAACTCGCAGGTGACGCGCATGCGCTCGCTCCTGCTCTCCGAGCGGACGGCGAACGCGACGATCGCCGATATGGCCCGGCGGGCGGACGCCCTGGTGGCGCTGACCGACGTCGCGCGCCGGCGCCAGCAGCAGGACAACGCTCAGCTGATCGCCGTCCTGGCCGTCAAGGATGCCGAGCTGGAGCGGAACCAGGGCGTCGTCACGGCCCTCCGGGAGCTCCGGGAGGCGATCAGCACCGCGGAGCTGAACCGGGCGCGCATCGGCCGCCCGGTCTTCCCGATCGAGTTCGATGAGCTCGCTGCCGACCTGCGGCAGCTCGATGCGGTGGGCGACCGGCTGCGCCGCGTCCTGCGGGTCGACGGCGAAGCGGGGGCGGCGGACCGGGCGACGGAGCTCCTGAAGGCGTACCGCGACCGGAGCCGGACCGAGGACGGCCTCAACAGGGTGCTCTCCGAGGGCTTCGAGCTGACCCGCGCGACCCAGGCCGGCCGCGTCCTGGTCGAGTGGTGCGACCAGCTCGTCCAAGTGAACGTCACCCGGCAGAACCGGCTGTACGAGGAGGTCGCGCTCCTGATCCGTCACTCGGTCCTCTCGAACGAGGCCGAGCTCTCCGCCCAGGACATCGCCCTCACGGCCCTGCGCTTGGCCCGGCGGACGGATGCGGCCCTGGCGCGCCGGGATACTGCGGAAGCGTCGCGGGTGCTGGAGGCGGGCGCGGAGCTGTCGGGCACGTCCCGGACGCTGCTCATCCCGGTGAGCATCCGGGACGAGATGGCGGAGGCGATCGACGGGTGGCGCACGCAGCTCGCAGCGACGATCGGGAAGATCGGCGAGCAGAACGAGACCATCGCCGACATGGACAGCCGCGCCGCCACGATGAGCGCCAACGCGCAGACCTTGAGCCGGGCCTTCATCGACGATGCCGACCAGTTCGGCAGCGTGATCCGGCAGTTGCTGGTCGTGGGGGCGGTCGGCGCCCTGTGCCTGGGGATCGGCGCCGCCGCCGCGGTGGCGCGCTCGATCACCCGGCCGCTGCACGCGCTCCAGCACAGCATCGTCACCGCCGCCGCCGCGCCCGCCCCCGAGGATATCGGCCGCGACAGCCACCTGCTCACCCGACGCGACGAACTCGGCGACATCGCCAGGGCGACCAACGCGTTCCTGGAGCAGATCCGCCGCCGCGAGGCGGACCGGCGCAACGCCTCCCAGCGCGCCGACGACGCGCTCACGACCCTGCGGCAGGCCCAGGAGGACCTGATCCGCGCCGAGCGGCTCGCCTCGCTCGGGCAGCTCGTGGCGGGCGTCTCGCACGAGATCAGCACCCCGCTCGGCATCGCCCTGACCACGGCGACACAGGTCCAGTCCGACTCGGCCGCGTTCGCGCGCATGGTCGGGGACAACCAGCTCTCCCGGTCGCGGCTGACCCAGTATGCCGGGCGGATGCGGGAGGGCGCGCAGCTCCTGACCAGCAACCTGATGCGCGCGGCCGATCTCCTCTACAGCTTCAAGCAGGTGGCGGCCGATCAGGCCATCGAGGACCGCCGCCCGCTGAACCTCGCGGACTGGATCGACGAGCTCCTGAAGAGCCTGCGCGCCCTGGCGCGGCCGGGCCGCCACGTCTTCGAGGTCGACTGCCCGCCCGATCTCGTGGTCGACACCCTGCCGGGGATCCTGGCGCAGGTCGTCTCGAACGCCGTCAAGAACGCGATCGAGCACGGCTTCCAGGATCGGGAGGGCGGCCGCATCACCATCACGGGGATCCGGTCCGGGGACGGCATCGGCCTCTCCATCGCCGATGACGGGCGCGGCATCGACGGGGCCGACCTCGGCCGCGTGTTCGACCCGTTCTTCACGACGGCCCGCGCCCGCGGCGGCACGGGCCTGGGCCTGCACATCGTCCACAACCTCGTGGTGAACCGCCTCCAGGGGCGAGTCGAACTGCAGAGCAGCGCGGGTGCCGGCACGGTGCTGCGGCTGTGGCTCCCGGAGCGGCTGACATGAGCGGCGCGACGCAACCCATCCGGCGCGGCGTCGGCCGCTCGAGGCTGCCGAGCACCGGCCTGCTCATGCCGCTGCTCGTCGGGCTACTCGTCGGGCTGCCCGCGGCGCTGCGCCCGCTGCCCGCCGCGGCCCTCACCGAGATCCAGTTCTGGCACGCCCTGGACGGGCCGAACGGCGAGCTGGTGACCCGCCTCGCCGAGACCTTCAACGCCTCACAGCCGGACTACCGGGTCGTGCCGGTCTACAAGGGCTCCTACGCCGAGACGATCAGCAGCGGCATCACGGCCTACCGCACCGGCGCGGCGCCGCACCTGCTGCAGGTCTTCGAGGTCGGCAACGGCACCATGGCGGCCGCCGTCGGCGCCGTCAGGTCCGTCGCCACCGTGATGCGGGAGGCCGGGCTCTCGGTGACACCCGAGGACTTCCTGCCGGTCGTCGCCACCAATTATCGGGATGCCGAGGGCGGGATGCTGTCGCTCCCCTTCAACGTCTCCTCGACGGTGATGTGGATCAACCGCGACCGGTTCCGTCTGGCGGGACTCGACGCCAAGCAGCCCCCGGCGACCTGGCCCGAGGTCTTCGAGGCCGCGCGGCGGCTCAAGGCGGCGGACGGCAAGCGGTGCGCCCTGTCCTCCGCCTGGCCGACCTGGGTGCATCTCGAGCAGCTGTCCGTCTGGCACGACCGGCCGCTCGCGACCCGCTCCAACGGCCTGGACGGCTACGATGCCGAACTCGTCTTCAACGGCCCGCTCCAGGTCCGCCACCTGCAGAACCTCGTCGACCTGAAGCGCGCGGGCGTGTTCGAGTACAACGACCGCGTCAATCGCGGCGAGAGCCGGTTCGTCTCGGGCGACTGCGCGATCTTCCTCACCTCGTCCAGCCTGTACGGCAAGGTCGCCACCGCCGCCCGGTTCGACTGGACGGTCGTGCCCATGCCCTTCTATCCCGACGTCGTGCCGGAGCCGCAGAACGCGATCCTGGGCGGCGGCTCGCTCTACGTGATGCAGGGCAAGACGCCGGACGAGTACCGCGGCGTCGCCCGGTTCCTGGCCTTCCTGATGGACGGGCGGCAGCAGGCCGCGATGTACCGGAACACCGGCTACATCCCCACCACGCGCGCCGCCTACGACGACGCGGTGGCGGAGGGCTTCTTCGAGCGGCACCCGCAGCTCCACGTCGCCGTGCAGGAACTCACCCGGCGGCCGCCGACACGCAACACCGCCGGTCTGCGCCTGGGCAACATGCTGCAGATCCGGGACATCTGGGCCGAGGAACTGGAGGCGGCGCTCGACGGCGCGAAGGCGCCGCAGCGGGCCCTCGACGACGCCGTGGCGCGGGGCAATCAGGTGCTGCGGGTCTTCCAGCAGCGGACCAAGAAGTGAGCGTGGTCGGTCGGCCCACCCCGTCATCGCGAGCGCCGCGAAGCGACCCAGGGATGCGCGCCGTCAGTGAACGTGGCGCTGCTGGATTGCTTCGCTCCGCTCGCGAGGACGGTGCTGTCGTTGCCGTCAGCGCGGGTCGCGGAACCGTACCGTCTCGAACAGGTGGCGGCCGAGGGGATCCATCGTCAGGCCGAGCACGTCGTCGCGGAGCGCCAGATGCACCTTGGTGTGGGCCAGGGGCACCCAGGGCATCGCGCGCCGGGCGATGGCCTGAGCCTGCCGGTACAGAGCCTGGCGCGCCTCCCGGTCGCCGGTTCGGCGGGCGGCCTCGACCAGCCGGTCGTAGGCCGGGTCGCACCAGCGGGCGAGGTTGGCGCCGCCGGTCTGGGCGGCCTTGCAGCCGAGCAGGACGTTCAGGAAGTTGTCCGGGTCGCCGTTGTCGCTCGTCCAGCCGTAGAGCATCAGCGTGGGCTCTCCGCCGTACAGGGCGGCGCGGTACGCGTTCCAGGGACGCGTGACCGGGCGCGCGCGGATGCCCACCTGCGCGAGGTCGGCCTGGATCATGTCGGCGACGCGCCGGCCGTTCGGGTTGTAGGGTCGGCTGACTGGCGGATACCACAGGTCAACGTCGAAGCCGTCGGCGAGCCCGGCCTCGGCCAGCAGGCGCAGCGCCTCGCCGCGGTCGAAGGGGGTGTCCGGCAGGTCCGCGTCGTGGGCCCAGATCCCGGGCGGCAGCGGCCCCTGCGCCAGGATCCCGGCATCGCCGTAGACGCCCGCCACGATCGCCCGCCGGTCGATGGCGAGGTTGACCGCGAGCCGCACCCGGACGTCGCCGAAGGGCGCGCGGGTCGTGTTGAGGGCGAGATAGGCGACGTTCAGCTCGGCCAGCGCGAGCAGCGTCAGGCCCGGCTCCGCCCGGATCGCGTCGAGGTCGCCGGTCGCCGGGAACGCCATGGCGTGGCACTCGCCGGCCCGCAGCTTGTTCAGCCGGACCGCCGCGTTCGGCGTGATCGCGAAGACGAGACCGTCGGGGCGCTCGCCCGGCTCGTTCCCGTCCGCGGGGCGGCGCCAGTAATCCGGGAAGGCGCGGTAGCGGAGGACCTGATCCGGCCGGTACCCCTCGAAGACGAACGGGCCCGTCCCGACGGGCGCCCGGGCGAGGTCGTCCGACGCGTTGCCGGCCGCGAGGGCGGCCGCGTACTCGGCGGACAGGATGGCGCCGAAGGCCTGCGCGATGTTGGCGAGGAAGGTGGTGTCGGCCTCGCGCAACCGGAAGCGGACGTGGCGCGGATCCTGGGCGTCGACGGTCTCGATCAGGTCGGCGAGGCCGAGATCGTGGAAGTAGGTGAAGCCCTGCGAGGCGCCGTCGGGCCCGGAGCGCCGCTGCCGGGTGAACGAGAACACCACGTCGTCGGCGTTCAGGGCGCGCGTGGGGGTGAAGCGCGCGTTGGCGTGGAAGCGGACGCCGTCCCGCAGAGCGAAGACGTAGGTCCGGCCGTCCTCCGAGACCGTCCAGGATTCGGCGAGGGCCGGGCGGATCGTCGTGGTGCCGGGCACGAATTCCACGAGCGTATTGTAGACCTGCCACGCGGCGTTCATCGTGGTGGTGGTCGTGGCGCGGGCGGGATCGAAGGTTTCCGGGCTGCCTTCCGAGCAGAACACGAAGGTGCGCGCAGATGCCGGGCCGTGCCCCAGGAGCAGGGCCGAGATGAAGCCGGCCGCCAGGGCGCGCTGCCCGGCGCGGTATGCCGCGGCTGGCCTCACGGCGTCCGGATCGCGCCGGTCCGCGGCCGCGCGGCCGCTCCGGCACCCTGGGCGGGAAAGTCGACCTGCACGACGGTCCCCTGGCCGGGCTCGCTGCTGACCGCGATGCGGCCGCCGAGCTTGGCGGTCACGAGATTGTGGACGATATGCATGCCGAGCCCCGTGCTGCCGGCGCTGCGGGCCGTCGTGAAGAACGGGTCGAAGATCCGGTCGAGGTGCTCCGGCGGGATGCCCTGACCGGTGTCGCGGACCTCCATCCGCACGAGGCCGCCCTCCCGTTCCGACACGTGCACGGTGATCCGTCCCGGCTCGCCCGCCCGGAACCCGTGCACGACCGCGTTCGCGATGAGGTTGGTCACGATCTGCGCGAGCACGCCGGGATTGGTGTCGATGACGAGGTCCGCGGGGCAGGCGCGCTCCACCGTATGGCCGCCCTTGCGCAGCATCGGCCTGAGGCTCGCCAGCAGGTCGTCGAGCCAGGTCGCCAGCACGACGCTGCGGCTCTCGTCGCTGACGCGGTCCACCGCGACCTGCTTGAAGCCCTGGACGAGGTCGGCGGCCCGGGTGAGATTCGTGCAGAGCAGGGTGGCGCCCTCCTCGACCCGGTCGACGAAGTGGTTCAGCCGGGACCGCGACAGCGTGCCGGCAGACAGGCCGGTGCGGAAGGCCCGCGCCTCGTCGCTCATGAGCGTCCCGGTGGTGAGCGCGATGCCCAGCGGCGTGTTGATCTCGTGGGCGACCCCGGCCACGAGCTGCCCGAGGGAGGCGAGCTTCTCGGCCCGGACGAGGTTGTCCTGGGTCCGGCGCAGCTCGACCAGGGCGACGTCCGCCTGATCCTTGGCCCGTCGCAGCGCGCCTTCCCGGCGGGTGATCTCGGAGACGAAGACCGCGGTGGCGCGGGCGATGTCGCCGAGCTCGTCGCGGCGTGCCGTGCCCCGCACGGCCGCCCCCGCCGGGTTACCGGTCAGCATGACCATGTCGCCCTGGAGGGCGCGCAACGGCACCAGGATCGAGCGGGCGACGAGGATCACGACCAGCGCGCCGAACAGCAGGAGCCCGGCCGCGCCGGCGAGCAGGATCCGCTGGATGACGATGCCGGACCGGTCGGCGTCCTCCACGAAGGCGTCGTTGAGCGCCTTGGCACTGTCGATCATCGTCGCGGCGAGCCCGTCCATCGCGACGATCATGGCGTTCTGCTGCCGCAGGCCCCCGATGGTGGTGGTGAGGCGCCCGCGCCACCCGTCGAGGGCCTGGACCATCTCGGCCTGGATCAGCGGCGAGATCGGCAGCGAGGCGGCGCTCCGGGCGAGGCGCTCGCCCTCGTCGCGCATCCGCTCGGCGAGGGCCGCGTCCCGGTGCAGGAGGGCGCCCGCGGTGCGCGGCCCCAGCTTGAGGGTGCCGATCGCGACGTTCTGGGTGGCCCGCTCGATCTCGTTGGCCTCCACGGAATAGGCCAGCAGCTGCGCCACCTCGTCGTGCAGGCTCTCCTGGCCGGACGTCTCGATCTTCAAGGTGCGCTCGATCCAGGCGTCGAGCCTCGCGCGGAGGTCCGGCTTCGACCCCGCCGTCTCGGCGGTGAGCGCGTCGAGGGCCTCCGCGTCGGCGTCCCGGCCGTCGGCCCGCAGCGCCGCCGCGAGGTCGCGGCTGGCGGCGCGGAAGAGGCCCTGCGCGCGCGGGCCGTCGCTCTCCGAGACCGCCGCTCCGGCGGGGCCGGCCGCGGGGGCCTCGCTCCGGGCCGCGGCCTGGGCGGCGAGCACGGCGCTCTCCGCGCTGCGGGCTCTCAGGGCGTTGAGGCGGGCCACGAGGCCCCGGGCGACCCGCAGCGCCTCGACCTTCTCGGCCGTCGAGCGCGCGAGGTCGGCGTTCGAGGCCTGCTGCCGCAGGCGCGCCCGGTCGGTGAGGTCGATCAGGGTGTCGGCCCGCTGCGTCATCTCGCGGATCAGGCCGTCATTCTCCCGGGTCCGGCGGACGAAGGCGTCCATCTCACCCCGGTAGCGGGCCAGCGCCCGCTCCACCGAGGCGGTCCGCGCGCGCTGCTCGTCGATGCGGGCGAAGCCGGCGAGCCGGCCGAGGCCGGCCTCGGCCCGTGCCGTCAGGCTGGCGAAGCGCTCGGCGTAGGCGGGCCGGTCCTGCGCGTCCGCGGCGGCGTACTGGTCGCGGACCAGGCGGGCGGTGGCGATGTCGTGGTAAACGTCGGCGGCCAGGACCGCGCCGCGCCGGGCGCGCTCCTCCTGCGCCAGGAGGAGCCAGCCGGCCATGGCGATCGCGCCGGCGGCGAGGATCGGCACGCCACCGACCAGGGCGATCTTGGGTCCAACCCGCATCCACGTCCCGACATAGGGGTCCGGCAGCAACTTAAGGCCGTGCCGGAGAGCGGTGCAATCGGGCGGCGCTCCGGCGACCGGATCACCCGGTGTCCGCGCGCAGTCTTCGGTCGATGCCGCCCGCCCCGTCATCGCGCGCGCAGCGGAGCGACCCAGGGCGGCGCGCGCCCGGCCGATGTGGCGCCGCCGGATCGCTTCGCTGCGCGCGCAGAGACGGCGTCGAAGCCATCCGCCACGGGCGATCTCAGCGATGTCGGGATCGGGGCGGCCGCGGGTCCGGGCCGGCCAGCACGGCATCCTGCGCGTCACGCGCGCGATCGCGCGGCGCCGGCACGCCGAACCGCTCGGCGCAGGTCGGCAGGCGCCGCGGAGCGCGTTCTCCGGCGCGCAGCATGCGGCGCAGCGCACCGAGCAGGTCGGGATCTTCGTCGGCACCGGGGTCGTCGCTGAAGTGCGGCATGGCGGTTCGCGCCCCTCACCGACGGCCGGGCGCGGCGTCGACCGCGATGAGCCGGACGCGACGGCCCGCCGGGTCGCCGACCAGGCCGGCACCCGCGCAGGCGCCGGGCGGGTACGGCCAGGCCGCCCCGCCACAGGCGGCGCCGTCACGGGCCGCCGCGGAGGCTTTTGCGCCCCCGCTGGCCTGCATCGGCACCGTGCTGGCCGCTTGGGTCCAGCCGACGAGCGCCAGGACGCAGAGCGTGCCGAAAGCCGCGGTCGACGAGGTACCGATCACGTGTCGCATGGCCCGTCCTCCGGGCACCTCCGGCCCTCGGTCCTGCCACGCTGATAGGGACGCTCCGTACCGCGGATATTGCTTCCAGCCCGATCTGGAGCGTGAATTGTTGCGTCACCCCATCACGACGCAACATTGATCCGGGTCGCATCAGTCTCCCTCGGGGCGGAATATGTATCCGAGGCCCCGCACGGTGCGGATGTAGCGCGGATTGCCGGGGTCCGGCTCGACCTTCTTGCGGATGCGGTTGATCCGTACGTCGATGGCACGGTCGAACGCGTCCGGGTCGCGGGCGTCCGCGAGGTCGAGCAGGCGCTCGCGCGAGAGCGCCCGCCGCGGATTGTCGGCGAACGCCTTCAGCAGATCGAATTCCGAGCGGGTGAGCGCCTGCTCCAGACCGGCATCGTCGCTGAGGCGCAGGGCGTCGAGCTCCAGCCATTTCGTGCCGAACCGGATGCGGCGCCCGCTCACGGGAACCGGGGCCGGCGCGGCGGTCGGCGTCTGCACGCGGCGTAGGACCGAGCGCACGCGGGCGACCAGCTCGCGCAACTCGCAGGGCTTGGGCAAGTAATCGTCGGCCCCGAGTTCCAGCCCGACCACGCGGTCGATCGCGCTCGCCGTGGCGGTGAGCATGATGATCGGGATCGCGGTCCGGGCCTTGAGGTCGCGCACGATGGAGAGCCCGTCCTCCTCGGGCATGTTCAGGTCGAGCACGATCAGGTCCGGGCTGTGGCCGGCGAGGTGCTCCCGCAAGGAGCGCCCGCCGTCGCACAGGACCACCGAGAACCCGTGGAGCTTCAGGTAATCCCCGACCATCTCGCGGGTCGCCGCCTCGTCGTCCACCACGGCGATCGACGGGATCGCCGCACCGCCGCGGGCGGCGCCGGGGGCGGGGCTGTCTGGTATGGTCATCGCAGCGGTGCGCACTTTCCGGGTTCGCTCTTGAACGAATGCAGGAATCGTATCGGCTCACGGTAGCGTGACAAGTTTTCAACACGATTTCTAGCGTAGTCGTCCGATTGCGAGCAGCATTTCAGGTCATAGCCATGGACGATGACACCCTCACGCTGATCCCTGACGACCTCGACGAGGCGCAGCCGACCGCGGGAGCCTGGGTGATCGCTGTGATCGACGACGATCCGGCCGTGCATGACGGCACGCGCTACGCGCTGGCGAGCTACACCCTCGACGGGCGCGGCCTGGAGATTCTCACCGCCCGTTCGGCCGCGGAGGCGCGGGTGCTGCTCGCCGAGCGCCGCGACGTGGCGGTGGTGCTGCTCGACGTGGTGATGGAGACCGACAATGCCGGGCTGGAGCTGGTGGACTACATCCGGCGCGAGCTCCGGCAGGAGACCGTGCGCATCATCCTGAGGACGGGCCAGCCCGGGCAGGCGCCGGAGCGGCGGATCATCGTCGACTACGACATCAACGATTACAAGGCGAAGACCGAGCTGACCGCCGACAAGCTGTTCACCAGCCTCACCGCGGCCCTGCGCGCCCATCAGCAGCTCAAGCGCCTCGACGAGACCCGGCGCGGGCTCGAGATCATCATCGACGCCGCGCCGATGCTCCTCGATCACAAGTCGATGCAGCGCCTGGCGGAGGGTGTCCTCACCCAGGTCGCCTCGCTCCTGAACGTCGCCTGCGCCGGCATCTTGGTCCTGCGCGAGACCGCCGCCCCGCAGGAGCGCTTCTGCGTTCTGGCCGGCTCCGGCTGTTACGGCCACTACGCCGGCCGCGAGCCGTGCTGGCCGCTGGAGGAGCGGGTGCAACCCCTTGTCGAACGCGCCTTTGCCGAGCGCCGGCACAGCTTCGGCGAGCATTGGTCGACCCTGTATCTGCACACGGCGAGCGGCAGCGAGATCGTCGCGCTGATCGAGGCCGACCGCCAGTTGTCCGAGACCGACCGGTCGCTCATCGCCCTGTTCACGAGCCGGCTGTCGATCGCCTTCGACAACGTCATCCTCTACGAGCGGCTGCAGCTGACCAACGCCGACCTCGAGCGGCGGGTCGTCGAGCGGACCGCCGAGCTGATCCGGGCGAATCGCCGGCTGGACCTGCAGCGCTCGGACCTGCGGCGCGCCAACAGCCTGAAGACCGAGATCCTCGGCACGATCGCGCACGATCTGAAGAACCCGCTGGCGGTCATTCTCGGCCGCGCCGAGATGCTGTCCGACCTGATCGACATGCAGGGCGACCGGGAGCAGATGCGGGCGCAGGTGCAGCACGTGCGCACCAGCGCCAAGGGGCTGACGACCATGATCGACAGCCTCATGGCCGACGCGATGAACGACGCCCTCGACATCAGCCTGCGCCGGGAACCGGTCGACCTCGCGGGCCTCGCCCGGGAGGTCTGCGAGGCCGACCGGCCGCTCGCCGACGCGAAGGACCAGACCCTGGTCTGCGAAGGCCCGGACGAGCTGTTCCTCTGCGGCGACGCCGAGCGCCTGCGCGAGGCCCTCGACAACCTCGTCTCGAACGCCATCAAGTACAGCCCGACGGGCGGGGCGATCACGGTCCGGGTCAGCCGCGAGCCGGGCCCGCGCGGCGCGGAACTGATCTGCGCCGTCGCCGACCACGGGCCCGGCCTCTCGCCGGAGGATTCGGCCCGGGTGTTCGGGCGGTTCCAGCGCCTGTCGGCCAAGCCCACCGGCGGCGAGAACTCGACCGGTCTCGGGCTCTCGATCGTCCGTCGGATCGCCGAGCTTCACGGCGGCCGCGCCACGGCGGAGAGCGCCGGTCCGGGGCTGGGGGCGGTCTTCGCGATCCGCTTCCCGGAAGAATCCGTCGGACTGATCTGAGGGATCGCCGGGTCAGTCCGTGCCGCCACGCGAGACGTCGCGCAATCCGGCGGCAGAGGAGCTTGACCACAACGCCGCTCCGAGGCGGCCGATCACCGGCCGCGACCGCGAGGAGACGGCCGATGGCGACGCGCGGGATGACGAACACCGCGTCCGGATCCGACCGGCTCGTCGCTTGGTCGATGATCGCGGGTCTCGCACCGGCTCCGATCGCGTCGCGAAGGACGCGCGATGCCGCCGGGGAGCCGCTCAAGGCCGCGACGGGCGCGCCTCTGCGTCACCGTCCCCCGGTGACCGGGTCCGGAGATAGGCGATGAGATCCCCCCGATCGAGGGGATCGGGAAGGCCGCGGAAGGTCATGCGCGTGCCGGGCGCCAGCTTCGCCGGGGCGGCGAGCCAGAGGTCCATCCGCTCCGGTGTCCAGACGCCGCCCAGCGCCCGGAGCGCCCCGGTATAGCCGTAGCGCCGGCTGTTGCTGGCGACCGGCTTGCCGAGCACGCCGTAGAGTTCGGGTCCGTTCCGATCGCCCGCCCCCGGGCTGATCGTGTGGCAGGCGGCGCACTGACCGAACAGCCGCCCGCCGCGCTCCGCGTCGGCCACCCGCATGACGTCGTCGAACGTCGGGGTCTCGCCCAGGGCGCGGCGGCGCTCCCGTCCGTCGTCCGAGCAGGCTGAGGCGAGCAGTGCCAGCGCCAGTGCCGAGACGCGCGAGGGACGACGCAGGATCCGCGGGCGCGTCCGCCTGAGACACCGGATCATCGCGTTCCCTTCGCGGTCAGAGGGGTCGGACCGGCATGGGCCGGTCGGCCGTTGGGGAGCGCGGCGCGCCGGGCACGATCCGGCCGACGACCGGGGCGGCGCGCGACCGGGCGGCGCAGCTTGGCCGAGCGCGCGAGGCTCGCGCCGCCTCTGCCGGCTCAGACAACGGTGGAGATCGCACCGGGCGGGTGCGCCAGCAGCGTCGCGAGCAGGCTGAGGCCGTACCGGAGCGTCTCGGCGTCCGGCGCCGCACCCAGGGAGACGCGGATCGCTTCCGGGGCGGCCCCGACCGCGAAGGCGTCGCTCGGGACGACCGACACGCCGAGCTGGCGCGCGTGGGCGCCGAACTCGCCGCGACGCCAGGGATCGGGCAGCCGGAGCCACAGATGGTGCCCGCACGGATGCGCCCAGACGTCCAGGTCCCGGAGCGTCTCGCGCGCGACCGCCTGCCTGAGCTCGTTCTCCTGCCGGATCGCCGCGACGATGCCGTCGAGCTCGCCTTCGGCGATCCAGTGCGAGGCGAGCGCGGCCGTGAGGGGCGAGGCCATCATGTTGATGGCGCGCAGTTCGGCCGCCAGCCGCACCGCCTCGTTCGTTCCCGGGACCGCGACGTAGGCGATGCGCAGGCCGGGACTCGCGCATTTGGACAGCGTCGCGATGTGCCACGTGATGTCGCTCGCCTGGGACGCGATGGGAGCCGGGGCGTCGTGGGGCAAGGCGCCGTACGCGTCGTCCTCGATGATGGCGACGCCGTGCGTGCGGGCGGTCTCGGCGATCCGCCGACGCCGGATTGCCGGCAGGGTCGCGGTGGTCGGGTTGTCGAGGGTCGGCACGAGGTACAGGGCCCGCGGCCGATCGGATCGGCACCGCTCGAGCAGGGCGTCCGGGTCGAGCCCCTCCGCGTCGCCGGCCACAGGCAGGAGGCGGACGCCGCGGCGCTCCGCGGCCATGCGCAGCCCGGGATAGGTGAGCGCTGGGACGCAGAGGGCGTCGCCCGGCTTCAGGACGGCAGCGAGCACGGCGGCGAGCACGACCTGGGCACCGCCGGCCACGAGGACGCGCTGCATCGGGAGCGCCCCGAGCCGTTGACCGAGCCAGTGGGCCGCCGCCGCCCGGTCGGCGAGGTTCCCGGCACTGTCCTGGTACTGCATCCGGGCCAGGAAGGTGGACGAACCGGCCAACCGCGACAGACCCGCGTCCAGGCGCTCCGCCAGCCGCGCCGCCTCCGGCTGGGGCGGCATGTTCATGCTGAAATCGACGCTGCCGGACGGATCGGGCCTGCGCATCTCCCCGGCCGGCGATCGGGACGCCCGGACGAAGCTGCCCCGTCCCGCGGTCGCGTCGATCAGGCCCGTTCGGCGCGCCTCGTTGAAGGCGCGCGTGACCGTGGTGAGATCGACGTTGAGGTGCTTCGCCAGGGCGCGCTGCGGCGGAAGGCGCGCTCCCGGCGAGAGCCGGCCGGCCCGGATGTCATCGGCCAACGCCCGGACGATGGCGAGGTACTTGGGCCCCGTGTCGCCGGCGATTGTCGGGCTCCAGGATTCCATCATTGACCCCTGTAATCCCACCACTGTATGCATACATTGAGCGCGCGGCCAGATCGCTCAGTGTTCGCAACCGGCCGCGATCCGCCGGAAACCTGTCGGATTGCTCAGTCTCAACCGCGATTGTATGGCTTGATATGCCATACAATCGGCAGGCGCAAGGCCGGTCGATCAGGGATCGGCGCCGGCCTGTTGCTCAGGACCGTCGATGATGCAGAGGACCACCGACCAATCGCTCATGTCCGTCGGCCTGCGCTGCCGCTGCCCGCGCTGCGGGACAGGACGCCTGTTCGACGGCTTCATCACCCTGCGGCCGCGCTGCGAGGCGTGCGGGCTGGACTACGGCTTCGCCGATCCGGCGGACGGGCCCGCCTTCTTCATCATGATGACGATGGCGTTCCCCGTCACCGCTTTCGGGATCTGGCTGGAACTCACCTACGATCCGCCGCTCTGGGTCCACGCCGTGGTGACGCTGCCGCTGCTCCTCCTGGCCTGCGTGCCGATCATCCGGCCGCTGAAGGGGCTCTTCATCGCCAGCCAGTACATCAACAAGGCCGAGGAGGGACGCCTCGCGGTCCCGAAGGCGCCGGTCTCCGGTCCGACGTCGCGGGACTGACCGCGTCGCCGGTGCGTGCGCGTCGCCGCGATGATCAGGCGGCGGTCGCGGCACGTTGACCAGAAGTCGACCGCCGGGCTAGCCTCGCGGAATCAGAGTATTCCGGGAGATCTCGTGGGCAGAATGTTTCGCCTGATCGTCCCGGCGCCGGGGCTGCGCGACGATAGTGGGAAGCGTACACGGGCAGATTTGGCGTCGCGGCGGATGCCGGTGATCGGCACGCGCGGCCGCGCTGGAAAGTCTTCGGTCCAGCCGCGCCTCACGTCACGGGACGGGCTCCGTGAGGCGCCCGCCGCCGGCTCGACGGCGCGGCGCGGGACGGCACCGCGACCGATCGCCCTGTCGCGGCGAGCGGGCCGAACCTGACGGGAGGGGGGTTATCGATACCGCCATCGCACGCCTGGAGCGCGCCATCGGCCGCGCGGCCCGCGGCCTGGTCGGGCGTCGCCACGTGGTGGAGCTGGTGCACCTCGCGCTGGTGGCGCGCGAGCATCTCCTGCTGATCGGACCGCCTGGCACCGGCAAGTCGGCCGCGGTGCGGGCCTGCGCCGCCGGGACCGGGGCGCGCTGCTTCGAGTACCTGATCGGACGCTTCACGGAACCGGCCGAACTATTCGGCCCGCTGGACCTCGAAGCCCTGCGCGCGGGCAAGCTGCGGCCGGACATCTCCGGCATGCTGCCGGAGGCCGAGTTCGCCTTCCTCGATGAGGTCTTCCTCGGCTCCACCGCGATCCTGAACGCGCTTCTCGGCGTGCTGAACGAGCGCCGCTACCGCCGGGGGCATTTCGACACCGCCGTCCCGCTGCGCTGCTGCGTCGGCGCCAGCAACGCCCTGCCGGAGGATCCCGGTCTCGCGGCCTTCGCCGACCGCTTCCTCGTCACGGCCTTCGTCGATCCCCTGGCCGATACCGACCTGGAGGCCCTGCTCGCCGGCGATCCGGTCGCGTCCCTCGAACCCGGCGACGGGGAGGCGCCGCTGACGCTCGCGGAGATCGACGCCCTCGCCGAGGCCGCCGCGCGGATCGACCTCGCGCCGGTCCGGCCCGCCTACGCGCAGGTGGTGCGCAAGCTGCGCGCCCGCGGCGTGCGGCTGAGCGACCGGCGCGTGGTGCGGGGCCAGTCGCTCGTCGCGGCGGCGGCGCTCATCGCGGGCCGGACGGCCGCGGAGGAGGCCGACCTGTGGCCGGTGATCCACCTCGTCCAGGACCGGATCGCGCAGGACGAGGCCCGCGACCTGCTGCGCGTCGAGCTCGGCGCCGCGGCGAGCCCCGTCCTGCCCGCGGCCGCCAAGGCGGCGGGCTACGGTCCGGCCGCGCGGGCCGCGGACCTCGCCAGGGAGGGGGAGGCTCTGGCCGCCTCCGCCCCGGACGACCGGACCGCCCCCGCCTTCGAGGCCTGGCTGGTCCGCGCCGAATCCTTCCTCGTGCAGATCGACGCCGCCTTCGGGGCGGAGGAGCGCCCGCCGGCCCTCGCCGCGGCGCGGGACGCACTGCTGACGCGCTGCCGGGCACCGGTCGCGGGCGTGACTCCGGCGTGATCCAGGATCCGGCGCGTCTTCCCCTGCGATTGATGCCGGCGGCCGGCGGCTCGCCGGTGGGTCTGCGCCTCACCTGCAGCGACGCGGCCGGCCTCTTGGCGCGGATCGCCCCGCGGATCGGCTGCTACGCCACCCTGCGCCTGGCGCTGGCGGGCGGCGAGGCCGTCCTGTTCGCCCCCGACACGGGCTCGGGCCGGCTGGCGCTGCCCTGGTGCGCGACGCCGCTCGGGTGGCTGGCGGCCGACGGGCCGCTGCTCCTGCCCTTCGGGTGCCGCCTCGCCGTGCCGGCGCCCTGGCGCGCCGAGGTCGCGCGCCGCCTGCTCGACCGGCACGGTCTGGGTGGTCCGGCCCTGCTCGTCCCCGAGGGCGAAACCCTGCGCCTGCTCGACCTCGCCGGTTCGCGCGCCGTGCCGGACATCGATACCGGCCGCCTGGGAGAGGCGGCGTGAGCGCCGCATCGACCGGTCCGCGGACGACCCTTCCGCCGGCGCTCGCACCGTGGACGGCGCTCTTCTCCGACATGGCGGAACCGGATCTGCGGATCCTCGCGGCGCTGGTCGAGGCGCTGCGGCCCCTCGTCGAGCGGGCCGACGGCACGAGCGGGCAACCGCAGGGCGAGATCGACGGGCTGGGGTGCCTCGGAACCCGCGGCGGGATCGAGCGCCTCGTCGCCTCGGAGTGGCTCTGGCGCGACCTCGATCCGGACGCCTTCCTGCAGCGCGCGGCCGAGCGCGACCTGCTGACCCTGGAGCCGGTCTACCGTCAGGCGGCGGATGCGGGCGCCGTGCTGGTCGTGGTCGATGCCGGGCCGGAACTCCTCGGCGCCCCCCGCCTCGTGGCCTTCGCGGCGCTGCTCTGCCTGGCCGGCCTCGCCCGGAGGCGCGGCGCGCGCCTGCTCTGGGCCTCGACCGCCACGCCGGAGCGGCGCTGGCTCAGCGCGTTGAATCGGTCCGACGCCGCGATCCTTCTCCGCGAGAGCGCCGCCACATCCCTCGACGCGGTCGAACTCGAACGGGTCCTGGCCGAGCCGGTCGCGACCCGCGCGGCCGGGCGGCCCGGCGCCAGCCTCTGGCTCATCGGCGGGTCCGACCTGCCCGAAGCGGCGCGACCGTGCCGGCGGATCACTATCGTGGAGCGGCCGCGTCTCGGGCCGGACGGCCTCGCCGTGGCCGCCGACGTCACCGTGCTGGACGCCACCGGCCCTGTCGCCGCCGCGCGCCTCGACCTCCCGCCGGAGCGCGAGGCGGTGGCGCTGTTGCGCGACCCGTTCCGGCCCCGTCCGGCTCCCGGACGCCCACCGCCCCGGCGGTCCGCGCCCGACCGGAGCGCGGCGCCTCCGGAATGGGCGCCCCGCGGGCTGGCCTTCGCGCCCTGCGGCGAGCACCTCCTGGTGGCGCGGCCCGACGGCATCCTCATCGTCCCCGTCACCGGCACCTCCGGCGCGCTGCGCCTGCCGGTCGCACCCCACGAGCGCCTCGTGGGGCTCGCCGTCGGCCGGTCGCGGATCCGGGCCGCGTGCCTCAACGTCTACGCCGACGACGCGCGCCTGACGCTCCGCAGCTGGACCTTCGACCGCTCGGGCGCCGCTGCGACGCTCGACCGGCGGATCCCGCGGGACCATCCCCTGGTGAGCCGGCGCCTGCCGAAGGCGGTTCTGCCGCCCCTCGGGACGCTGAAACGCCGCAACCGGTCCTGGCTCCTGGCGGCCGACGGCACGGCCTTCCTGGTCTCGGAGACGCGGCTGATCGACTACGCGCCGCTCGCGGGCGAGCTTCCCCTCGCGGTCACGCCCGCCGGTCTGCTGATGCGCGATCGCGCGGACGGGGTGATCGCGCGGCGGCCGTCCGACGGGAAGGTCGTGGCGCGGTTCCCCGGCCGGGCCGGATCGCTGCGGCCGGGCGGCGGCCTCGCCCTCTGCGCGGTGCGCGGGCAGCCCACCCTGGGGATCGAGCAGGCGGGCGGGCACTGGCACGTGGTGAACGCCGCGGACGGAGCGGTCGCGCACCTCGGGCCGCAGGGCCGGATCATCGGCATCGTGCCCCCGTACGACGGCGTGCGCGCCCAGGCCGTCGGAAGCCTCCTCGCCCTCCATCTCGACCACGACGAGGCGGACTCGGCGCGCCTGACGTTCCGGACCCCGGACGGCGCGGCGGCGGGCGATCCCCTGACGCTTCCGGACGCGACCCTCGAGGCAGTGCGCGTCGCCGTCGATGCCGATGCCGTCCCGTGCATCGCGGCCGCGCGGTGCGACGCAGGGGGCTTCGTCGACGCGCTCGCCTTCGGCCAGCTCGACCGCGGATGGTCCCACCTGAGAGATCTCGGCGCGTTCGCGGAAACCGTCCCGTGCCTGGGCGCCTGAGGCCGCCGCCGGTCCCCGATGCCCGGGAGCCGCTCGCGGCCCTGCGCCCGCGCGGCTGGTTGCATGCCGGCACGATCCCCCTCGACGGGATCCTGATGGCGCGCGGCTCCGCGGGGCCGGACTGGCGCGCCCGGCTCCTTCCCTGGCTCGAGCACGCCGCGGAGGTGCGATCACGCGGCGATCGCGTGCTCGTGCTGTTCGCCGCGCCCGTCACGCGGGACTGCGCGGCCCTCGGACCGGTCCTGCCGGTCGTGCGCAGTGCCGGGATCCTGACCGCCGTACCCCTCGCCGAGCCGGAGCCGCCCGTCGCCGCGGCCCTGCGGGACCATGTCGTCCACATGACGGGGGGACGCCTCGCCGCCGAGCCGCTGGCGGCCTTCGCCAGTCTCGACATCGCCGGTTGGTGGGATCTCGACGCGATCGCGGTGCATCCGGCCGAACGCCTGCCGGTCCTGCGACCGGCGCCGCCGGCACGCCGCCTCGTCAGCGCCCCCGCCCTCGTCGCCGACGCGGACCCCCTCGCGCCGGTCCGCGACGCCGCGACCCGGCGGCCGCGGCGTCGGACGAAGCACGTCCTCGGCGATCTCGTCACCCGCGGCCGGCGCCTGATCGGCGGCGCGTTGGGGCTCCTCTGGACCGCCTACGTCGTCCTGCTGGCCTCCATCATGGTCGGCGCCATGGTGCTCGGCTTCGCCGAGAACGTCCAGACGACGGCGGAGCAAGGGGCCGCCGCGGCCCACTGGGGCAGCCTCGCGCTGCCGGTGCTGGTCCTTCTCGTCCTCGCGTGGTTCGCGTTCCGGCGCCGCGGAGCGCGGGCCGCGCGTGAGGGCGCCGCGCCCTCGGCCAGCCCGCCCGCCGGAACCGGCAGCGGGCGCACGCCCATCTGGCGCCGGGCGGCGGCGTGGCTCGCGTGGCGCTCGCCCTACGCGGCCCATCTTCGCCGCCTCTATGCCCGGCGGCTCACCGAGGTCGAGCGGCTGTTCGCGGCGGGGCGCGTCGACGAGGCCCTGTACCGGGCGATCGGTCTCGGCGGCGCGGCGCGGCGCGGGAGCGCCTTCGCCGACCTGCCCCTGACCGGGCCCGGGCTGCGCAGGAGCCTCGACCTCGATCTCGGGCCGCAGCGGGCGAGCGGACTGAGCCTCGCGCCCGCGGACGAGATCCGGCTCGCGGCGCTCTACCGCGCGCAGGCCGTGGCGATGGCCGGACGCGGCGACACGGATCGCGCGGCCTTCGTGCTCGACAGCCTGGTCGGGAACCCGCACGAGGCGGTGCGCCTCCTCGCGGAATCCGGGCGCCTGGAGACCGCCGCCCGTCTGGCCGAGGCGCGCCGCCTCCCGCCCTCGACGACCGTCCCGCTCTGGTTCCGGGCGGGGCAGACCGAGCGGGCCCTGGCACTCGCCGCCCGCCACGAGGCCCACGCGGAGCTCTGGAAGGAACTCGGGGCCGACGATCCGTTCCGACCGGTCCTGGCCGAGGCCTGGGCCGCGCGCCTCGTCGGGATCGGCGCCTTGGATCGCGCCGCCGCGGTCACCTTCGGCCTGCCGGCTCTGGCCGAGCGGCGACTGGACTGGATCCGGCAAGCCCTCGACGCCGAGACGCCGGTGCCGGCCGCGCCGCTCGCCCGGGCCCTGCGCGCCCTGCCCTGGGAGGGACGGGACGGCGACCGGCCGCACGCTGCCTTCGCGGACCTGGTGGGCGCGACCGGGGCCGAGGCGGCGGCGCGCCGGAGCGCGGTGGCCGCGCTCCTGCTCGACGCGCAGTTCGAGGGCGGTCCGGAGCGGCCGCCGACGCCCGCCTTCGCGCTCCTCTGCCGCGGCCTCGCGCGCCGCCTCGCCGCGGATGACGGCATCCTCGGCCACGATGCGGAGCGCGCCCGGCTCGCCGGGCGCCTCGCGGAAGCCGGCGGACAGGTCGCCCTGCGCCAGCATCTCCGGCAGCTCAGGACGCGCACCGCACCGTCCGCCTCCCGCCTGGCGGGCCCGCTCGTCGTCCCGGACGGCCCGGCGCTGGCCGAGATCGCCGATGCCGCGCTCCTGTCGGGCGGGCGGCTGCTCCTGGGCTACCGTTCCGGTCTCGTGCGCCTCCTCGGCCGCGCCGGCCGCGAGCGCTGGCGGGGACAGGTGGATGGCCTGACGGGCTTCGCGCGTCTCGGCGCGGGCGACCGGGCCCTCGTTCTGCGCGAGACGCTCGAAGGCCCCGACGTCCAGCTCTTCGACGCCGGCACCGGACGTCTCCTGCCGCTCGGTCCCCTGCCGATCACGCACTGGCATGGTCAGGCGGACGAGACCGGCTGGCTTGTCTTCGATGGGGAGGCGCTCGTCCGGCTGGACACCGCCTCGCTCCTCGGTCGCGCGGGCGGCGCGCCCGGCTCCGACGGCGCCCTGGCGCACCATTGGCGCCTGCCCATGACCGAACCGGGCCGGCCGCTGCTGCTCGCCGCCTTCGCGGACGCGAGCGCCCTGATCTACGCCCGGCACGACGGCCTGATCGAGTGGTGGAGCCTGTCCTCCCGCACCCTTGCGGTGACGTGCCGGTTCTGGACGCCGCCCGATCGCGGCGTCGGCGTGCTCGGCCTGACCGAGGCCGTCGCGTGGTCCCTCGAGGGGACCGGCGCGCATCCGCACCTGCGGGCGCATCCCCACGCTTTCACGACGGCCTCCCGGGAGCAGGAGCGCGCGTTGATCGAGGCCGCCGCGCGCGCGGAGCCCGCGGACCCGCCGCGCCTAGTCGCGGCGGAGAACGGCCGCCTCTGGGCCGCGACCGCCACCGAGGAGGGGACGCTCTGGGCCAGCGTGCCCGGCGCGAACCGGATCCGCGGACCGGCCGTCCTGTGGCAGGGCAGCGGGAGCCTGCGCGCGCGCTTCGCTCCCGAGGGCGACGCCGCGGCCGTCTTCGACGGGCGGGGTCGCCTGATCGTGTTCGAGACCGTCACCGGACAGGTGATCCTGCGCCTGATCTGACCGGCCGGGCGCGCGCACCGCCTTGGGCACGCGACACCATCCGGGCTAGCTTCCCCGTCGGACGACGACGTCGCTGCCCCGGCGACCGGCAGGCTCACCCCGACGATCCCATGCGGCCCCGCACGCCTCCCCTCTCCTCGCTCAGGCTCTTCGAAGCGGCCGGCCGCCATCTCAGCTTCGCCCGCGCGGCGTCCGAACTGAACCTGACGCCGAGCGCCGTGAGCCACGGGATCGTCGGCCTCGAGAAGGCGCTGGGCGTCAAGCTGTTCGTCCGGGAGCCGGGCCGGCTGGCGCTGACGCGCGAGGGGGCCGAGTACCTGACCTACGTGTCCGAGGCGCTGTCCCTCATCCTGATCGGCACGCGCCGCCTGCCCACGCCGCGGTCCGGCAGGACCCTGGCCATCAGCTGCGCACCGACCCTGGCGACGCGGTGGCTGCTGCCCCGGCTCCCGGCCTTTCGCAGCCGCCACCCGCAGATCGCGATCCGGATCGACACCTCCCACCGGCAGGTCGGCTTCCCGATCGACGGCTTCGACTTCGCCCTCCGTCTCGGCCGGGTTCCGACTCCGCGCCACCGCAGCGTCCGCCTGTTCGAGGATTGGCTGCTCCCCGTCTGCAGCCCGGCCCAACGCGGGGCCGTCACCGGTCCGGACGGCGTCCTCGACCTCCGGCGCGCGACGACGATCCACGTCACCTCCGCGACCGAGGACTGGCAGGCCTGGAGCGACGCGTCGGGGGCGGTGGAGCTGGCCTCGGCCGACACCCTGCACGTCGACACGTTCGCGATGGCGCTCCAGGCCGCGGCCGCGGGCCTCGGCATCGCCCTCGGCCGGGGGGCGCTCATGGACCGGGAGCTGCGCGAGGGTACGCTCGTCGGGGTCGGCCCCGCCGTCCCGGCGGCGACCTCCCACTGGCTCGTGAGCGCCGAGGGCGACGACGACCGGCCGGAGCCCGACCTGTTCCGGACCTGGCTGCTGGCAGAGGCGCGCCGGTTCGCGGCCGAGCAGAAGCGGCGCTTCCCGACCGGCGCCGCCTGAGGGCCCGACGGGACCGGGACGGCGCGCCCCGCCCGTGAGCGGCGTTCACTGCCCGTGGAAATCTTCTCGTTTGTCGCGCCGGCCACCGGCTGCGACCGTCTCCGAAGGCGACAGCCAACGGAGGCCGCGATGGCAACGATCGGGCGCGCGCGCGCAGGGCGACGGGGCGGGTTGCCGGTGGTGCCGGTGGCGGTCGCGGCCGGCCTGGTTCTGAGCGGCGCGATGGGCATCCGGCAGACCTTCGGGCTGTTCCTCGGGCCCTTCTCCCTCGAAACCGGCATCCCGGTGGCGACGACCGCCCTCGCCATCGCCCTGCACAACCTCGTCTGGGGCTTCGCGCAGCCCTTCGCGGGCGCGGCGGCAGACCGCTACGGAGCCGCGCCAGTCGTCGCCCTCGGCGCACTGGTCTACGCGGGCGGCCTCGTCCTGACGGCGCTCGCGCCGACGGCGCCGACGCTGCTGCTCGGCCTGGGGCTGCTGGTCGGGATCGGGATCAGCTGTACCAGCTTCGGCGTCGTCCTGACCGCGGTCGGTCGCGCCTCCGCACCGGAGCGTCGCAGCGCGGCTCTGGGCCTCGCGAGCGCCGGCGGCTCGCTCGGCCAGGTGCTGCTCGTCCCGTTCGCGCAGTCCGTGACCGCGGTCGCGGGCGTGAGCGCGGGGCTCCTCGCGCTCGCGGCGATCATCGTCGCGCTCGCGCCGCTCGGTGTCGCGCTCGACCGCGCGCCCCGCGCCGGCGTGCCCGACGGCTCTTCGGCGGCCGGCAGCCTGTCCGAGGCGCTCCTGCGGGCGTGGCGGCACCCGGGCTACCGGCTGCTGACGCTCGGCTTCTTCACCTGCGGCTTCCAGCTCGCCTTCATCGCGACCCACCTTCCGGGGTACCTCGCCCTCTGCCACATGCCGGCGGGCCTGGGCGCGACCGCGCTGGCGCTGATCGGCCTGTTCAACATGGCCGGGAGCTGGGGGTGCGGCTGGCTCGGCGGCCGGTACCGGCCGCAGCACGTCCTGGTCTGGCTCTACCTCATCCGCGCCGCCGCGATCGGCACCTTCCTCGTCGCGCCGAAATCCGAGGCTGTCGTCCTCGCATTCGCGGCCGTGATGGGCCTGACCTGGCTGGGCACGGTCCCGCTGACGAGCGGCCTGGTGGCGCGGGTCTTCGGGATCCGTCACCTCGGGACGCTGTTCGGGATCGTCTTCCTCAGCCACCAGATCGGCTCGTTCCTCGGGGCGTGGCTGGGGGGGCGTGGTTCTGGAGGTCTCCGGATCCTACGATGGGGTCTGGTTCGCCACGGCCCTCGCGGGCCTGGTCGCCGCGCTCCTCCACCTCCCGATCGACGATCGTCCGGTCCCGGCGGCCACCGCCGAGGGGGTCCGATGACGCCCGTCCGCCACGCGCCCGCCGCGACCGCCGGTGTCGACGCGCGACCCGTGGCGATCGCCTGCCGCGACGGCTACCGGCTCCGCGGTCATCTCTGGCGGCCCGAGGCGAACCGGCCACCGGGCCGGGGCACGATCGTCGTCAATCCCGCGACCGGCGTCCGCGCGCGCTACTACCACGCCTACGCGCGGTTCCTGGCCGAGCGGGGCTTCGTCGTGCTCACCTACGATTACCGCGGCATCGGCGACTCGCGGCCCGCGCGCCTGAGGGGATCCGGCATCCGCTGGCGGGACTGGGGCGAGCTCGACTTCGACGCCGCCGTCCGATGGATTCGGCAGCGCGAGGCGGGGCCGCTGACGGTCGTCGGTCACAGCATCGGCGGCTTCCTCCCCGGCTTCGCCGAGGCCGAGGGCGCGGTGGACCGAATCCTCACCGTCGGCGCGCAATTCGCCTATCGCCGCGATTATCGCGCCCGCGACAGGCTCAGCATGATCGCGAAGTGGCACCTGCTGATGCCGTGCGTGACCGCCGCCGTCGGCTACTTTCCCGGCCGTCGGCTCGGATGGCTCGAGGATCTGCCGGCCGGCGTGGCCTACGAGTGGGCATTCCACGGGCGGCGCATGGAGGCGAGCTACCCGGCCGCCGAGCGCCCGGCCCTCCTCGCCCGCTTCGCCGCCGTCCGCGCCCCGATCCTGGCGGTCGGTACGCCGGACGACCCGTTCGGCACGCCGGCGGCGATCCGCCGGGGCCTCGGCTACTACGTGTCGAGCCCGCGCATCCTTGTACAGCTGACCCCGTCCGCGATCGGCGCGGAGGCGCCCGGCCATGTCGGCCTGTTCCACGCGCGCAGGAGCGGCGGATTCTGGGCCGACACGCTGCGCTGGCTGAGCGACGGGCAGAATCCCTGGCCAGACTCCGTGATCGATCCGGGTCGCCCGATCCCCGCCTGACCGCGCGTATCCCGGCGGCCCAATTCGGACGCGGGCGAGAGGGCCTATCCCGCCCTGTGTCGCAGCTGCAGCGATCGCGCGATCTCCGAGCGCTTGGCGGCGTAACCCGGAGCCACCATCGGATAGTCGCGCGGCAGCCCGTACTTGGCGCGATACTCCTCCGGTGTCAGCCCGTAAGCCGTCAGGTGACGCTTGAGCGTCTTGTAGGACCTGCCGTCGATGAAGCTGATCAGGCCTTCGGCCTGGATGGACGCGCGGATCTCCCGCGCGGTGGCGGCCTCGGGCGTCGCGACCGCGCGCGCCGGTCCCGCGCTGATCTGGCTAAGCATTTCGTACGTACTGGCTAAAATCTCACAGAGTTGGACAGGGGATACCGGATTCCGGATCACGTAGGCGCAGACGATCTTGATTGAATTTCTCAAGGACGAGTCAGAAAATTCTCCCGCACCGACACCAACCTCAGGTAGCATACCTGCCATTCTCCCTCTAAACGCACCTCATGAGAGTTGTATATCAATTTTCGCATGTCAATCCTTCATCTTGATTGAGCTTCAAAAAAGAACATCGTGACCACTATTCTACTTATAGAAACAATGGCTACAAAATTTCTCAACCAGAAAGTGGCTCCATCCTCCCTGCTGATCTGGGTACCGAACAGGTTGCTGGACTGGATCTGCGACACGTCCGTGGCGGCGACTTTGTCGGAAGCGGTCGCGCCGGTCCCGCACGGGACGCCCACGGACGCGGATGGAAGCGCGATCGGCGGAGTTCGCGCACGGCGGACGGTCGCCGACGACGCTGGCGCGACCGTTGCACCTCGGGTCCCAGGTCTGCGAAGAGCCCAGCCGGCACGGGACCGGATGCGGGGCGCCGGATCGCGTCGAGAGAGGATCATGACGGATCAATCCGCACGGACACGGGCGACAGAGTCCGGACGCCGTCCATGAAGGCGGGCGACGAGGGCGATCGCGTCGGGGCGATCTGCCAGGCCCTGAGGCGGGCCATCGTGGAACGGGCGCTCGCCCCCGGCGACCGGCTGCCGGAGGACGCCCTCGGCGAGCGGTTCGGGGTGAGCCGCACCATCGCCCGGCAGGCCCTGCTGCGGCTGGCCGGGGAAGGCTTGGTCGATCTGCGCCGCAACCGCATCGCCGTCGTGGCGACGCCGAGCTGGGAGGAGGCGCGCGACACCTTCGACGTGCGCCTCGGCCTGGAGCGGCTCGTGGTCCGCCGCCTCGCCGGGCGGCTCAGCGCGGAGCAGCGTCAGGTCCTGCTGGACCAGATCGCGCGCGAGGAGGCCGCACGGGGCGGCCCCGAGGCGCTGTCGATCCGGCTCGCCACGGAGTTCCACCTGATGCTCGCCGAGATGACCGGCAGCGCCGTGCTGATCCGGTACGTCGCGGAACTCGGCTATCGCTGCGCCCTGATCCTGTCCCTCTACAGCCGCCCGCATTCCTCGGACTGCGCCGTGAGCGAGCACCGCGACATCGTCGCCGCCCTGGTCTCGGGCGACGCCGAGCGCGCCGCCGCGCTCATGGACCACCACCTCGACGCGGTCGCCGACCGGGCGCGGATCGTGCCCCCGGCCCCGCGCGAGCGCGATCTGGCACGCCTGCTGGCGCCCTACGTCGCGGGCGGCGGGGCCTGAGCCCGCCGCGTCAGGCCGTCAGGCCGTGCTTCGTCAGCAGGCGCTCGGCGCTGTCGTTCCAGACCTCCATGCCGACGATCAGCCCGTCGCGCACGGTGAAGCGATCGACGTAGTGGTTGCCCTCGAAGGGCGTGCCGTCCGGCCACGCGCCGTACAGGGTCCCGAGGCTGTAGACCGTGGTGACGCCGTCGCCCGGCACCACGTCCAGCCGCTCCATCCGCTTCTTCACCCAGGCGTAGCGGCCGGCATTGAAGGCCGTGACCTCGGACGGATGGTTGAACACGCGCGCGCCGGTGAACACGATCCGGGTGCCCGGCGCCATGTAGCGTGCGGCCGTCTCGGGATCGGGCACCATCGAGGCCTCGAGATAGGCGGTCACGTTGGCGGCGTCGCGCGCGGTCGCCGCGCTTTGGGTCACGTTAGTCATGCAGGCCTCCTGTCGGCCCAACGTGCCGCAAAAGGCCGGCCCGTGCATGCAGGAAGTGTATGCACTTTGACGCCAGATTGAGCACAGCTTGCCTCCGAGGATACAGGCACCGGTCTGTACAGCGGCCGAAGCGGCCAATTCCTGGTGGCATGGAGGTTGCGCAAAGCAGGCTGCGCCCCGCCCTCGGAGACACGCCATGGCCTCCTTCCTGCCCCCGACCCTGCGCCGCTTCGCGGTGACGACGAGCGCGCTGCTCGGCCTCGCCGTCTCGACCGCGCAAGGTGCCGACACCATCAAGATCGGGCTCGTGACCGCCCTGAGCGGCCAGTCCGCGAAATCCGGCGAGGCGATCTCCCGCGGGATCGGTCTCGCGATCGACGAGATCAACGCCAAGGGCGGCGTCCTCGGGCGCCCGCTCGAGCTCGTGGCCCGGGACGACGAGGCCAACCCGTCCAAGGGCGTGCTGGCGACCCGCGAGCTGATCCAGCGGGTCGGCGTCGTCGCGGTGGTCGGCGGCCTCGACACGCCGGTCTCGATGGCGATCGTGCCCATCGCCAACCAGATGAAGGTGCCGTTCATCGGCCCCTGGGCGGCCGGCACCGGCATCACCCGCAACGGCGCCGCCGACAACTACGCCTTCCGCGTCTCCGCGGTCGACGCTCTCGTCGACGAGGCGCTGGTCGCCTACGCGGTGAAGACCTACGGGGCGAAGAAGCCCGGCATGATCCTCGTCAACAACGCTTGGGGCGAGTCGAACCAGAAGGGCCTCAAGGACGCCCTGCAGGCGGCCAACCTCCCGGCAGCGGGCATCGAGAAGTACGAGGCCAACGACGTCGACATGGTGCCCCAGCTGTCCCGGCTGAAGGAGGCCGGGGCCGACGCGCTGTTCCTCGTCGGCAATGTCGGCCCCTCGGCCCAGGTGGTGAAGTCGCTGGACCGGATGGGCTGGTCGGTGCCGGTCGTCTCGCACTGGGGCCCGGCGGGCGGCCGCTTCGACGAGCTCGCCGGCCCGAGCGCCGGGAAGGTCCATTTCATCCAGACCTTCACCTTCGCGGGCAACGCGTCGCCGAAGGCGGGCGCGGTGCTCGACGCGCTCAAGGCCAAGTACCCGGCGATCAAGTCGATGGCCGATGTCACCCCCGCCGTCGGCATCGCCAACGCCTACGACGCCACGCACCTGCTGGCGCTCGCCATCCAGGCCGCCGGCTCCACCGAGGGCCCGAAGGTCCGCGACGGCTTCTACAAGATCGGCACCTATCCGGGCCTTATTAAAACCTACGCCACGCCCTTCGCGCCCGGCCAGCACGACGCGCTCGGGCCGAACGACTACGTGTTCACCCGCTTCAAGGACGGTGAGATCGTCGCGGTGACCAACTGAGCCCGGCGATGCTGACCTCCATCCTCGTCAGCGGCCTCGGCCTCGGCAGCATGTACGGGCTCGTGGCCCTCGGCTTCCACGTGACCTACGCGGTGTCGGGGACCGTGAACTTCGCGCAAGGGAGCGTCGTCACCCTGGGCGCGGTCCTGGCCTACGCGCTCGGCGTCACCCTGGGCTGGCCGATGCCGGCCGCGATCGTCCTGGCGCTCGCCGGCTGCGCCCTGTTCGGCCTCGTGGTCGAGCGGGCGCTGGTCCGCCCGTTCGTCGCGCGCGGCTCGGACGCGTGGCTCCTGGCGACGGTGGCGGGCGGCATCGTCCTCGACAACACCGTGCTGTTCACCTTCGGCAAGGAGCCGCGCAGCCTGCCCTCGCCGCTGGCCACGAAGCCGGTGGAGATCCTCGGGACCGGCATCTACCCGCTGCAGCTCGTGATCCCGGTGGTCGGGATCGCGCTCGCCTTCGCGATCCGCACGGTGTTCCGCCGGACCGATCTCGGCCGCGTCCTGCTCGCCGTGGCGCAGAACGCCGACGCCGCCCGGCTGATGGGGATCGACGTGCGCCGCACCGTGGCCTGCGCCTTCGCGCTCTCGGCGGTGCTCGCCGGCATCGCGGGCCTGCTGATCGCGCCGCTGTTCTCGGTCTCGGCCGAGCTCGGCACGCTGTTCGGCATCAAGGCCTTCGCGGTCGCGATCCTCGGCGGCATCGGTTCCGCCACCGGGGTGATCCTGGCGGGGCTGCTCTACGGCCTCGTCGAGGCCGGCGTCACCGCGACCCTGGGCTCGACCTACACGCAGCTCGTGGTGTTCTCGGTGATCATCCTGGCCCTCACTCTGCGCCCCGACGGCCTGCTCGGCCGCGCCGCGGTCAACAAGGTCTGACGCGATGCCGTACCTGCGCTCAGGCCCGGCGATGCGGCTCGGCATCGCCGGCCTCACCGCCGCCGCGCTCGGCCTCGTCGCGCTGACCGCCGGCTACAGCCACTTCGTGATCGCCCTCGTGGCGCTGACCACGGTGGCGGGCGTCGGCCTCAACGTGCTCCTCGGCCTGACCGGGCTGATCTCCTTCGGCCAGGCCGGCTTCTACGCGATCGGCGCCTACGCGAGCGCGATCCTGACGCTCCACGGCGTCAGCTTCTGGCTGGCGCTCCCGGCGGCGGCCCTGATCGCGGCGCTCGTCGGCGGCCTCGTGGCAGTGCCGGCGATGCGGGTGAAGGGCCCCTACCTCGCCATGCTGACGATCGCCTTCGGCTTCATCGTCGAGCACGGGCTGATCGAGGGCGGCGAGCTGACCGGCGGCCAGAACGGCCTCGTCGTCACCGACGCGCCGAGCCTCCTCGGCGAGCCGCTCTCGCCGGCCGGCCTCGCGGTGCTGGCGGTGCTCGCCGCCGGGGCGAGCCTCGCCGGGTTCGACCTCCTCGCCCGCAGCCGCCTCGGCCGGGCGATGCGCGCCGTGCGCGACGCCGACGTCGCCGCGGCGGCTCTGGGCTTCGACCCGGTCCGGGTGAAGACCCTGGCCTTCGCGATCTCCGCCGCCCTGACCGGCCTCGCGGGGGCTGTCCTGCCGCCGCTGATGCTGTTCATCGCGCCTAGCTCGTTCCCGTTCTCGCAGTCGATCCTGTTCGTCCTCTCGGTGATCGTCGGCGGCGCCGGCACGGTGCTCGGCCCGCTTCTCGGCGCCCTCGTCACCGTGCTGCTGCCGGAGGCGCTATCGGGGCTCGCCGAGTACCGCCTGCTGTTCTTCGGCGTCGCGACCCTGGCGGTGCTGTGGCTGGTGCCCTCGGGGCTGGTCGGCAGCCTCGCCCGGCTGCTGCCCCGAGGCCGCGACGCGGCGGCCGCCGCCGAGGGCGGGGAGCTGCCGCTGCCCGGCACGGCGGCGCGCGAGGCCCTCGTCCTCGACGGCGTCGGCATCCGCTTCGGCGGCATCACGGCGGCGGACGGCGTCGACCTCACGGCGCGGCCGGCGGCCGTCACCAGCGTGATCGGCCCGAACGGGGCCGGCAAGACCACCGTGCTCAACATAGTCTCGGGCTTCTACCGCCCGAGCGCCGGGGCGATCCGGCTGGGCGGGCGCGACCTCGCCGGGCGGCCGGCCCACGTCGTCGCCCGCGCCGGCATCGCGCGCACCTACCAGACCACGCGCCTGTTCGGCTCGCTGCCGGTGGCCGACAACGTCGCCCTCGGTCTCGCGCCGGGCCGGCTCTGGCGCCGCGCGCGGGCCCGGGACCGCGCGACGGCCGCCGCGCTCCTCGCCTTCGTCGGCTACCGGGGTGCCCTCGACCGCCCGGCCGCCGAGCTGCCCCACGTCGACCGGCGGCTCGTGGAGATCGCCCGCGCGCTCGCCGGCAGCCCCGCGGTGCTGCTCCTCGACGAGCCCGCCGCCGGCCTGTCCCGGGCCGACACCGACCGGCTGGCCGGGCTGATCCGCCGGATCGCCGACAGCGGCGTCGCGGTGGTGCTGGTCGAGCACGACATGCCGCTGGTGATGGGCATCTCCGACCACATCCTCGTCATGGATGCCGGCCGCCCGATCGCGCGCGGCACGCCCGCCGAGATCCGGCGCGACCCGGCGGTGCTGCGCGCGTATCTCGGCGGCGCCGACACCCCGGCCCGGCCGCGGAGCGCGCCGTGGCAGGGACCGGCGGACGCCGTCCTCTCGGTCCTCGACCTGACCGCCGGCTACGGCGCCGCGCCCGTCCTCGACGGCGTCCATCTCGACGTGCGGCCCGGCGAGACCGTCGCGCTTCTGGGCGCGAACGGCGCCGGCAAGTCCACGGCCATGCGGGCGCTGGCGGGGCTTCTGCGCCCGGTCGCGGGATCGGTCGTGTTCGACGACCGGCGCGTCGACGCGCTGCCCGCCCACCGGATCGCCCGCGGCGGCCTCGTCCTGGTGCCGGAGGGGCGGCAGGTCTTCCCGGAGCTCACCGTCGTCGAGAACATCCGCCTCGGCGCCTTCGGGCGCGGGTCGCCGATCAACCCGGCAGAGGTCGAGCGCCTGCTCGACCGGTTCCCGCGGCTGCGCGACCGGGCGGCGAGCCGGGCGGGCTTGCTCTCCGGCGGCGAGCAGCAGATGCTGGCCATCGCCCGCGGGTTGATGGCGCACCCGCGCATCCTGCTCCTCGACGAGCCGTCGCTCGGCCTCGCCCCGACGATGATCAACGCCCTCTACGCGACCGTGGCCGAGCTGCGCGACGAGGGCGTCACCATCCTGATCGTGGACCAGATGGCGGCGCTGGCCCTCACGGTCGCCGACCGCGGCTACGTGCTGGAGCAGGGCCGGGTCGTCGCGCGCGGAACCGCCGCGGAGCTGTCGGCGGACAAAGGGCTGGAAGCGGCCTATCTCGGTGCGGCGTAACGGGGGCTCTGATGGACACGAATGCCGGACACGGTCGCTACGGCTACAGCGCCCTCCCCGACCGGCCGGTCTACGACTGGCCGGAGGGCAAGCGGCTGGCCGTCTATGTCGGGCTGAACCTCGAGACCTTCGCGTTCGGCGAGGGCCTGGGCGCCGAGCTGGCGCCCGGCGGCCCGCAGCCGGACGTGCTCAACTACGCGTGGCGCGACTGGGGCAACCGGGTCGGCGCGTGGCGGATCGCCGAGATGCTGGACGCTTTGGCGATGCCGGCGAGCGTGCTCGTCAACAGCAACCTCTACCGGGACTGCCCCGGGCTGATCGAGGCGTTCCGGGCGCGGGGCGACGAGATCGTCGGCCACGGACGCACCAACGCCGAGCGGCAAGGCACCCTCGACGAGGACGCGGAGCGGGCCCTGATCGCCGAGACGACCCGCGAGATCGCCGCGCGGGAGGGCCGCCCCCCCGCCGGGTGGCTCGGGCCGTGGATCTCGCAGTCGCGGGTGACGCCCGATCTCCTCGCCGAGGCCGGGTACCGCTACCTGCTCGACTGGGACCACGACGACCAGCCGACCTGGTTCGCGACGCGCGGCGGCGGCCGCATCCTGACGGTGCCCTACCCGCAGGAACTCAACGACATCCCCGCGATCGTCGCCCGCAAGGAGACGGGCCGCCAGTTCGCCGAAGCCATCGTCGACGCCTTCGAAGAAATGCTGGAGCAGTCTCGGGGCGCGCCGCTGGTGATGGGCATCGCGCTCCATCCCTACATCGTCGGGCGCCCGCACCGGCTGCGGCCGCTGCGGCGGGCGCTGCGGCACATCGCCGACCGGCGGGACGACATCTGGCTCACCACCGCCGGGGCGATCGCCGACCACGTCGTGGCGCGGGAGGCCGGGCCGCGCTGACGCGGCCCTGACCCCGGCGGGCTCAGAGCACCTGCGACAGGAACCGGCGCGTGCGCTCGTCCTGGGCGGAGGCGAAGAAGGTCGCGGGCGGGCCGTGCTCGACGATGACGCCGCGGTCGGTGAAGTAGATGTGGTCGGCGACGTCGCGGGCGAAGTTCATCTCGTGCGTGACGAGCATGCAGGTCATGCCCTCCTCGGCGAGTTCCCGGATCGTCACCAGGACCTCCTTGACCGTCTCCGGGTCGAGGGCGGCGGTCACCTCGTCGAACAGCATCACGTCCGGCCGCATCGCCAGCGAGCGGGCGATGGCCACGCGCTGCTGCTGGCCGCCGGACAATTCGCCCGGATAGGCGTTCTCCTTGCCGGCCAGCCGGACCTTGGCGAGGAGTGCCCGCGCCCGGGCCTCGACCTCGCGCTTCTCCTGCCCGAGGACGTGGATGGGGGCCATCATCACGTTCTGCAGCGCGGTCTTATGCGGGAACAGGTTGTACTGCTGGAACACCATGCCGACCTTGCGGCGCAGCGCCAGCTTGTCGAGCCGCGGATCGGTCACCTCGATCCCCTCGACCTGGATCGAGCCCGCGCTCACCGGCACCAGGGCGTTGACGCAGCGGATCAGCGTCGACTTGCCCGAGCCCGAGGGGCCGATGATGCAGACGACCTCGCCCTTGCGGACGTCGAAGCTGATCCCCTTCAGCACCTCGAACGTCCCGAAGGACTTGTGCACGTCGACGACGCGGACGATCGGCTGATCGGGGGTCCAGTTCGGGGACGGGGTGGCGGCCAGGGTCGCGCGCGTCATGGTCTCAGCGGGTCTCGAAGCGGCGTTCCAGGGCGGCGGTGAACCGGTCGATCGGGTAGCAGTAGAGGAAGAAGCACAGCAGCGCGAAGCCGTAGAGCGGCGCGAACAGTTCGGGGCGGCCGCCCTCGGCGGCGTGCACCTGCGCGGTCAGCGTCAGCATCTCGGTGACGCCGACGATGGAGGCCTGCACGGTCGCCATCGCGATGAGCGAGTAGACGTTCATCCAGGGCGGCAGCATGCGCTTCGCGCACTGGGGCAGGATGATGCGCCACATCGTCTGCCGCCGGGTGAAGGCCAGGGATTCGGCGGCCTCCCACTGGGTGTTCGGCACCGAGCGCACCGCGCCGCGGACGATCTCGGCGACGTTGGCCATGACCGGCAGGCTGAAACCGAAGGTCGCCTTGACCCAGTCGGGCAGCGGCACGCGGACACCGAACACCGTGACCTGGAACGGGACCAGGAACATCACGAAGAACAGCAGGACCAGCCAGGGCACGTTGCGGAAGACCTGCGTGGCGCACCACGCGAGGCGGGGCAGGATCCGCCCCTCGGCCAGCATGGCCAGCCCGAGCCCGATGCCCGCCACCGTGCCGATCGCCATCGCCATCAGCGAGATCGCCACGTTGAAGGCGAAGCCCGTGAGCAGGAGGGGCGCCCACTTGATCACCACCTCCAGCGGGGACAGCGCGGCGGCGCCGCCCTGCGCCCAGGCCGGGACGGCGACGAGTGCGAGCGCGGTGAGCAGCCAGAGATGGGCCGGGCGCAGGCGCGCCGCCGCGCGGTCCCTCGGGAGCGCGAAGGGCAGCAGCACCGGCAGGTCGCCCGGTCGCCCGCCCCGCGGATCGGCAGCTTTCATCGGCCGTATCCCGGGATCCGCAGGGCGCGTTCCCAGCGGTGCATGATCCAGACGAGCACGCCGACGAGGACCGCGTAGGTCGCGAGCAGCACCAGCATCATCTCCAGCACGTTCTGCGATTCGGACCAGATCTGCTTGACCGCGTACAGCGTCTCCGGGACCGCGATGGCGTAGGCCAGCGTGGTGGTCTTGAGGAGGTTGATCAGGTTGTTGTTGAGCGCCGGCAGGCAGACGCGCAGGGCCAGCGGCAGGACGACGTACCGGTAGGCCTTGAAGCGGGTGTAGCCCAGGGCCTCCGCGGCCTCGACCGTGGTCCGCGGCACGGCCTCGATGCCGGAGCGGAAGATCTCGACGTTGAACGCGCCCGCGAACAGCGACAGCGAGATGATCGCCCACTGGACATTGTTGAGGATCGGCGCGCGCAGGCCGTCGGCCGAGCGGATGTCCGGGAGCAGCGTCCCGAGGCCGAAATAGAAGAAGAAGATCTGCACGAGCGGCGGCGTGTTGCGGAAGACCACCACGAAGCCGTTGACCAGTGCCCGCAGGACGCGCGACGGCCCGCTCTGCAGGAGCGCGCCGACGGCGCCGATGACGAGGCTCGCCAGGATCGTGCTGATCCCGAGGAGCAGCGTCATCCGCAGGCCGGCCACGTAGCGGTCCCAGTCGTAGGGATCGTAGAAGACCGTGAAGTTGAAGCCCGTGGTCTCGTAGAGCTGCTGGAACCACGCCTGGATCGTGGCGATCATCGCGGGCTAACGCTCGGTGTTGTCGCGCAGAACCGCATCAGTTGGTCGCGTTCTTGTACTTCTCGTGCATCGCCTTCGAGTAAGCGGTCGGCTCGATGCCCCACTTCTTCTCCTCGTCGACGATGAAGCCGGTCTTCATCCAGTCCTTGGTGGCGTCCTCGACCGCGGCCTGGAGCGTGGTGTTGCCCTGCGCCACCGCCATCATCCACGGGGCGTCGAGGATGCCCTTGAGCGGCAGCGCGTAGTTGGCCTTCCAGTCGTCGTCGAGCAGTTTACCCTGCAGCATGCTCTGGTCGTAGACGTAGCCGATGCAGTTGCCCTGCTTGAGCGCGAAGAGCGGCTTCTCGGACCCGTCGAAGGCGACGATCTCCGCCCCGTAGGTCCGCGCGACGTCCTTGTTGTACCAGGCGCCCGAGGTGGCGCAGAGCGGCTTGCCTTTGAGCTGCGCCCAGTCGGTGATGCCGGACGACTTGGGCAGCAGGACGTTCACGAAGTCGGAATAGTAGTTCGGGTCGATCGCCTGCACCACGCGGCGGCGCTCCGGCTTGTCCGACAGGGTGGCGATCAGCAGATCGACCTTGCCCTGCTGCAGGAACTCGATCCGGTTGGCCGAGACGACCGGCACGAGCTCGAGCTTCACGCCGAGCCGCTTGGCGAGGTCGGCGGCGAGGTCGGGCTCCAGGCCGATGATGGTCCCGCTCGGGTCGCGGAAGCCGAACGGCTTGTAATCCGCCTTCACGCCGACGATCAGCGTTCCGCGCTTCTTGATCGCGTCGACGCCGTCGGCGGCCGTGGCCCGGCCGGGCATCGCGACGGTCGAGAACGCCGCGAGCGCGGCCAGCGCACCGGTGGTCAGAAGGGTGCGGACGGTGAGACGCATCGGATCTTTCCTGCTCGGGTCGACGGATCTTGGCATGGTTTCAAGCAATCCACGAGCCATTGGCCGGCGCATCAACTGAAACGTGCCAGAGCGAAGGGCTTGAGATCGACGGTGCTACCGGTCCCAGCCAGCTCCGCGGCGACGGCCTCGCCGATGCCGGCCGAGTGCTTGAAGCCGTGCCCCGAGCAGGCGGAGACGACCAGGACCCGCTCCATCGCGGGATGCCGGTCGATGATGAAGCCGCGGTCGGGGGTCACCGTGTAGACGCAGGCGGCGGCCTGGACGACCTCCGGGGTCGCGCCGGCCAGCCGGTTCGCGACGCGCAGCCGGTACATGTCGTCGGATTCCGACGGATCGACGCGGCGCTCCACCCCGTCGGCGGTGGTGGTGGTGCTGTACTGCTCCGTCGCGACCTTGATGGACCCGTCCAGCGGCGGGAAGCCGTAGAGGTATTCCGTGTCGCTCGTCCCGTACATCCAGATGAAGACCGGCGCGTGTGGCCCGTAGGCGGTCTCGTCCGCGAGCGCGTACCAGTGCAGCAGTTGGCGACGGACGGTCAGGAGCCGGTCGAACGGGCTCCCGAGCAGGGGGGCCGTCCAGGCGCCCGCGGCCACGACGGCGCGGTCGGCCAAGATGGTCTCCTCTGCCGTCTCGATGCGGACGCCGCTCCCGTCCTGCTGCAGCCCGACCACCGTGCAGTTGGTGCGGATCTCGGCGCCCGCGGCACCCGCGCGGCCGAGCTGCGCCGCGAGGCAGCGCTCCGGGAACACGTAGCCGCCGCCCGGCTCGTAATAGGCCTTCTCGTCGCCCGCGAGGTTCAGGAATTGCGGGAAGCGGCGGGCCACCTCCGCCCCTGTCAGCACCTCGTGGACGATGCCGGCGCCCTCCGCGGCGCTGATGGACCGGCCCACGAAGTCCGGTTTGCCGTGGTGCGAGGAGATGCCGTGGCCCGGGGCCATGACGAGCGCCCCGCAGGCGTTCAGCAGGGTCTCGCCCGTCTCGGCCTCCAGCTCGCGCCAGATGCGGTGCGAGGCGGTGACGAAGGGGACGTAGTCGGCGCCCTCACCGACCGCCTGACGGGTGATCCGCGTCTCGCCGTGGCTCGACCCGAGCGCGTGGGGCGGCGCGAAGCGGTCGAGCCCGATGACCGCGGCGCCCCGCTTCGCCAGCTGGTAGAGCGCGGCGCTGCCCATCGCGCCGAGACCCAGCACGGCGACGTCGTAGCGGCGGCTCACGGCCGACACTCCCGCTCGCTTCCGGGACGGGCCGCCGCGGCGGCGCGGAACGGAGGAAGATCGGCGGGTCGAGGCATCCGGAAGCGATCTCGCGCGGGACGGGGTAACGGCACACAGCATGATCAATGCCGAGGCGGACGTTTGACTGAAACAGACGGTTTCCTGCACGTTTGAGCCATCGAGGAGCGGAGGGGGCGTGCGAGATGGAGGCGGAGACCGGGGACCGCCCGCAGGAGATCGGGTTCATCCTCGTGCCCGGCTTCGCGCTGCTGTCCTTCGCTTCGGGGTGCGAGCCGTTCCGGGCGGCCAACGAACTTGCCGGGCGGCCGCTCTACCGCCTGCGCTACTTCGGCGAGTCGGAGGGCTCAGTGGCCGCCTCGTCGGGCGCCGAGGTCCCCACCGAGGCGCTGCCGCGCCAGCGCGGCCACCTCCACACCCTCTTCGTCTGCGCGGGCGGCGAGCCGACCGGGTGGGACAGGCCCGAGATCCACGCGACCCTGCGGCGGATGGCCCGACTCGGCGTCCGCATCGGCGGCATCTCGGGCGGTCCCTACCTGATGGCCGAAGCGGGCCTGCTGGCCGATCGCGCATTCACGCTCCACTGGGAATATGCCGGTGCCACGGTCGAGACCTTCCCGGAGGCGCGCCTGAGCCGGGCGCGCTACGTCGCCGACGGCGATCGCCTGACCTGCGGCGGCGGCGTCGCGCCCCTGGAGATGGCCCACGCCCTGATCGCCGAACGCATGGGCGAGGCCTTCGCCCGGCGCGTCTCCGACTGGTTCCTCCACACCGCCATCGGCGCCGCCGACGACCCGCAGCGGGCCTCCGCGGTCGAGCGCTACGGAATCCACCATCCGGCTCTGCTGGCGGTGCTGGAGACGATGGAGAAGACCGTGGAGGCGCCGCTCGGCCGCCTCGCCATGGCGCGCCTCGCGGCGATCAGCCCGCGCCACCTCGACCGGCTGTTCCTCGACAAGCTCGGGCTCAGCTTCTCGGCCCAGTACAGGGCGATTCGCCTCGCCCACGGACGCCGCCTTCTGCGCCAGAGCCCGCTCAGGATCGGGGAGATCGCGACGGCCTGCGGCTTCACGAGCGCGGCCCATTTCGCCCGCTGCTACCGGTCCCAGTTCGGCTGCAGCCCGTCCGCGGAGCGCGCGTGACGTCCGCCCGAGTCGTCCGAGCGGTCAGTCCCGCGCGTCCGGCAGCGCCTTCGGGTCTGCGGGATCGTCCCGGCGCAGCGCGACGCCGCTGGTGCCCTGGGCCAGCATCGCCCGCAGCAGCGCCTCCATCTGCGCGGCGGCCGCCTCGACCGCCAGACCGCCCTCCCGGATGTTCGAGATGCAGTTCCGCCGGGAATCGGGCAGCCCCGGCGCCGGGCCGAACGTGACGTAGCAGCCCAGGCTGTCGGAGGCCGACAGGCCCGGCCGCTCCCCGATCAGAACCACGACGCAGCGCGCCGCGAGTCGCGCCCCGATCGGATCGCCGATCGCTACACGTCCCTGGCTCGCGACGACCACCGGCGCGAGGCGCCAGCCGGCCCGCCGCACCCGCGCTGCCAGCGCCGCCGCCGCCGGGACCGCGTTCAGCGCGACCGCCGTCGCCGACAGCCCGTCCGCGATCACGATCGCCACGTCGAAGCCCGGCCCGTGCCCGTCGAGCACCGACCCGGATTCCGGATCGAGGGTGCGGCCCCTGTCCGGCCGGCGCAGGTACTCCGCCCGGTCGGTCACGGCGGAGCGGACCTCCACCGCGTCGAGGCCCTGCGCCCGCAGCCCTTCGCGGATCGCGGCCGCGTCGAGGGGCGTCCACACCGCCTCGCGGGCGCGGGCATGGTCGAGCCCGAAGGCGAGCGCCGCGCCGGTCGGCAGGCCAGCGCCGTGCGCGCCGAGCGCGATGCGCGCCTGGGTCAGCCCGCGCAGGTCGCGCAGCGTCGGGTGGCCCGGACGGGCCGGCTCGCCGCTCACGCCGCCCGCCCGGGCAGGAGCCGGGACGCCTCCGCCAGGGCCGGGGGCAGCGCGCCCGTCGCGCTGACCAGCCGGCCCTGCTCGTCGGTGATGCCCACCGCCCGCAGCCACGCCTCGAATTCCGGGGCCGGACGGCGACCCAGGGTCTCGCGGGCGTAGACCGCGTCGTGGTGTGACAATGACTGGTAGTTCAGCATCACGTCGTCCGCCCCCGGCACCGTGATGACGAAGTTGACCCCGGCCGCGCACAGCAGGGTCAGCAGCGCGTCCATGTCCTCGCCGTCGGCATCGGCGTGGTTGGTGTAGCAGACGTCCACGCCCATCGGCAGGCCGAGCAGCTTGCCGCAGAAGTGGTCCTCCNAGCGCGTCCATGTCCTCGCCGTCGGCATCGGCGTGGTTGGTGTAGCAGACGTCCACGCCCATCGGCAGGCCGAGCAGCTTGCCGCAGAAGTGGTCCTCCAGCCCGGCGCGGATGATCTGCTTGCCGTCGTAGAGGTACTCGGGACCGATGAAGCCGACGACCGTGTTGACCAGCAGCGGGTCGAACTCCCGCGCCACCGCGTAGGCGCGCGCCTCCATGGTCTGCTGGTCGACGCCCCAGTGGGCGTCGGCCGAGAGCGCCGAGCCCTGGCCGGTCTCGAAGTACATGANCGCCACCGCGTAGGCGCGCGCCTCCATGGTCTGCTGGTCGACGCCCCAGTGGGCGTCGGCCGAGAGCGCCGAGCCCTGGCCGGTCTCGAAGTACATGAGCTGCCCGCCCTCCGGGCAGCGGCCGAGCGCGCGGGCAGCGTCCGAGGCCTCGCGCAGGACGGCGAGGTCGACGCCGAAGCCGGCATTGGCCTTCTGCGAGCCGGCCACCGACTGGAACACGAGGTCGACGGGCGCGCCGCGGGCCATGGCCTCGATCGCCACGGTGACGTGGCCGAGGCAGCAGTGCTGGGTCGGCACGTCGAGGCGCAGCCGCAGGGTCTCGAGCAGCTCGACGATGCGGATGTAGTCCGGCAGGGAATCGGTGGCCGGGTTGACGCCGATGACCGCGTCGCCCGAGCCCATCAGCAGTCCGTCGAGCGCCGAGAGCAGGATGCCCTCGGACGAGTCGGTCGGGTGGTTGGGCTGGTTGCGGGTGGCAAGGCGCCCGGGCAGGCCGATGGTGGAGCGGAAGCGCGTCGCCACCGGCCGCTTGGCGGCCACCGCGACGAGGTCCTGCAGCCGGCAGATCTTGGAGACCGCCGCGACCATCTCGGGCGTGAGGCCGGGCGCGAGGGCAGAGAGGGCGTCCGCGTCGGCGGCGGGCGCGAGCAGCCACTCGCGGAAGGCGCCGACCGTCAGGGATGAGACCGGCGCGAAGGCTTCCGTGTCGTGGCGGCGGGCGATGAGGTCGGAGACCTCGTCCTGGTCCGAGGGGATCAGCTCCTCGGCCAGGAAGGTCTTGAGCGGCAGGTCGGCGAGGGCGATCTGCGCGGCCAGGCGCTCGACCGGCCCGTCGGCGCAGAGCCCGGCGAGCTGGTCGCCCGAGCGCTCCGGCGTGGGTATTGCAGAGGGGCTCACCCGTTGGGTGCGCCCCTNCTCGGCCAGGAAGGTCTTGAGCGGCAGGTCGGCGAGGGCGATCTGCGCGGCCAGGCGCTCGACCGGCCCGTCGGCGCAGAGCCCGGCGAGCTGGTCGCCCGAGCGCTCCGGCGTGGCCTTGGCGAGCAGGCTGCGCAGGTCGGGGAAGGTGAAGCGTGTGCCTTCGATCGTCGTCGCGTAGGCCATTCGGGCGCTCCCGGCGCGCTGTCGGACCTCAGGGGACCCGATCCTGCAGGATGTCGGGGCCGCCGGGAAGCGGGGACGGCGCGGGCGCGGCCGGCCCTCAGGCCGGCAGCACGACCACCTTCGTCTTCACCGGCGTGCGCGCGTAGAGGTGGATCATGTCCTGGCTGAGCAGGCCGACGCAACCGCTGGTGATGCCCGTGCCGATCGATTCGGCGTCGCTGCTGGCGTAGATCGTGTAGAGCGTATAGGCGCCGTTCTGGTAGAGGTGCAGCGTGCGCGCGCCGAGCGGGTTGTCGAGGCCGCCGGGCATGCCGCGGGCGTATTTCGCGGCCTCGGGCTGGCGCCGGATCATCTCCTTGGGCGGGGTCCAGGTCGCCCACTCGGACTTGCGGCCGACATAGGCGTTACCGTTCCACAGGAAGCCCTGGCGGCCGACATTGGCGCCGTAGCGGGTGGCGGTGCCGTCACCCTCGATGCGGTAGACGTAGTAGTTGGCGGGATCGACCACGATCGTGCCGGGCGCTTCCGACGAGGCGTACTGGACGGTCCGACGGTAGTATTTCGGGTTGACCTTGCTGACGTCGACCGCCGGGATCGGGAACTTCTCGTTCGGCATCGGCCCGTAGGTCTTCGCCGCCTCGGCCATGAGCAGGGTGTCGGTCGTCCCGCACCCGCCGAGCGAGAGCGCGCCGATCCCGAGGGCCGAGCCGGCCAGGAACGACCGGCGGCTGAGAACTCCCGCCTCGCTTCCGAGGCGCCCGCGCCAGTCGAGCCCGCCGGCCTCGCGATCGTCCGTCATCATCGCCCTGGACTTCCCTGTCCTGCAGCCCGGCGCGACTGCGCGGCGTGCCACCGCCGCGCGAACGGCCAAGCTTGAGAGTGCCGCGTGCCAGCGCGCGTGGCAAGCTTGTCTTTACAGAGTCGAGAGCGGCCGAAATGCGTCGCAAGTGTGGTGAGTCCTCGCGATCTCCGGACTTCGTCGCTGAACGACCGTACTGAACGCGCCGGGTGTGCTTCGGACGTCGCAGGTGTCCCGGTGCGGGGCGAGGCCGGTCGGCGTCAGAACTGCACGCCGCGGGTCAGGCTGCCGTCGACCACGAGGTTGGTGCCGGTGATGAAGCTCGCGGCCGGGCTGGCCAGGAAGACGGCCGCGCGGGCCACTTCCTCCGGCCGCGCCATCCGGCCGGTCGGGTTCAGCCGGAGTGCCTCGGCGAACAGCGCCGGGTTGCCGGTCTCGATCTGGTGCCAGACGCCGCCCGAGAAGTAGGTGTTGCCGGGCGAGACCGAGTTGGCGCGGATGTTCCGGGGCGCGAGCTGGAAGGCCAGCCCCTGCGCGTAGTGGATCAGCGCCGCCTTGAAGGCGCCGTAGGGACCGGCCGCGAAGTCGATCTCGCGCCCGGACACGCTGGAGATGACGACGATCGCGCCGGCCTCGGAGCGCTCGAGGAACGGCATCGCCGCCTCGACCGCCGTGACCGTGCCCATCATGTCGACCGCGAAGCCGCTGCGCCACGCCGCCTCGTCGCTGCCGACCGCGAGGGCACTCACGTTGGGCACCACGATGTCGAGGCCGCCGAGTTCCTCCGCGGCCCCGGAGACCCAGCCGCGCAGCGCGGCGGAATCGGCGACGTCGACGGCGCGCCCGGTCGCCGCCACGCCCCTGGCGCGCAGGGCCGCGACCTTGGCGGCGACCTCCGCTCCGTTGCGGGCGCAGAGGGCGACCGCCGCCCCCTCGTCGGCCAGCAGGTCGACGATCGCCGCGCCGATGCCCTTGGTGCCGCCGGTCACCAGCGCGCGGCGGCCTCTGAGCCCGAGATCCATGCCGTCCTCCTCCGTCGCCGGTCAGGCGTGGGCGATCGCCTTCGTGATCGAGGCGCCGAGCGTGTATTTCGGATCGACCATGTTGCCGAGCCGCACGCGCCCGCACTGCGTGAGCAGCATGTAGGCGTCGATCTCGTCGAAGCCGAAATCGGCGGCGAGCCAGCGGATCAGCTCCCGGTAGGCGATGCGCGCCGCGTCCTCCATCGGCCGGGACGAGCCGATCGTCATGTAGAAGTCTTCGGTCTCGAGCCGCGGCCAGCGGAAGGTCCAGCCCTTGATCAGGTCGATCTGCACCGTCGTGTGGGTCGGGTGCTCCACCGCGACGCCGCAGAGTTCGCCGTCGCCCTGCGCGGCGTGGCAGTCGCCGAGGTAGAGGAGCGCGCCCTTCGCATTCACCGGCAGGTAGATCACCGCGCCGACGCCCACGTCCGGCAGGTCCATGTTGCCGCCGTAATAGTCCGGCTGCAGCGAGGAGATCGCCTCGATCTCCGGCGAGGTGCCGATCGTGCCGATGAACGGCTGGTAGGGCAGCGTGATCCGGTCGTTCCAGCGCACGCCGGTCTCGGCCGTGACCTCGAGCTTGCGCACCCGCTCGGGGAGCGGCGGATTGAGGAGCGCGGTGTCGCCGGTGGCGACGAGGCCGCCGAATTCCGGCATGATCAGCGTCGTGCCGCAGGGCTGCGGGCCGCGCGGCCGGATCGAGCGGATCGCCACCGCGAGGCAGTCGCCCTTCTCGGCGCCATTGACGTAGATCGGCCCGTTCTGCGGGTTGAGGTAGGGGAAGTTCAGGATCTGCGTCGGGCTGTCGGTCTCGTGGCGGATCTTGCCCTCGAAGGCGTCGTGCGTCTCGACGGTGACGACGGCGCCGGGATCGACGGTCAGCACCGGCTCGGCGAAGGGCCCGTAGACGTAGTGGTAGCGGCCCTGCTCGGCCTCGGTGATCGTGTGCTCCCGGCCGGGCTTGCCGCCGGCGACGCCCTTGCGGGCCATGATGGACTGGTCGAGCCACTGCATGGTCGTCTCTCCCTTGGTTGTCTGCCGTGTCGTCAGACGGCGAGGTGGCGCCGCACGAGGTCGCGGTCGTCGAGGTCACCGGCCGTCAGCTCCGCGACGATCCGGCCCTTGTCCATGACGTAGCTGCGCTGGGCCATGGCGCGGATCAGGTCGAGGTTCTGCTCCACGAACACGATCGTCACCCCGGTGCGGCGGTTGAGATCGACCAGGGTGCGGCCGATCTGCTGCACCACCGAGGGCTGGATGCCCTCGGAGGGCTCGTCGAGGAGGATCAGCGCAGGCCCGCCGACGAGGACGCGGCCGATGGCGAGCTGCTGCTGCTGGCCGCCCGAGAGCGTCCCCGCCCGCTGCCCGCGCCGCTCCCGCAGGATCGGGAAAGGCCCGAAGGCGCGCTCGTAATCCGGCCGCTCCCCCTTCGGCAGCAGCGACGCGCCGACCGTCAGGTTGTCGACAACGCTCATGCGCGGGAAGACATCGCGGCCCTGCGGCACGTAGCCGATGCCGAGGCGGGCGCGCCGGTGGGCGGCGAGCCCCTCGACCGCCGCACCCCGGAACGCGATGCCGCCCGCGGAGGCGGGCAGGAGTCCGACGAGGCTGCGCATCAGCGTCGACTTGCCGACGCCGTTGCGGCCGATCACCGCCACGATCTCGCCGGGCCGGACCGCGAGGTCGACGCCCTGCAGCACGGGCTTGCCGCCGTAGCCGGCGCGGAGGCCGGTCGTCGCGAGGAGCGGCTCAGGCATCGGCGACGCTCCGCAGCGGCGGCGCGTCCGCCTCCCCGAGGTAGATCGCGGCGACCCGCTCGTCCGCGATGATCGCGTCGGTGGTGCCCTGGGCGAAGATGCGCCCGACGTGGAGCACGGTCACCCGCTGGGCGATCTGCCGGACGAAGGCCATGTCGTGCTCGATGGCCAGCACCGCGACGCCGTCGCGGTTGAGCGCCTGCACCATCGCGCCGGTGGCGAAGGTCTCGTCCGGCGACATCCCGGCGGTGGGCTCGTCGAGGAGGAGCAGGCGCGGCTTGAGGCTGATCGCCATGCCGATCTCCAGCCACTGCTTCTGCCCGTGGCTGAGGTTGCCGGCGCGGTCGGAGGCCGCCGCGGTGAGATTGAGGAAGGCGAGCAGTCGGCGGATCTCGGCACCGAGCGAGGCGCCCTCGAGATGGTGCTGCAGGGCTATCTCCAGGTTGTGCGCCACCGACAGGCTCGGGAAGATGCCCGGCACCTGGAACTTGACGCTCATGCCCCGCCTGATCCGCGCGAAGGGCTTGAGCGCGGTGATGTCCTCGCCGGCGTAGAGGATCTGCCCCCGCTCCGGCGTGTACTCGCCGAGCAGCAGGCGGAAGAAGGTGCTCTTGCCGGCGCCGTTCGGCCCGATCAGGCAGTGGATCTCCCCCGCCGCGAGGGCGAAGTTCACGTCGTTGGTGACGTGGAGCCCGCCGAAATGCTTGCTCAGATCGCGGGTCTCGAGCAGCGGATTCATCGGCCCACCTCCCGGCGGCGGAGGCGCCCGAGCCCGCGCATGGCCGCCACCACGAGGCCGTCGGGCGCCGCCAGCACCACCACGACGAGGAGCAGGCCCATCACCACCAGGGCGTACTGGCTGCCGTAGATCGTCAGCGCCTGGAAGCCGCCGAGGACCACGAGCGTGCCGATGAGCGTGGCCGTCAGGTCGCCGCGGCCGCCGACCGCGACCCAGATCACCGGCAGCGCGGCGGCGGTGAGCCCCATGCTGGAGGGCGTGATGTACTGGCCCCAGGCGGTGTAGAGGGTGCCGCTCAGCCCCGCGAGGGCCGAGCCGATCACGAAGGCGGCGAGCTGGTAGCGCCGCACGTCGTAGCCGAGCATCTCGGCCCGTTCCGGGTTCTCGCGGATCGCCACCAGCACGTTGCCGAACCGGGCGTTCACCAGGATGCGCAGCGCGAGGTAGACGACGATCAGGAGGCCCAGGAGGCCGTAGTAGAGGGCGACGTCGGGAAACAGCACGACGTCGCCGTCGAGCCACGGCACTGTCAGGGGCGGCATGCCGCTCATGCCGTTGTAGCCGTTGAGCCGCGCCGCCCCGATCTTCCATTCCGGGCCGGCGGTCTGCGCCATGAAGCGCTCCAGGGCGAGCGTCACCGACAGGGTGATGATGCCGAGGAACACCCCGCCGATCCGGCCGAAGAACAGGAAGTAACCGAGGAGCGCCGCCATCACGGCCGAGAGCGCGACCGCCAGCACCAGGGCCGCCAGGGTGAAGCCGTAGGCGGCGCCGACGTTGAGGGTGAGCACGCCGTAGGCGTAGCCGGAGAGGCCGAAGAAGGCGGTCTGGCCGAAGCTGAGCGCGCCGCCATAGCCCCAGATCAGGCACAGGCCGAGCGCCATGAACACCCAGCAGAAGAAGTAGGCCGTGTTGCCGACCGTGTAGCCGTCCGCGAACCACGGGTAGGCCACGGCGGCGGCCACCGCGAGGGCGAAGGCGGTCCAGAAGGCCGGGCCGCGCCCCAGGGTCTGCGGGCCCTCGAGGCGCCGGAGCAGGGTCATCGCTGAGGTCATCGCCGAGGTCACTGCCATGGCCTCAGGCCCGCTCGCGCAGGATCAGGCCCGAGATGCCCCGCGGCAGCACCCGGATCACCAGGATCACCGCGACGAGGAGGCCGATCTGGCCGAAGAGCTGGCCCTGCCACGTCGTGAGCAGCGCCCGCACCGTGCCGAGCACGAGCGCCGCCGGCGCCGTGCCGAGGAAGATGTCGGCGCCGCCGACCACCACGGTGACGAAGGCCTCCATGATGAAGGTCGTCCCCATGGTCGGCACGATGGTCATGGTCGGCGCGTAGAGCCCGCCCGCGAGGCCCGCCAGCGCCGCGCCGAGGCCGAAGGTCAGGGCGTAGACCGTGCGGGTGTCGACGCCGAGGGCCTCGGCCATGTGCGGCACCTGGATGGTGGCGCGGGCAAGCGTCCCGAAGCGGGTGGCGTTGAAGGCGAGGTAGAGCCCGGCCAGCACCGCCACGGCGGCGACCATCAGCACGACGCGGTAGGTCGAGTAGGAGTAGCCGCCGACCGTGAAGCTGCCGAGCGGCGTGCCGATCCCCGGCATGCTGGAGCCCAGCAGGATCAGCGTGCCCTGCGTCGCCGCGAGGCTGATGCCCCAGGTCGCCACGATCGTGTCGAGGGGCCGCCCGTAGAGGTGGCGGATGACGAGGCGCTCCATCACCATGCCGACGGCCCCGGCGACGAGTGCGCCGGCCAGGATGCCCAGCGGCAGCGGCAGCCCGGCCCGCGTGGACGCCGCCGTGACGTAGGCGCCGCACATGATCAGCTCGCCGTGCGCGAGGTTGATCACGCCCATCATGCCGAACACCACCGCGAGGCCGCAGGCGGAGAGGACCAGGAACGAGAACGCGTCGCCGATCTGGTAGAGGAACGTGAAGGCGTGAGTCAGCAGATCCATCCGGAGGCCCGATCGTGATGGCTGTGGGCCGGGGCCTCGGCCCCGGCTATGTCGCGTCGTCTCCGGCCCGGGGCCGCGGCGCGCGGATGTCCGACCCGGCAGGTCAGGGCTTCGGCGGGTTGCTCGGCGTGTACTGCGCCATCGGATCCTTCTGCGTCAGGTCGCAGCCGGCCTTCCCGAGCCAGTAGGGCTGGATGTTGTCCCAGGTCTTCGGGAAGGAGATCGCGTGCTTCTCGTCGACTTTCGCGAGGTAGATCGTGTGGGAGGCGTGCTGGCTCTTCGGATCGATGCAGACCTTGCCCTCCGGCGCGTCCACGCAGACGTCGCCCGCCGCGATGACCTTGCGCAGGTCGGCGCGCTTGGTCGAGCCGTTCGCCCGCTCCACCATCTGCTTGTAGAGGTAGACCGCGAGGTAGGAGTTCTCGGCCTCCTGGTTCACGTACGGCTCGTTCGGGAACTTCGCCTTCCACTTGGCCAGGAACGCCTTGCTCGACGGGCTGTCGACCTCCTCGATGTAGTTCGTGGTCACGTACATGTTGGCGAGGCTCGGGGGCTGGAAGCGCTTGTGCTCGTAGCCCTGGCCGATATTGACCGAGGAGCCCATCGGCACCTTCAGGTTCGCGGCCGCCGCCTGCTCGTAGTAGGAGGCCTGCGCCGTCCCGACGAGCAGCGTCATCAGGATGTCGGGCTTGGCCTTCTGGATGTTCTGGATCGTCTGCGAGAACTGCGACACGCCGAGGGGGATGAACTCCTCCCCGACCATCTCGCCGCCGTTCTCCTTGACGATGTTGCGCACCCACTCGGCCGAGATCTGACCGAAATTGTAGTCGGCCGCGATCGTGTAGACCCGCTTGCCGAACTTCTCCATCATCCACGGGATCAGCGTCGAGAACTGCTGCTCCGGCACCGCGCCCGTGACGACCATGTGGCCGTCGCAGACGCCGCCCTCGTACTGGTTGTTGTAGAACGCGAAGCCGTCGAGCTGGTCGACGATCGGCCGGTAGGCCTCGCGGGACGCGCTGGAGAAGCCCGCGAAGACGGCGTTAACCTTGTCGCGCTGGAGCACCCGGCGCATGAATTCCTGATAGCGCGTGTTGTCGGACTGCGTGTCGTAGATCACGAGCTCCAGCTTGCGCCCGGCGATGCCGCCCGCGGCGTTGATTTCGTCCGCGGCGAGCTGGATGCCGTGGACCTTGCCGATGGTGGCGACCGCGAAGTCGCCGGACTGGTCCTCGAGGACACCGAGCTTGATCGGGTCGGCGGCGCGCGCCACCGGGGCGGCCAGGGATACGCTCGCGAGCAGGGCGGCCGCGAGGGCGGACAGGCGGGATCCGCGGGGCGTTCTCGTCATCGGGTCGTCCTCGTCTACGGGGTGGAGTGCGTGCTTCAGGATCGGGCCAGCCGCGGCGAGCGGGCCGGCGCGGCGACGGACGGACGGGCGCGGACCAGCGCCTCGCAGTAGGCTTCCAGGGGCTGCCGGGCGCGCATGGCGTCGCGCCGCAGCGTCTCGTAGGCCGCGTCGTCGTCGAGGCCGTGCTCCTGCATCAGCCGGAGGATCGCCTTGACGACGTGGCGCCGACCGCGCCTCCGCTCCTCGTGGCGAGCAAGGCGTTCTTCGAGGAGACGGCGCCGGTTGTGCTCGTTCACCGCCAGGAACAGGGCGGCGTAGACCGAGGCGCCGTGAATCGGCTTGCGCAGCAGGCCGGTCGCGCCGAGCTGGAGCAGCCCCTTGAGGCGGCTCGGCGCCTCGACGCCCACGAGCCCGACCACTGGGACCGGCGGCAGGTCAGGCACGGCGCTCGCCGCGAGGCCCGGCAGCGGCAGGTCGCCGTCCACGATGACGATGTGGTGCTCGGGGTCGAGGATCTCGAAATCGAGCCACGGCGCCTCGCCGGCCGGGACGACCGAGGCCACGGTGAGCCCGAGCTTCATCAGGGTGCTCGCCAGGACGTCCGTGGCGGTGCTCTGCGGCGCGATCAGCAGGGCCTGCGCGCCGCTGAAATTCTGGATCAGCCGGGGCGTCGTCATGGCACCACCTTCAGGTGCGGGCGCCGGCTCACCGGCACGACGCGCGGATCGCTGCGCACCAGGTAGGGGTCCGGCGCGACCGGCGCCTCGGCCTGCGCCACGATGGTGAAGCGGGCCGCCGCCGTCGAGAGGCCGATCCGAGGGGTCAGGCAGGCGTGGAGGGTCGTCTCGTCGAGGCGCACCGGTCCCTGGGGCGCCTCGAACTCGTCGGCGCAGGCCGCCCGGCGCACCGTCGCGGCATCCTCGGTACCGGCCCGCGCCAGCGCCCGCGCCAGGAGATGCACCGCGATGTACGAGGATTCCGCATCCGCCGAGGGGGTCGGGCCTGCGGGGAAGCGCGCCGCGTAGGCCGCCATGAAGGCGCGGTTGCGGGGCGTGTCGATCGACGTGAAGTAGACGCTGGAGGACAGGTGGCCGTCGACCGCCTCCGGCCCGATCGCCTCCAGTTCCGGCTCGGCGAGGCTGCAGCTCGCCACCGGCATGGTCCGCGCCTGGTCGATGCTGCGCGCCGCGCAGGCACTCCGGAAGTCGCGGAAGAACCGGTACGCCGAGATGCCGATCAGCGTGCTGAAGACGAAGTCCGGCTTCGCGGCCAGGATCGCCGCGATCACCTGATCGAAGGCGGTCTCGCCCACCGCGAGGTAGCGCTCGCCCGCGACGTCGCCGCCGGCGATCGCCAGCGTCTCCCGCAGGATCCGGTTGTTCTCCCAGGCCCAGATGTAGTTGGAGCCGACGCAGAAGGCGGTGCGGCCGCCCCGGGCGAGGAGGTGCCGCACCAGCGGGACGATGTGCTGATTCGGCGCCGCCCCGGTGTAGACCACGTTCGCCGAGGTCTCGAAGCCCTCGTAATGCGACGGGTACCAGAGCAGGGCGTCCCGCTTCTCGAAGATCGGGATGATCTCCTTGCGGCTCGACGAGGTGTAGCAGCCGACGACGTGGCGGATCCCCGCGTCGAGGAGCCGCTCGGCGCCGGCGACGTAGCCCGCGAGGGCGCCCTGCGGATCGCGGATCACCGGTTCCAGGACGCAGTCGCCCCGCGCGTTCACCTCGTCGATCGCCAGGAGCGCGCCGTTCAGCATCGCCCGCCCGACGAGACCGTAGGGTCCGTCCGTGGAGAACAGGATGCCGATGCGGTGATGGCTGAGGCCCATGCAATCCTTCAGAACGCAAAAAGCCCGCCAGTGCGGAAGCACTGCGGGCGGCATCGCCGTGAAAGATGGTGACGTATTGGCGCGAAACTGGGCAGCTTTGCCCCGCGCCTGAAAACTAGGCTCCTCGGTAATGGCCTCGGTGTCAAGTCCCGCGCAGTCTTTTCGGAACAGGCGTCTTGATGATTGCTTCCCGGGTCGCTGATCGGCCTCTGTGCCAAGCCCGTCCGCGGCGCCTGTCCCCGCGGAGGCGAGGCGGAGGACGGCCGCGCCAGGCCGGCACAGGATCGCTCGGCACCTTTGGCCCGCGCGATTATTCCGATTTCCGGAATGATGAACTGCGGAGAACGCCTATTCTGCTCGCCCTAACGCGGCGGCATTCTCCTCATACGGCCCGGGGCGATCCCGGCCCCCGACGGAGATCCACGGTCATGAAGCTCTACCACCATCCCCTCTCGGGCCACGCGCACCGGGCCCGCCTGTTCCTATCCCTGGTCGAGGCCCCGCACGAGCTGATCGAGGTCGACCTGAAGGCGGGCGGACACAAGACGCCGGCCTTCCTGGCCATGAACCCGTTCGGTCAGGTGCCGGTGCTCGACGACGACGGCGTGATCGTCTCCGATTCCAACGCCATCCTCGTCTACGTGGCGAAACGGCTCGGCCGGTCCGACTGGCTGCCCGAGGATCCGCGCGCCGCGGCGGCGGTCCAGCGCTGGCTCTCGGTCGCGGCGGGCGAGCTCGCCTACGGGCCGGCGGCCGCGCGGCTGATCACGGTGTTCGGCGCCACGTTCAACCCGGAGGAGGTGATCGCCCGGGCGCATACGCTCCTGGGGCGGCTCGAGGCGCATCTCGATGGCCGGGACTGGCTCGCGGCCGAGCGGCCGACCGTCGCGGACGTGGCGGTCTACAGCTACCTCGCCCGCGCCCCGGAGGGGAACGTGGACCTGTCGGGCTACCCGCGGGTCGGGGCCTTCCTGCGCCGGATCGAGGGCCTGCCGGGCTTCGTCCCCTTCGCCCAGACCCCCGCAGGCCTCACGGCCGCGGCGTGACCGGAAGGCCCCGGGCGCACCCGCGCCCGGGGCGGATGCAGATGGAGGGCGCGAAGATGGCTGACGGTCAGACCCTTGCGACGCTGCCGACATGGCATGCCGGCGAGACGTCCATCCAGGAGACGGTCGGCGCCGCCGACCGGATGGCGGTGATCGGCCAGCGGGTGGTGCGGGACTTCATGCCCGATCAGCACCGCGCCTTCTTCGCGGAGATCCCGTTCATCGTGCTGGGCAGCGTCGACCGGCAGGGCGACGTCTGGGCCACGCTCCTGGCTGGCCGTCCCGGCTTCATCACCTCGCCGACCGCCACGACCCTCGACATCGCCGCGCGGCCGGACCCGGCCGACCCTGCGTCCGATGGCACGGGCGACGGCGACGCAATCGGCCTCCTCGGGATCGCGCTGGACAGCCGCCGCCGCAACCGCGTCAACGGCCTCGTCCGCTCCACGGCCGGCGGAGCCCTGCACTTCGCCGTCGACCAGAGCTTCGGGAACTGCCCGCAATACATCCAGCTGCGCGACATGAGCTTCGTCGGCGAGCCGGGCGCCCCCGCTCCGGCCCCCGCCGAGGAGAGCACGAAGCTCGACCCGGAAGCCCGCGGCCTGATCGCGGCGGCGGACACGTTCTTCGTGGCCTCCTACGCCGACCGGGAGGGCCGGCGCCAGGTCGACGTCTCGCATCGCGGCGGCAAGGCGGGGTTCGTCCGCATCGCCGCGGACGGCACGCTGACCATCCCCGACTTCGCCGGCAACCTGTTCTTCGCCACGCTCGGGAACATCTTCCTGAACAGCAGGGCCGGCCTGGTCTTCACCGATTTCGAGACGGGCGATCTCCTGCAGCTGACCGGCGACGCCGAGGTGATCCTGGACTCGCCCGAGATCGCGGCCTTCCAGGGCGCCGAGCGGCTCTGGAGCTTCCGGCCGCGCCGGGTGATCCGCCGACGCGGTGCCCTGCCGCTGCGCTGGTCGTTCCGGCCGGACGGCTGGTCGCCGAACGCGCTGATGACCGGCGACTGGGCGGAGGCCGCCGACCGCGTCCGGGCGGCCGAGCGCGCGACGCAGTGGCGGCCGTTCCGGGTAGCCGAGATCGTCGACGAGAGCCGCACGATCCGGTCCTTCCACCTGACCCCGGACGACGGGGCCGGGCGGCTCCCGCACCGCGCGGGCCAGCACCTGCCGATCCGCGTCACGCTGCCGGGGGCAGACGCGCCAGTCATAAGAACCTACACGCTCTCGGTCGCGCCCTCGGACCCGACCTACCGGATCAGCGTGAAGCGCGACGGCACCGTCTCGCGGCACCTTCACGACCGAGTCCAGGTCGGCGACATCGTCGAGGCGCGCGCCCCCGGCGGCGGCTTCACCCTCGATGCGAGCGCGGCGCGCCCGGCCGTGCTGCTCGCCGGCGGCGTCGGGATCACGCCGCTCCTCGCGATGCTCCGGCACGTGGTCTACGAGGGCCTGCGCACCCGCAAGATCCGGCCGACCACGCTCGTCTACGCCGCCCGCACCCGCGCCGAGCGCGCCTTCGACCGGGAGTTGTCCGAACTCGCCGCGGCGGCGCAGGGCGCCGTGCGGATCGTGCGCGTCCTGAGCGATGTCTCCGATGCCGCGGCTGGCGTCGATTACGAGGCCGCGGGCCGGATCGACATGGCCCTGCTCACGCGGTTCCTGGCCTTCGCGGATTACGATTTCTACCTGTGCGGCCCGTCGGCCTTCACCCAGGCGCTCTATGATGGCCTGCGCGGCTACAACGTGGCGGACGACCGGATTCACGCGGAGGCGTTCGGTCCCTCGGGGCTCATCCGCGACGCCGGAACGGCGGCCGTGCCCCCGCGCCCGCCGGCCTCCACGGAGACGGTGCCGGTCGCCTTCCTCGACACCGGCAAGGAAGCGCGCTGGACGCCGGATTCGGGCAGCCTCCTCGACCTCGCCGAGGCGCGGGGTCTCGCACCGGAGTTCAGCTGCCGCGAGGGCAGCTGCGGGACCTGCCGCACCAAGCTGCTCGCCGGCGCGGTGACCTATCTGAGGGAACCGAGCGCACCGGTGGCTGAGGACGAGGTGCTGATCTGCTCCGCGGTGCCCGCGGAGGGCACGGACCGGGTGCAGCTGGCGCTCTGACGCGCGCGACGGCACGGCGCGCGCCGTGTTCCGCGTTGCGGGACCGGCGCCGGCGGATCATCCTGCGCCGCTGCCGGAGCCGGGCTGAACCTTCCCCGAGGGCAAGGAGCCCGTCCTGTCCCGTCCGCCGCCGCCGCCCTTCGACGCGCAGAGCACGATCACGAAGGTCCGCCTCGCCGACGACGGGCTGATGCGCTATCGGCACAGCAGCATCAACGCGTTGCCGATCGCGGAATCGGACCGCGAGTTTCACTGGCCCCTCGGGCGCCGGCCGGACGACCATCCGGGCCTGAGCCATTTCGGCTTCTGACCGATCGGCCGGGACGCCGACGCGGCGGGCCGGATCGGGCGTGAGCGTCGCGACCCGGCCGCGAGAACCCGGAGCGAGGCTATGGATCGGTGGCAGGCCATGCGCATCTTCGCGAAGGTCGCCGAGACGGCGAGCTTCGCGCAGACCGCCCGCCTCCTGCACATGAGCCCGCCGGCCGTGACGCGCGCCGTGGCGGCGCTCGAGGAGACCATTGGCGCCCGCCTCCTGATCCGGACGACCCGCTCCGTGAAGCTCACGGAAGCGGGCAGCCGGTACTACGAGGATTGCCGGCGGATCCTGGCCGACATCGCCGAGGCGGAATCGGCGGCGGCCGGCTCCAACGCGACGCCGTCGGGCACGCTCGCGGTGACGGCCTCGGTCCTGTTCGGACGGATGCACGTGCTCCCGATCGTCACCGACTACCTCGACACCTACCCGACCATGGTGGCGCGGACCCTCTTCGTCGACCGGCCGGTCAGCATGGTGGAGGAGGGAATCGACGTGGCGATCCGCATCGGCCACCTGACCGATTCCGGGTTCACGGCCGCTCGAGTCGGGTCGGTGCGCCACGTCATCTGCGGCGCCCCGGACTACTTCGCGCGGCACGGCGTGCCGGCGACCCCGGCGGATCTCAAGCGCCACCGGATCGCCGTCTCCACCGGGGCCTTCGCGTCGCCGGAGTGGCGGTTCGGCCGGAACGAGCGGGTGGTCGTCCGCCCCACTCTGGAGGGCAACACCAACGAGGTCTCGATCGGCGCCGCACGGTCGGGCTGGGGGCTGGCGCGTGTCCTGAACTACCAGATCGGCCCGGACCTGCGGGACGGCCGCCTGCAGATCGTGCTCGCCGACTACGAGGAAGCGCCGCTGCCCGTCCACGTCCTGTACCCGGAAGGCCGGCACGCGCCCGCGAAGGTGCGGACGTTCGTCGATCTGGCCGTGGCGCGGCTGCGCGCCAACCGGACGCTGAACTGAGAGCAGCCCGGATCGACGACGGTCGCATTGGTCGCAGCCGCGGCCGGGGAAAGGATGGCTCAGTCTTAGGTTAGTTTTTTAGGATCTTCCGCATCTTCTGCGGGCAATGGGGGCCCATACGTGACGAGACCCGAGCGCGCGACCGTGGGCAACCGCCCCTCAGCGGCCATTCGCCTGGATGTCGACGCGGTGGCGCTCTGAGAGGAGTCAGGCGCATGGATCAGTGGACCCGCCTGGATCCCGTCTACGATTCCGAGGCGGCCGCGCGCGCGATCGCCGCGTCGGCGCCCGCGCGCGCCGACGCCCAGGATCACGACGACGGCTTCCCACTGGATGACATCGCCGATCTCGCCCGCCTGGGGCTGCTCGCCGCGCCCGTGCCGGTGGATCACGGCGGCGCGGGCCTCGGGACGGAGCCGGGCGCCGGTGCCCTGGCGGAGGTTCTGCGGCTGGTCGGCTACGGAAGCCTCGCTCTCGGCCGGGTCTACGAAGGTCACGTCAACGCCCTCCAGCTCGTCGCCCGGTACGGCTCACCCGCCCAGCGCGTCCCCCTGTTCGCCGACGCGCGCGCCGGCCATCTGTTCGGTGTCTGGAACACCGAGCCGGGGGAAGGCGGCCTCACGATCGAGGCCTCGGACGTCGACGGCCATCTCCGCGGCGTGAAGACCTTCGCGTCGGGCGCCGGCTTCGTCACCCGCGCCCTCGTCACCGCCCGGCATCCGGGACATGGCGGCACGGCGATGATGGTGGTGCCGCTCGACGCCGGCACGCGGTCCGATCTCTCGGCGTGGCGGGCGCAGGGCATGCGCGCCTCGGCGACCGGCACGATCGACTTCACCGGCCTCGCCTTCGCAGCCGACGATATCCTCGGCCAGCCCGACGATTACTTCCGGCAGCCGGCCTTCTCGGGCGGCGCGTGGCGCTTCGCGGCGGTGCAACTCGGCGGCATCGAGGCCGTGTTCGATGCCTGGCGCGGCCATCTGCGCCGCCTCGGCCGGGGGAGCGATCCGCACCAGCTGGCGCGCCTCGGCGAGGGCGCCATCGCGGTCGAGGGCGCGCGTCTCTGGGTCGAGCGCGGGGCGCAGGTCGCGTCGGACGCGGCGATGCCGCCGGAGCGCGTCGTCGCCTACATCAACCTGGTCCGCCTCGCGGTCGAGCGCGCCGGCCTCGACATCCTCCAGCTGGCCCAGCGCTCGGTCGGCCTCCAGGGCTTCCTGCGCGGCCATCCGCTGGAGCGGCTGTCGCGCGATCTCGCCACCTACCTGCGCCAGCCCGGACCGGATCAGGCGCTCACCAGCGCGGCCTCCGAGATCCTGCGCGGGGACGGCCTGGCCGGTGACCTCTGGACCGAGAACGCCGCGTGACGGGGCAGAGCGGCCACGCCACCGCATCGCGGACCGTCTGGCTGGACACGCCGGAGCGGTACGGCCGCGTCAGCCGCGGCTTCCACTGGGTGATGGCGGCCCTGTTCGCCTGGCAATTCACCGGGGCGCTGCTCTACGTCACGATCGGCGATGCGGCGCTCACCCGCCTCATCGGCGGCAGCCACTTCACCCTCGGCTTCACCCTGTTCGTGCTCGTGCTCCTGCGCGGAGTGTGGGGCCTCGCGAATCTTCACCGGCGCCCCGCCCATCCGGGCGCGCCGGGGCGCGCGGTCGCGGCCGGTCACGGCCTGATCTATCTCCTGATGGTCCTGGTCCCGAGCCTCGCGCTGCTGCGCCAGTACGGATCGGGCAAGCCCTTCGCGCCCTACGGCATCCCGGTGATGCCGGCGCGCGAGACGAAGATCGAGTGGATGATGCTGCCCGCCGACCTGTTCCACTACTGGCTGGGCTTCACTCTCCTCGTCGTCGTGCTCGGCCACGCCGCGATGGCGTTCCTGCACCGCAGGCTCTGGAACGAGACCGTCCTGACCCGCATGACCTGACCGGCGGCGGGCCCGCGGGACGCGATCCTCAGACCGTCGCCTCCGCCGCGGCGGACGCGCGGTCGGGCAGCGGCGCGTCCAGCGTGAAGACCACGCCGCGGGGGCGGTACTCGATCTCGGCCGAGCCGCCCATCTCGGCGGCCAGCGCCCGCTCGATGAGGCGCGTGCCGAACCCGCCGCGGGCCGGTGCCGTCACCGCGGGTCCGCCGACCTCCTCCCAGCGGAACCAGAGACGGGCCGGCGTCGCCCCGTCGACCACGTCCCAGTTCAGGACCACTCGCCCACGGTCGTTCGACAGGGCGCCGTACTTCACGGCGTTGGTCGCCAGTTCGTGCAGCGCCATCGTGAAGGCGAGCGTCAGGCGCGGCGTCAGCCACACCTCCGGTCCGTTGATCAGGAAGCGCTGTCCCGCCCCGCCCCGGAACGCCTGGAGGGTGCCCTCCACGATGACGTCGAGCGTGGCGCCGATCCAGCTCTGGCGGGTCAGGACGTCGTGGGCCGCCGAGAGCGAGTGCAGCCGCGCGTCGAGGGTCCTGTGCGCCTCCTCCAGGGAGGCGGCGTTGCGCAGGGTCTGGTGCGCGATCGACTGCATGGTCGCCATCGAGTTCTTCACCCGGTGGTTCAGCTCGTCGGCCAGGAGGGCGCGGTGCTCCTCCGCGCGCTTGCGCTCGGTCACGTCGATGGAGACGCCGGCCATGCTCAGCGGCTGCCCGACCGAGTCGTAGAAGGTCTGACCCCGGATCTGCAGCCAGCGAAGCTCGCCGCCGGGCGTGCGCGCCCGGTACTCGATGTCGTAGTCGCTGTGCTCGCGGATCGAGGTCTGCACCGCCGCCTGCATGCGCGGCCGGTCCTCGGGCTCGATCGCGGCGATCAGGTCCTCGTAGCTGAACGCCTCGCCCGGCACCCGCCCGAAGTTCTCCTTGCAGGTCTCGGAGGCCACGAGCCGCATGTCGGCGAGATCGAGGGTCCACGAGCCGAAACGTCCGGCCTTCAGGATGAATCGCAGCCGCTCCTCGCTGCGGGTGAGGTCGCTGGTGCGGCGCTCGATCTCCTGCTCGAGCGCCTCCCGGTCGCGCTGCATCCGCGCGAGCTTCTCCCGCTCCAGCGTCACGTCGAACTGCGACGCGAAGAAGTAGGTGAGCTCCCCGTCGCGATCGAAGACCGGCGAGATCAGCAGCCGGTTCCAGAAGAGCTCGCCGTTCTTCTTGTGGTTCAGGAGCTCGATCTCGATCGGCACGCGGCGGGCGATCGCCGCCCTGATCTTCGCGATGTCGGCCTTGCTGGTCTCGGGCCCCTGAAGGAACCGGCAGTTCCGGCCGATGATCTCGTCGTGGCCGTACCCGGTCAACTTGGAGAAGGCGGCGTTGACGAAGACAATGGGGTTGTCCGGCTGATGGGGATCGGTGATCAGCATCGGCATCCGCGTCGCCCGGACGGCGGAGACGAAGGGGTCAGTGCTCGCGTCGGTGCGGGCGAATTCCGCCTCGAAACGCGTGCGTTCCTGCTGATCCGTCAATGCCCGGTCGCCCCTGTCACGACTCGCCGATGGCGGCCTTCGGCCCTCGTGGCGTGGCTGTACCACAGCGGGGATCGCTTGTGCGCAATCATGATGCGGTCCGAGACGCCGCAGGGGGTCGCGACGCCTCGCCCGATCGGACCCGGGAAGAGGCCCGCCGCTACACCGCGGCCCGACCGGGGCCGAACCCGGCCGGCGGGCGCGAGCCGAGATGGTCCCGCAGCGTCCGGCCCTCGTACTCGGTGCGGAACAGGCCACGCCGCCGCAGCTCCGGCAGGACCAGCACGATGAAGTCGTCGAGGCCGCCGGGCAGCGTCGGCGGCATGATGTTGAAGCCGTCCGCCCCGCCGGCCAGGAACCGCGCCTCCATCTCGTCCACGATCTGGGCCGGCGTGCCGACGATCTGCGAGTGGCCGCGCGCGCCGGCGATGCGCAGGTAGAGCTGGCGTAGGGTCAGGCCCTCGCGGCGGGCGAGGTCGAACATGAGCTGCTGGCGGGACTTGATGCCTTCGGTCTCGGGCAACTCCGGCACCGGCCCCTCGGGATCGTAGCCCGACAGATCGTGGCCGCCGATCATGCGACCGAGCAGCGCCAGCCCGACCACCGGGTCGATCAGGTCCTGAAGCGCCTCGAACTTCGCCCGCGCCTCGGCCTCGCTGCGCCCGACGACGGGGAACAGGCCGGGCATGATCTTCAGATCATCCGGCGCACGACCGAAGCCGGGCATGCGCCCCTTGAGATCGCCGTAGAACTCGACCGCCTCCTCCAGCGTCTGGTTCGCGGTAAAGACGATCTCGGCGGTCCGCGCCGCGAGGTCCTTGCCGGGCCCGGAAGCGCCGGCCTGCACCAGCACGGGCTGGCCCTGCGGCGTCCGCGAGATGTTGAGCGGACCGCGGACCTCGAAATGCTTGCCCCGGTGATCCAGCGGGCGGAAGCCGTCCGGCTTCGAGAACTGGCCGCTCGCGCGGTCGATGATCACGGCGCCGTCGTCCCAGGTGTTCCAGAGGCCGAGGACCACGTCCGCGAATTCCTCGGCGCGCTCGTAGCGGTCGGCGTGACGGCCGATCCGGTCGCCGCCGAAATTCGCCGCCTCCGCGTCGGTCGCGGAGGTCACGAGGTTCCAGCCGGCGCGCCCGCCGCTGAGATGGTCGAGGGAGGCGAACCGGCGCGCGACGTTGAAGGGCTCGTTGAAGCTGGTGGAGGTGGTGGCGACGAGACCGATCCGGCTCGTCACCGCCGCGAGGGCCGACAGCAGCGTCAGCGGCTCGAAATGGGTCGAGCGCGCGGTGCGCTCGCTCGACCGCAGGTCGAGGTCGCGGATCCCGCTCCCGTCCTCCAGGAAGATGAGGTCGAACTTCGCGGCCTCGGCGCGCTGCGCCCAGCCGACATAGCGCTCCAGGACGAGCCCGCCGTCGGCCTCGCTGGAGGGATGGCGCCAGCCCGCGACGTGGTGGCCGGTCGCGTAGAAGAAGGCGCCGAGGCGCAGGGTACCCTGTCTCATCGAACCGACCGTCATCGTGCCTGCTCCGCTCCGTGCCTTCCGCGCGGGCCGGTGTCCAGCCGAACCGTGCGCACGGGCGGACCCCGCGTCGCGCACGGCTCATCCGCCGCACCGGAACTCCGGCCGGGCGGCCGGAGGTTCAGCGCGGGACTGCGGCGTCCGGCGCGTTGTCGGCGGGGAGGTCGCGCAGGTCGGACGAGGCGTAACGCCCGTGCCGAGCCGCCAGCGAGCCCCTTGCCTCCTGCATCGGCATGAAGGCCGCGAATCCGACCGGCTCGGCCATGTCGTGGTAGATCGCCTCCATGCCGCCGCGCATGTGGTAGGTCTCGTGCCAGATGCCGACGCCGCGCGTGTCGCGCAGGAAATCCCGCCACCAGATCCGGTGCGGCTCGGACTTGGACCACGCGACCATGCTGTCCATGTCCCGCCAATACCAGCGCATGCCGACATGGAGCGGGCGCAGGCTGAAGATGATGTTGTTCTCGTAGTGCAGGAGGCCCTCTGGCCGCGCCGCGCCGACCCTGTCGATCCGCGGCCCGAAGCCGAGCAGGGTCTTCACGCCGGCCAGGGTGCGGACCTTCATCCCGAGATAGATCACGACGAGGTCCGGGTAGCCCGAGAAGTCCGGGACCGCGTGTCGCCGGTTCGCGCCCATGATCGCGCCCTCATTCGCCGGCCTGTCTTGGCGGGCCTTCAGCGTCGAGAATAGGCGACGACGCGGTCGGCGAGCAATATTCGTGGACCGCGTTGCTTACGACCTGCGAAGTCCGGCAGTATCGGACGAACCCGGTCGACCTCCGTCACGGCCGCCGCGCGGCAGGCGTGATCCGGGCGGACGCTCCCGCGCGCGCCGCCGCGGAGATCCTCGAGGTTCGCGCCGACCGCCTCGGAGATCTCCGCTCCATCGCCGGATCCGTCGCCGGATCGTTCGGGATCGTGCGCGGCTCAGCGCGTGCGCTCCCCGCAATCCGGGCCATTCTGCCGGGAACGCGGCCAGGCGCGGGTGCGGATGTACTGTTCGACCACGAGAGCCCCTCCTCCAAGAACAACCACAGCGAGAATGGCTTCGCGGAAAGTGCCAGGATCGATCATCGTCTCGACTCCCTGAAGTGAATCGCCCCTGCCGGGGCCTGAGAGCTCTTCAACTCTGCTCTCCCTCGTCAATCCCTGATCGCTTCCCGGGTTGCGCTGCCTAGCTGACAATTGCCCTTCGACGACGTGAACATTCTGTAAGACTGAGGATCGAGAGAGCGGCGCGTCGGCGCCGAGCGCGCGGCCGGAGAATGGGCCCGTCCACCGCGTGCGCTGGCCGACTGGCATCGTGTCGACGGCGCAAGGCCTTCGAGATTTCGCGCGACGCGCCCGTGTCGGATGCTAGGATCCGACGATGCAGCAGCAGATCTCGGTCATCACGCTCGGCGTCTCATCGCTCGGCCGGTCGCGCACCTTCTACGGCGACGGCTTCGGCTGGGCTCCCGTGTTCGAGAACGACGAGATCGTCTTCTACCAGATGAACGGGTTCATGCTCGGAACCTGGCAGAACCCCAACCTCGACCAGGACATGCGGCGCGCGAGCGAACCGAGCCCGAGCGCGTTCTGCCTCGCCCACAACGTCCCGAACCGCGGCGACGTCGCGCCCACCATCGCGCGGCTCGTCGCGGCGGGCGGGACGCTCCTGCGCGCGGCCGACGAACCGCCCCACGGCGGATTCCGCGGATATCTGAGCGATCCGGACGGACATGCCTGGGAGATCGCCTGGAACCCGGCCTGGCGGATCGATGAACGCGGTCGGGTGACGTTCGGACTCTGAGCGGGCGCGGAGGCCGCCGAGGAGATCGGCCGTGCCGGGAAGGCCGCGCCTCAGAGGTGGGTGAGCCGCAGGCGCCACCCGGACGAATCCGCGACGATGGCCGGGTCGAGGGCCGGATCGGGGGGCCGCGCCGCGGCCGGCGCGGCCGTCGGAGGCTCCGCCACGGCGATGTCGGCGGACGGGGCGCGGCCGGAGACGCAGCCGCAGAGGGGCAGCGCCAGGGCGAGTGCCGCGACGGCGACAGACCGGATCGGTACGGTCCACCCGCGGATCGGCGATCCGGCCTCGACCGCGCGGGAGACCGCGGCGCTCCGTCCTCGGCGCGGAGCGCGTCCGGAAACGGGTCCCGGCGGACGGCCTGAAGCGGCGCCGCGGTGGGGCCGGGTGCCCGACGCGGACATGGCCCGGCCCCGGGCCCTCGGCCTCAGGCGCCCGCCGGCCCGCGGCTCACGTGGCCGCCCAGAAGGAGCGCCTTGGCGGCCGCGTCGATCCGGCCGAGCCACTTCTCCGCGGTCTCCGCGCGCAGGTCGGCGACGCGGACCTGCTCCTCGGCGGCCCGAACCCAGGCCTCGGCCTCCGCGCGGATCGTCCGGACGCGCGCCTCGGCCTCCGCGCGGATGTCCTGCACCTGGGCGTCCGCCTCGGCCTGGACGCGCTGCAGCCGGATATCGGCGCGGGCCTCGACCTCGCGGACGCGCATCTCGGACAGTTGCAGGCGGTGCCGGGTCTCCGCCAGCGCGCGCTGCGCGGCGGCCAGGGCGGCCTCGTGCGACATGCTCTGCTCCTGCAGGCGCTGCTTCTGCGCTTCGGCACGGCCGGCCATGCCGGTGATGATGTCGAGCGTGCTCATCCAGTCCGACACCGCCTCGGACTCGCAGGGGACCGGCGCGGGACCCGCGTCGTTGACCGCGGGTTCCGGCAGGATCGGCGGGTGCGCGACGGGCTCGATGCGCGGCGCGGACAGCGCGGCCGGCCCCTCGACCGTGTCGAAGGACGGCTTGAGCTTCAGGATCTCGGCGGACGGTCCCTCGACGAAGCGGTCCAGGCTGTCGGCGACCTGCGAGAGGATGTGGGACCACGTGGCTGTGGGGGCCGCGACCATGATGGCTCTACCCTGGCGGGATTTTGGCAATAGCTAATACAATCTCCGGTATGGTTAATGGGTGGTTAATCGGCGGCGCGGCGGCGCGAATCCCGGACAGTTCGTGGCGGCCCGATCAGTCTCGGCAGGCCCGGACGGGAAGGCTCGACAATCTTCCCCTGGATCGATCCCAATTTCCGAGGCGCTTCGAGCGGTTTCGCCAGGTTATCGACCGCCGACGACCGGACTCCCGGACCGGCCGCGATCGGGCCGGCGTCATCGCGCGGCCTGCGTCGTGGGCGCGGCCTGGATGATCGGCGCGGCCGCGGCCAGGATGGACGCGGCGTCGCGGTCGAGGGGCGGATAGATGCGCGTGCCGTTGATGATCTGCTTCGTCGCCTTCGCGGCGGCGCCCGACGAGACCAGCGTGCCGCGATCCCAGCCGGCGGTGTAGACCGCCCCCCAGGCGCCCAGATCCAGCACGGTGACGTAGTCGGGCGCGGCGAAGCGCAGCCGCCGCTCCGGCCGGCCGGCGAGATCGCAGACCGCGTTGAAACCCGCGAACCGCCCCATCGGCCGGGCGTGCTGGCACGACATCACCGTGCGATGACCGGCATCGTCCGCCGCAGCCGAGGCGATGTCGCCGGCCGCGTAGACGCCAGCGAGCCCCTGGACGGCCAGGAAGGCGTCGACGGGCAGGCGCCCGAGCGGGTCGAGGGGGAGGCCGAGCGTGCCGCCCAGCGGGCTCGCCCGCATGCCGGTGGCGCAGACACTCGTCCACGCCGGCAGGCGCGTCCCGTCCGCCAGCGTCACCCCGGCGCGATCGACGGCACCAACCCGCGCACCGCCGATGCAGGTCACGCCGGCATCGCGCAAGGCCTCGCGGATCCCCGGCAGGGCCGCCGCGCCCATGGCGCTCCCGACCTCGCGCGCGTGGTCGATCAGGATGGTCCGCACCGGACCCGTGGCCCCGGCCCGGTCCCTGGCAGCGGCGAGCCGGGCGGGCAGCTCGCAGGCGAGTTCCAGTCCCACCAGGCCGCCGCCGATGACGACGGCGGTCCAGCGGCCGGCCTCATCCGGCCCGCCCGGGTCACCGAGACGATCGAGATGCGCCGCGAGGGCCTGGGCCCCCGCGAAGGTGTCGACATCGAAGGCGCCCGCGATTCCCGGGATCTCGGGGCGCCACAGCAGGCTTCCGGCGGCGAGGATGAGGCGGTCGTACGCCAGCGTCTCGACGACGCCCGACGACGCGGCAGACGACGCGGCAGACGACGCTGCGGACGACACCGCGGACTCGACCGTGACCGTGCGCGCCGCGGGGTCGATGTCGATCGCGCGCGCCTCGCGGCGTTCCACGCCGATCGGCCCGAGCACGTCGTCGAGGGGCACGCGCAGGGCGCCGAGATCGGCCTCGTAGCAGCGGACCCGGATGACGTGGAACGGGTCCGGCGCGATCACCGTGACCGCGACGCGGTCGCCGAGGCCGAACTCGGTCCGGGCGCGCGCCGCGGCGGCGGCGGCCCACAGACCGGCGAAGCCGCCGCCGATCACGACGATTCTCGAGACCATGGCAGAGTTCCCCCCGTGCCGGAGACATCGAACTCTGCACGTCGCTCGGCGATGCGGCAACGGTTACAGTCCTGGCGCGGGCGCGGATCGCTTCCCACAGTCGAGCGTTGGCGGTTCAACCGTCGTGGCAGCCGCCACCCTGGCGCGCCTTCGGGCGCCGGAAGGAACCGTCAGCCCGCAGCCGCGGTCTCACGTGAGTGCGGGCCGCGCGGCTCCAGCGTGGCCGCGGCGCGGCTGGGGAGGACAGACGCCGCTCCTCGCGCGCGCGGACGCGTAATTTCTTCTCGTCCTGGGTCGGCCGACCGAAAATTCTTGCTTCGACGCCGCGAAGTAGAGAAAGCCCTTTTGTTGACTCCGCGACCGGCCGACAGGATCTTGTATTCACAGTCACGCCGAGGGCCGCGCAGGTACGATGAAGACGCAGGGGCGGACCGGGCGTGATCCCGCAGCCGGGGGATGTGTCGGCGCGGATCGCGCGATCGGGGCGGTCCCCGGTCTCGGACGCGCCGGATGCGCCCGGCCGATCGTTACGCCGACGGCGCCGCGCCCCTGAACCCAGCCGCCCGAACGAGACCGCTCGGGACCGCGCCGCGGCGCGGATCCCCTGCCCCGCGCCGGCCCCGCACCCCGCCCTCCGTTTCGCCACGACATCAGGCCCGACCATGCGCTCCACCCGCCGATCCCTCCTGGCCGCCGGCCTCGCCCTGGCCTGCCTCGGCGCGCTCGCGCCGAGCGAGGCCCGCGCCGACGACCCGAAGGAGATCCGCCTGGACTGGGCGACCTACAACCCGGTCGGTCTGCTCCTGAAGGAGAAGGGCTTCCTGGAGGAGGCGCTGGCGCCGCGGGGCATCAAGGTCCGCTGGGTCCAGTCGCTCGGCTCCAACAAGGCCCTCGAGTTCCTGAACGCCGGCGCCATCGATTTCGGGTCGGCGGCCGGCGCGGCGGCCCTCGTGGCGCGCATCAACGGCAACCCGATCAAGGCGATCTACGCCTACTCGCGCCCCGAATGGACGGCGCTCGTGACCCGCAAGGACAGCGGCATCACCAAGCCCGCCGACCTGAAGGGCAAGCGCGTCGCCGTCACCCGGGGCACCGATCCGCACATCTTCCTGATCCGCGCGCTCCAGGGCGCCGGCCTCACCGAGCGCGACGCCAAGCTCGTGCTGCTGCAGCACGCGGACGGGCGGACCGCCCTCGACCGCGGCGACGTCGATGCCTGGGCCGGCCTCGACCCGATGATGGCGGCGTCCGAGATCGAGAACGGCGACGTGCTGGTCTACCGCGACGCCGCGGCGAACACCTGGGGCCTGCTCGACGTCCGGGAGGACTTCGCCACCGCCCATCCCGACCTCGTCCGGACGGTGGTCACGGCCTACGAGCGGGCGCGCGCCTACGCGCTGGCCAACCCGCAGGCGCTCGCGGCGGCCCTCGTGGCGGCGACCAAGCTGCCCGAGGCGGTGATCGCCCGGCAGCTCGAGCGGACCGACCTCTCCCAGCCGGCGATCGGCCCGGCCCAGGCGCAGTCGATCAAGGCGGCCGGCACCGCCCTGCAGCAGGCCGGGATCATCCCGGCGGGCACCGACGTGTCCGCCGCCGTCGACGGGCTGCTCGACGCGCGTTTCAATCCCGTCGCCGGACAGTGAGCGGCCGCGTGCCGCTTCTGCGGCGGGGCGGTCGCGCCGGCCTGGGTCTGCTGCTGCCGCTCGTCCTGGCGATCGGCTGGGAGATCGCGGTCGCGAGCGGCGCGGCGTCGGGGCGGCTGCTCCCGCCGCCGAGCCGGATCGCCGCGACCCTCTGGGCCCTGGCCGTCTCGGGCGATCTCTGGATGCATGTCGAGGCGACCCTCGTGCGGGTCGGCCTCGGCTTCCTCTGCGGCGCGGCGGCCGGGATCCTGGCCGGCGCCCTCGTGGCCACGGTCCCGCCGCTGCGCTGGCTCCTCGACCCGAGCCTGCAGGCGCTGCGGGCCGTCCCGTCGCTCGCCTGGGTGCCGCTCTTCATCCTGTGGTTCGGCATCCTGGAGACGCCGAAGGTCCTCTTGATCGCCGTGGGGGTGTTCTTCCCGGTCTATGTCGGCGTCTCGGGCGCGATCGCCTCGGTCGATCGCAAGCTGGTCGAGGTCGGCCGGATCTTCCGCCTGTCCCGCCTCGCCCTCGCCCGCCGGATCCTGCTGCCGGCCGTGCTGCCGGCGACCCTGGTGGGCCTGCGCACGGGGCTCGGCCTCGGCTTCCTGTTCGTCGTGGCGGCGGAGCTGATGGGCGCCTCGGAGGGTCTCGGCTACCTGCTGGTGGACGGCCAGCAGTTCAGCAAGCCCGATCAGATCGTGGCGGCGATCATCGCCTTCGCCCTCGTCGGCAAGGCGGCCGACATGGCCCTGGTCACGCTGACAGCCCCCCTGACCCGGTGGCAGGATACCGTGCGGGACAGCCTGTGACCGCGGCGCCGTCCCGGACGCGCGCCGCGGACCGGAAGGCCGCCCCGCGCCGCGATCCCCACGCCACGCCCGCCGAGAGACGCCCGTGCTGACCGTCGACGACCTCTCCAAGACCTACGCGGACGGCACGCAGGCGCTCGCGGGCATCGACCTGTCGGTCGAGCAGGGCGAGATCGTCGCGCTGATCGGCGGCTCGGGCTGCGGGAAGACGACCCTGCTCCGGCTGATCGCGGGGCTCGACCACGCGAGCGCGGGCGCCGTCGCGGTCGACGGCGAGACGATCCGCGCGCCCCATCCGAGCGTGGGCGTCGTCTTCCAGGAGCCACGCCTGCTGCCCTGGCTCGACGTGGCCGGCAATGTCGGCTTCGGCCTCGCCGACCTGTCCCGGTCCGAGCGCCGCGCCCGCGTCGCCCACGCCCTGGAGCGCGTCGGGCTCGCCGAGCACGGCGGTCGCTGGCCGCGGGAGCTGTCCGGCGGGCAGCAGCAGCGCGTGGCGATCGCCCGCGCCTTCGTGGCGCGGCCGCGGGTGCTGCTCCTCGACGAGCCGTTCTCGGCCCTCGACGCCTTCACCCGGAAGGGGCTGCACGACCAGCTCCTCGGTCTCTGGGCCGAATCGAAGCCGACGATCCTGATCGTCACGCACGATGTCGGGGAGGCCGTCACCCTGGCCGACCGGGTGGTGGTGATGCGCCCGCGGCCCGGGCGCCTCGACGAGACCGTCCCGGTCGCGCTCGCCCGGCCGCGCGAACCGGTGGCGGCGACCTACGAGGAGGCCGTGCGCCGCGTGCTCGCCGCCCTCGACCACTCCCTGCGCCCGGCGACGAGCAGCCGGCCGCCCGCGCCCGAGACCCGCGCGAGCTGGTGGTAGGGCCGCCGGCGAACCGCGGCCTCAGGACCCGACCGCGGTCAGTTCCAGATCCGCGGGGTCCGCGCGCCGGAACCGGGCGTAGCGCAGCGCCATCACCGGCAGGACCAGCAGGTTCAGCATCGTCGAGGTGATCAGGCCGCCGAGGATCACGAGGGCCATCGGGCCCTCGATCTCGCGGCCGGGCTCCCCGGCCCCGAGCGCCAGCGGCAGCAGGCCGAGGCCCGTCACCAGGGACGTCATCAGGATCGGCACCATCCGGTCCGCGGCGCCCGCCGCCGCCGTGGCGGCGTCCCAGGCGCGCCCGTCCCGGGTGACCATCTGCTCGTAATGGGCGATCAGCATCACGCTGTTGCGCAGCGAGATGCCCGACAGGGTCACGAAGCCGACGATCGAGCCCAGCGACAGCACACCGCCGGTGAGCGCCACGGCCGCGACGCCGCCCACGAACGCGAAGGGCAGGTTGACGAGGACGAGGAGCAGGTTCGCCGCGGAGCCGGTGACGATCGCCAGCAGGACCACGATGCCGAAGCCGGCCATCCCGGCATGGACCAGCAGGTCGCGGCGGGCGGCCGCCTGCGCCTCGGCGGCCCCCGAGAAGGTCACGTAGACCCCCTCCGGCAGCCGCACCTCGCGGGCGATCTTGCGCTTGGCCGCCGCCACGAAGCCCGCGACGTCGCGGTCGGCGACGTTGGCGGTCACCGCCTGCACCCGCTGCGCGCCGAGATGCTGGACCTGGTAGCGGCCGGCGCTCTCGTAGACGTCGGCGACCTGCGACAGCCGGACGTAGCGCCCGCCCGGCGTCCGCAGGGGCAGGTCGCCCACCGCGCTGAGGCGGTCCCGCACGCGGGCGTCGAGGATCACCAGCACGTTGAACACGGCGTTGCCGCGATAGGTCTGGCCGACCGTGTCGCCCTGGTAGGCGGTGCGCACCGCCTCCAGCACCTCCACGGGATCGAGTCCCCAGTGCCGGAGATCCACCGGGCGCAGCGCGACCGTGACCTGCGGCAGCCCGGCCGGCGAGGCCTGCTGGACATCCCGGGCGCCCTTCACCTCCGAGAGCTCCTGCGCGACCGAGCGGGCGGCCGCCTCGATCCGGTCGAGGTCGCTGCCGACGACGTTGACCACGACCGGCGCGGTGAAACCCGAGACCGTCTCCTCGATGCGCTCGGTGAGGAACGTCTTCAGCGAGAAGGCGGCCCCCGGGAAGCCGGCGATCAGCTGCCGGATGGCGCCCTCGACCCGGCGCTGGGCGGCGCCGTCGAGCCCGGGCTCGAGGTCGATGTGGATCTCGCTGTAGTGCGGACCGGCGGTGTCCTCGGCGGCCTCGGCCCGGCCGATCTGCGCCGCCACGGCGCGCACCCCGGGGATCTCCTTCAGGTCGCCGGTGATCAGCGTCCCGAGCCGCTCCGATTCCTGCAGCGCGGTGCCGGGGATGGCGACCATGTGCAGGATCATGTGCCCCTCCTTCAGGTCGGGGAGGAACACCGCGCCGAGGGTCGGCAGGACGGCGGCGCCCGCGAGGGTGACCAGCAGGGCGCCCGCCATGGCGACCCGCGGCACCCGCCCGATCCCGGCGAGCAGCCGCAGGTAGGCGGCGCGGCTCCAGCGCACCACGGGCGGATCGGGCGGCGCGGCGCCGGCGTCGCGCCCCATCCGGCCCCCGAGGAGCAGGAGCGCCAGGGCCGGCGTGACCGTGAGCGCCACGAGGAGCGAGGCGACGACGGCCGCGATGTAGGCGAGCGCCAGCGGCCCGAACAGGCGGCCGGCGACGCCGGTCAGCGCCAGGACCGGCAGGAACATCAGGATCACCGCGAGGGTCGCGTAGGCGACCGAGGTCCGCACCTCCAGCATCGCGGCGAGCACCACGCGCGGCAGGCCGCGGCGTCCGCCCCGCGACTCCCGCAGCCGGCGCGCGACGTTCTCGACGCCGATCACCGCGTCGTCGACGACCTCGCCGATGGCGAGGGCGAGGCCGCCGAGGGTCATCGTGTTGAGGCTCTCGCCCCAGGCCTGGAGGGCGAGGGCGGCGGCGATCAGCGACAGCGGGATCGCCGTGGCGCTGATCAGGGCCGCCCGCCAGTCCGCGAGGAAGACGAGGAGCACGACCACCACCAGCACGCCGCCGAGCGCCAGCGCCTCGATCACGTTGCCGGTGGCCACGTCCACGAAGTTCGCCGGCCGGAACAGGTCGGCCCGCAGGCTCACGCCGTCGCGCTTCAGGACCGGGCGCAGCTCGTCGAGGGCCGCCTCCAGGCGGGCGGTCACGGCGCGGGTGTCGACGCCCACCTGCGCGCCGATCATCAGCAGCACGCCGGGCCTGCCGTCTACGAGGGCCGCGCTGATCGCCGGCTCGGGCGCGGCCGTGACGGTCGCCACGTCGGAGAGCACCACGCTCGCCCCGCCGTCGTTGTGGAGCACGATCTGCCCGAGCGCCTCCGGGGTGAGCGACTGCCCCTCGGTCCGGAGCAGGACGCGCTGGTTCGGCGTGTCGACGAAGCCCGCCCCGCGCACGCCGGTCCCCTTCCGGGCGGCCGTCAGGACGTCGTTGAGGCCGATCTGGAAGCGGATCAGGTCGTCGGGGCGGACCTGGATCTGCAGGGCGCGCACGCCGCCGCCGTAGATCGAGACCTGGGCGATGCCGGGCACCGCCTGGAGCCGCCGCCGCACGGTCCACTCCGCGACCTGGCGCAGGTCCATGGCGTCGCGGGTCTCGGAGGTGAGACCCACGAGGAGCACGGTCAGCGTCGAGGAGGTCAACGGGGTCATGGCGGGCGCCGCCACGCCGGCCGGCATGCGGCCGGCGAGCGCCGCCAGGCGCTCGTTGACCCGCTGGCGGATGCGGTCGACGTCGCTGCCGGACCGGAACGCGGCGGTGATCACCGACAGGCCCTGGATCGAGGTGGAGCGCAGGGTCTCCAGGCCCGGCAGGCCGCCGACCGACACCTCCACGGGCTGCGTGACCAGCACCTCGACCTGCTCCGAATCGAGGCCCGGCGCCTCGGTCTGGATGGTCACGGTCGGCGGCGCGAATTCCGGGAACACGTCGTAGCGCGCGCCCGAGAGGGCGTAGAGCCCGAAGACGAGGACGGCGCAGGCGAGCGCCAGGACCACCCTGGGCAGCCGGACGGCGAAACCGACGAGGGCCGCCTGCGGACCGCCGCGACCGGCGGCAGCGGGCGGCTCAGTCATCGTCGTCGCCCACGACGCGGATGCGGCTCTTCATCTCCTCGGACAGGAGCGCCTGCGCGCCCCGCAGCACGATCTCGCTGCCGTCCGCCAGATCCTCGACCACGAAGGCGTCGGCCGACATCGGCGCGTCCGGCCGCACCGGGTGACGCACGAAGGCGCCGTCGCCGGTCCCGCGATACACCCAGGTGCCGCCCTCGCCGTGGACGACAGCGTCCTCCGGCACGAGGACGCCCTTCACCGCGCGCGGCGCCGGCAGGAACGCCATCGTGCTGGTCCCGGGCAGGAGACCGCTGTCGCCGGAGACGAGATAGAAGAAGCTCTGCCCCTGGATCCGCGGATCGGTCCGCGTCGCCGGCGAGACCAGCCGGAGAGCGACCCGCTCGCTCTGCGGCGGCACCTCGGCGAAAGCGGCCTTGGGCGCCTCCGGCAGAGTCTCCCCCGGCGGCAACGTCACCTGCATGAGGAAATCGGCCCGCTCGATCAGGCGCGTCACCAGCGGCGACCGCTCGATGATCGCCTTTCCGAGCACCGGCCCCCATTCCTGGCGCGCCGTCGCCGCGAAGGTGCGCAACTGCGATTCCGCCACCGTGACCGACGCCTGATCGGTCAGGAGCGTGCCCTCGGCGGTCTCGATCTGCGCCACCGCCACCACGCCGGCGCCGAGGGTCCGCGCCCGGCGGGCCGCGCTGGCCGAGACCTCGACCCGGGCGCGGGCCGTCTGGAGCGCCGCTACGGCGCCGGCGTAGCTGTTGGTCAGCTCGGTGATGCGGGCGAGGTCGAGGACGCTGCCGTAGGCGGTCAATTCCTGGCGGTGGAGGACGGCGGGACGCGCCTCGGCGACGAGACCGATCCGGGCGCGCTCGGCCGGCGTCAGCCGGACCAGGGTCCGGCCGTCCTCGATGGCGGTGCGCGGTGCGGGAAGCTGCGCCGCCGCCGACAGGCTGTCCCGCCGCTCGGGGATCAGCGCCGCGACGCGCGCCCGGACCTCGGCGACGATCGGGCCGGCATCGGCCCGGAGGCGCTCGCCCGTCGGCGTGACCGCGAGACCGGCCGCCGCGAGCAGGACCCCTCCGATGAGCAGCAGCGCCCGGCGACCACGCACGTCGCTCTCCTCCCCTGGACCGATTGCCGAATCTACCCGGTTTCGATGCCAAATACACCCGAACTCGGCCAGCTCAAACTGTCACGCTCGGTTCCGGTCGTGTGTCTGGCCTCGAGGGTGCTCGGGAACGCGAAAGCCCGCCTCGACGGTGCGAGGCGGGCTTCCGGTCTGCTGGGATTATGTCGGTTCGGATCAGCAATCGTTGCCGGAGACCGGGGCGGTCTGCCGATCGGCGGCGGCCTTGTTCATGGCGCCGACCGTGCCGGGCGACGCGGGCTGGTTGCCGCCGGCCAGGTTCGCGGCGGCCGGATCGGTCGAGTTCGACTTGGAGCCGGCGTCCGTCTGCGCCTGACGGTCGGCGGTCTGGTTGGCGCCCACGTTGTTCATGGCACCCACCGTGCCGGGCGACGCGGGCTGGTTGCCGCCAGCGAGATTCTTGCTCGACTTGTCGACGTCGGAGCTCTTGGGATTCGATGCCTGCTGATCGGGGCTGTTCGACTTCGTGGTTCCGGTGTTGCACGGGGCCGCGAGGGCGGGCCCGGCAGCGAGGGCCAGAAGCGCAACCGCGCCGGCCAAGTGTGAGACCTTCATCAAACGCTCCTCCAGGATTTATCGATCTCCCAAGTGCCTAATCGTCCCGTGAGTTCCGTCGCGACTGCCCAGATCTTCGATTGAGAGCGGGCCGCACACCGGATTTCGGTGCCTTCGATGTGAATAAATGTATGAATTCAGACATTGGCGCCGAAGATACCGGGCCGCTCACGTCGCGGCGGCCGATCTTCGGTGCGGCATCTTATCCCACGGGGCCCGGCCGCGCTGTTTCATCCGGCCCGGCGGGACCGCGCATCGATCCGGTCGTCCCCGAGCGCCGCGCCGCCGCTACCTCGTTTGGTCGAGTTCTTGAGTCCGGGATGCCCGGGATAGCGTCGACTCGCGAGGGGGCGTGTCCGCGGCAGCCTCGAGCGGTGTCAGGCCGCGGGGCGGATGGGACACCGCCTCACCCGGGGCGTCTGAGATCGAGCGATGGCGTTTCCACGACACTTGACGGGCCTCGGACACGGTCCTGCCGGCGGCCTCGCTTGGTCGCCGGGCGGGCCGTACGGAACGGATCACCGCTGGGCCCATTCGGGCGCACCGGGCGATGGCGGGGCCGAGGCCATGCCGCGGCTCGGCGTGGCCGCCGCCGCGTGGATCGTCCTGTTCCTCTTCGCCCCGGTGGTCGGCGAGCAGATCAAGCTGCCGGGCGTCGACAAGGCGATCTGGATCGGCAGCGACCTGATCGCCTTCGCGTTCCTGGTCATGCGCCGCGACCTCGCCGCCACCCTGTTCGGCAGCCGTCTGCTGCTGCTCAGCTGGCCGCTCCTGGCGATCGCGTCCGCCCTGTGGTCCCTGACGCCCGGCCTCTCGGCCTATCACGGGCTCCAGCTGCTCGCGACGATCGTGGCCGGCATCACCCTGCGGACGACGATGGGCCTGTCCCGCCTCGTCAGGATCGTCTTCCTGGGCCTCCTGGCGGGACAGCTCCTGTCGGCCTTTCTCACGGTGGCGGCGCCCGCCCTGACGCGCGGGACGGACGGCAACTGGGCCGGGATCTACTCGCACAAGAACGTCCTCGGATCCCTGTCGAGCCTCCAGATCCTCTGCGCGGCCTGCCTGTTCCTGCAGGGCTGGAACCGTCTCCTGACCGCGTTCGGATTCTGCCTGGCCCTGGCGCTCCTCGTGTCGACGCACTCGGCCACGGCCCTGGTGGCGGCCGCCGCGGGGCTGTTGCCGCTCGCCGCGATCTTCGCGTGGCGCCAGGGCAAGCACGTGACGGGCTTCTGCCTCGGCATCGCCATCGCCCTGGCGGGCGTCGGCATCCTCGTCGTCGCCGCGCGGGGCGCCGACATCTCGGCGAGCGTGCTGTCGGATCTCGGCAAGGACACCACGCTGACCGGCCGCACCATCCTCTGGCAGTTCGGCCTCGACCAGTTCTGGCGGGAGCCGCTCATCGGCATCGGCTACAAGGCCTACTGGGAGAGCCCGCTCACCACGGCCGCCTACCTGCACTTCGTCACGAAGCAGAAGCTGTGGTTCTTCCACAACAACTTCATCGACACGGCCGTGGCGTTCGGGATCGTCGGCCTGGTCCTCTTCACGGCCGCGCTGCTCGACACCGCGCGCCGGGTGATCGCCCATTTCGCGCGCTCCTCCGGCTACGTCGAGGCGTGGCCGATCCTGTTCATGAGCCAGCTCTTCGTCCTGGTCTGTTTCGAGTGCCCGCTCTTCGTCAATCACGGTCTCCACCAGCTCCTGCTGGCGGCGATCCTGCCGGTGGTGCGGTCGCCGACCGTCGACGGGAGCGACCCGGCCGCCCGCGATTGAGCTCGCAGGCCGGAGCGCCGTCCGGACCCCGGCGCAGATCCGGACGGCCGGAGCCGTGGACGCGGTCGGGAAGGATCACGGCCGCCGAACGCGGCCGGCCCGACGGGCCCCATCAGAGGTGACTACGATGTACTGCTTTGGGATCTCCCTGCCCCGGTTCCGCGAACGGCACGCTTACCTATCCCGGCACCTCGCCGAGGAGTGGGGGCCGCGCTGCGAGATCACCGGCTATGAAGGCCCGGTCCCGGATCCGAACGCCCCGTTCCAACCCGACCTGACGGCCGGTCAGATCGGGTGCGCGCTGTCCCACATGAGCGCCTACGAGCGGATGATCGCGCTCGACCTGCCGCACGCGCTCATCGTCGAGGATGACGTCGTTCTGCCGCCGCAGATCCATCAGATCGTGGCCGGCATCGAGGCCGCCTTGCGGCCGGGCGACGTCGTCCTGCTCTTCAATTGGGCCGAGACGGTCGGGCCGTTCAGCTCGGTCGACACCGTCACCATCGGCGAATACCGGTTGTGCCTGCCCATGGACATGAGCAGTCTCGGCACGGCCGCAGCCTACGTGATCACCCGGTCGGCGGCCGAGGGGATCCTGCGGGCCAACCGCCCGGTCGCGGTGACGTCGGACAACTGGGCCTACTTCTTCGAGCGCGGCGCCCTGACATGCGGTCGCGCGCTCGTCCCGAACGCCGTCTCGCGGAAACCTTTCGAGTCGACCATCTTCACGTCCCGCTCCAGGATCGCGGCCTTCCTGAAAGGCAACCCGATCCTCAAGCCCCTCTTCGCCGCGCGCCGCCGGGTCCTGGCGGAGCGGGTCGCCGCCAAGCTGACGTTCGTCGACGAGACCTCACCGCTGGCGGGACAGGCGCCGCGCTGACGCCCGTCCCACCGCGCGCAGCGGCGGGTAGAGCCCGGGGGCCGGGACGGTCGGGGTAGCCGAAAGGCGTAGGGGCGATCGCCCTCTTTGCAGCCTCTCACACCCCCGTGAAGTGCCAAGCTCTCCGGCGAGGCAGGAACCCGGGGCGGCAGGACAGGTCCGCGGCGGGTCCTCCTCGAGACGCCCGCATGACGGCGGACCCCGTTCGGCCGCTGGCCGCCCCGTCAAAGCGGGCCCTTGAGGATGAGAGGTCGTCGCTGCGCGCAGCGGCGGTCGCACCAGCGCGGCGGAAGACAGACGATGAGCAGCACGCTCCCGATCACCGGCTCGGACAAGGCCCTCGACACCGCCCTACGACGCCTCGTCCGACCGGTGGCGGAGCGGGCGCGCTACTACCTGATCCTGCTCGCGCAGATCGGCGCCCTGCTGGTCCTGCTGAAGGTCTCGCACGGCGTCACGGCGATCAACAACTACTACGGCGTGGTGCTGCCCGTGGCGCTGGCCCTCGCGATGACGCGGGTGCGCTTCGCCGCCGCCGATCTCGCGTCGGTCCGGCTGCTGCAGATGATCGGCGTGATCGCGGGCGGCTACGCGCTGATCCACTACCCGCTCTTCCCCGTCATTCTGCCCGGGGCGAAGGCGACCGTCGCCGTCACGGCCATCGCGGTGCTGTGGGTCGCGGCCGTGGCCGGCGGCGTGCTCTGCCTGCGCTGGCCCTCGCTCGCCCTGATCAGCGCCACCTACCTCGTCTGGAGCAAGCAGGCGGTCATCCGGGTGACCGGCCTCTGGCACGGGCACATCATCGACGTGGTGCCGCTCGCGGAGGTGAGCTTCTGCCTCGTCGCGGGCCTGCTGGTCGCCCACGGGACGGCGCGTCTGCGCGACTGGCGCGGGCTCGGCGCCGCGGCGCGGTCGGACGTCGCGTCGGCCAGCGCGATGTTCTCGAAAGTGCTGATCGCGGCGGCGATCAGCATCCACCTCGGCAACTACTATTCGTCATTCCTGGCCAAGGTCACGCTCGACGATGGGCCGTTCTCGTGGCTGCTGAACAACGATCCCGGCAAGATCTTCATCGTCGGCCTCGACAACAACCACGTCCCCTACGCCGGCTGGCCCGTGCTGGTGGAGGCGATGCGCACGATCCTGAGCCATTCGAGCGCGCTGACCAACACGCTCATCCTGGTCGGCCAGGGCATCGCCCTGGTGGGGATCCTCATGCCGCGCCGCTGGCTGCTGCTGCTGCTCCTCGGCTTCGACGTGATGCACCTGTCGATCATCGTGCTCATGGGCGCCAACTTCGCCCCCTGGATCATGCTGAACCTCGCCATCGCGGCCGTCGTCGTGAGCCGGCACTACGAGCGGCCCCCGGTCTCGGTCGGGATCCTGTCGGTGCTGTTCATCCTGACCGGCAACACGTTCATGACCCAGGCCTGGCTCGGCTGGTACGACACCCTGGCCAACAACAAGATGTACTTCGAGGCGGTCGACCGGACCGGCCGGCGGCACTACGTGCCGACCAACTTCTTCACCTTCTACTCCTACCCGTTCGCCCACATGGCCTACGGCGCGCCCGACGCGGCGAACGCCTTCGCCCTCGACAACCCGAACGGCGGCACGCAGGTCTTCCGCAAGGTCACAGCCTCGACGACCTGCGACGTTCCCGTCCTGACCGCACCGGACGGCCTGGGTCAGGAATACTCGAAGTCGGAGATCGACGGGCCGGCGCTGGACGCCTACGTCCGGGGCTACCACCGCCTCGTCAGCGCGATCCGCGACAGGACGGGCCTGTTCCCCTACGCGGTCTATCCGCACCACTTCTTCGTCCCGCTCCAGTACGCCGCCGGCTTCGACACCCTCGCCATGGCCGACATCGTCGCCTACGTGTACCGGCGCGAATCCGTCTGCTTCAGCCTGCAGGACGGCGTCCCCGTCCGCCGGGTGGTGTCCGAAGCCGAGCACAGGATCGACCTGACCCCATGACCGCCCCCTCGACCGAGGCCGCCCTGACGGTGGTCTACGACGGCGAATGCCCGTTCTGCTCCAACTACGTGCACCTCATGGCCCTGCGCCGGTCGGTCGGCACCGTCGCCCTGGTGGACGCCCGGAGCGGGGGTCCCCTGGTCGACGAGATCGCGCGGCGCGGGTACGACCTCGACGAGGGCATGGTCGTCCGGCACGGCCCGGACCTCTATTACGGCGCGGACGCCCTCGTCCTGCTGTCGCGCCTCAGCGACGATCGGGGCGCGGCGAGCCGGCTCCTGGCGCGGCTGCTGCGCAGCCCCGGACGCGCGCGGCTTCTCTACCCGGCGATGAAGCTCGGGCGGCGCGTCACGCTCCGGATGCTCGGCCGGACGCGCCTCGCGCGGCCCGGCGGCGCGCCGGCCCGCTGAGCGGGCCGCGCTCCCGCGCCTCCCGCCGGCCCGGAGCGCCCTAGGCCCGGGCGGGCGCGCGCGTCAGCAGCGTCCGCGCGCTGTGCCAGGCGAAGGCCAGGACGCCGCTCAGATTGGCGGTCACGATGGCGCGCCACGTCAGGCCGAGCTGCGCGTCGAAGCGCGGGCCCCCGACCAGTTCGCGGGCGGCGTTGCGGGCGGACCAGTACAGGTGCTTGATCAGCCACGGGCTGCGGCCGATGTGCTTGGCGTAGAGCGCGCCGTTGCCAAATTGGTAGTTCCAGTGCAGCCGGTCGATCGTGCGCGGGTCCCGGCGCCCGTGGAAATGCTTGACGCTCATGTCGGGCACGTACTCGACCGCCACGCCGGCCGCCCAGCCGCGGTAGATGAAGTCCGTGTCCTCGGCCGCGCGGAACGTCGCCCCGGGGCCGAACGCCGCGTCGAACCCGCCGATCCGCTCGATGACGGCCCGGCTGCAGGTCATGTTGCAGCCGTGGACGAAGCCGCCGGGATGGGCCGGGTACGTCAGCCGGCTGGCCCGGGCCTCGGTCTTCGTGGTGAAGTCGATGTCCTGCGTCGATCCCAGCTCGACACGGCCACCGCGGATGACGCTTTCCGTGTCGCCGGCATAGTGCGCGATCAGATCTCGCAGATACTGGTCCGACACGACGCAATCGTCGTCGATGAACGCGATGATGTCTCCGGACGCGCGCGCGATCGCGGCGTTCCGAGACCCGGCGACACCTGGGCGCGCCTGCGCGAGGAGCAGAACGTCGCGTCGATCGATCGAGACGGACGCGGACCAGCGCTTCAACGCCGCGTCCGTGCCGTCCTCGGACCCGTTATCGACGACGATGATCTCGGCCTCAGCTTCGGGCGCGGCCTCGATCGCGCGGACCACCGAGTCGAGCGTCTGCAGAAGGGACGCTACACGGTTACGAGTACATACGATGAAGCTGATTTTCATTTGGCATTATTCCATAAATACTGCCAGAATTGCGACCTTCTAAAACGAGTCACAGACAATGTATAGTAATATTATTGCACTTCCTCGATCCGTGCGCCGTAGGGGCGGCTACGCCTTTTGGATGCGGAACCGAATGTCTTGCAGTTGTGGCGGCGCAATATCCGGCGTCCCCGACGCAAAGCGACGGCCACTTGGATCCTCTACCGCGCTATAGAAAAGTCCAGATCCGCGCCGGCATCGGACGATGATCTCGGGTATTCGATCCCACCGACCCGTCAAGCCGGGAACATCTTGCGGAGATTTACTGTTCCATCAGCGACAACGCGGAATAGGGCACGCGCGCGCCGTGACGGAATGCGACCCGTCGGGCCTTTCGATCGGGATTCCAAGTCGTTCCGCGAGGTCTTCGTCCGAAACATCGGATCATCCCGGCCGTGCCGCGCACCGCTTGCACATTCGGAAATCTTCGTTCGGCCTCGGCATACGGTGCTGCCAGCGTGAACGGGGCTCGAAGTGCGCTCGGTAAGATGAATATATTACGTTCCGGTTCATGACGCGGGCAGATCACGGATATGTCCGCCCGATACAGTCAAATCTGATTCCCGGACTCGGGAGCGGGCGAGTTCTCGGGCCTCTCTGTAGCGCCTGATCTGCACGGCGGCCCGACCTGACCTCGGCCATCGGGCGTGGGCACGGTCCTCCGATTGGCCAGCTGCCGCGGTCCACCGGGCACTGTTAAGCCGTCCCGACCGATCGCGCCCTGGCCGCCGCCAGCGCCGCCGCCACCCTGTCGCGTCCGAAGGATCCCATGGCAGAACTCCGAGAGGGGCCGGAAGCGACGGCGCCGCCCGCGTTCTCGAAGCGCCGGAGCCTGGCCTGGATGGGATTCTGCCAGGGCGGGTTGTTCCTGGCACAGTTCGGCACCTCGCTGGCCCTCGCGCGGCTGCTGACGCCCCACGAGACCGGCATCTTCAGCCTCGCCGCCGCGATCGCGGGCCTGCTGTCCACGCTGCGCTCCTGCGGCCTGTCGAGCTACATCGTCCGGGCGGACCGGGTGGACGGGGCCCTGCTGGCGAGCGTGTTCACGGTGAACCTGATCCTGTCGGGCGCGGCGGCGATCCTGATCCTGGCCTTCAGCGTGTTCGGCAGCGTCCTCCTGGGCGAGCCGGAGGTCCAGCGCGCCCTGGCCATCCTCGCCGTCGTGCCGCTGGTCGGCGCGCTGGAGTTCCGCCCGGCCGCCATGATCGAGCGGCACGGCAATTTCCGCGGCGTGGCCCTCGTCAACATGCTGCGCGGTCTCGTCGCCAGCGGCGCGATGCTGGCGCTGGCGCTCCTCGGCTTCAGCTACATGAGCCAGGCCTACGGGCAGGCCGCGGGCGCCGTCGCGGCGGCGCTGGCGGCGAACGGCCTCGGCCTGCGCTACGTGTCGCTGCGCATGGGCCTCGCGGGCTGGCGCGAGATCCTGACCTACGGCGGCCGGCTCTTCGCCATCGCGGGGGTTGCGGGAATCGCCGGCCGGATGGGCGACCTCGTCCTCGGGCGGATGCTCGGGCTCAGCGCCCTCGGCCTGTACTCCCGCGCGGCGAGCCTCAACACCTTGATGTGGGACCACCTGCACGTGGTGATCACGCGCATCACCTTCGTGGACCTCGCGAACCAGCAGCGGAACGGGCAGTCCCTGCGCACCTGCTACCTCCACACGCTGCGGATGATCACCGTGCTGCTCTGGCCGGCCTTCGCGGGCGCGGCCGTCCTGGCTGGGCCGATCATGCGCGTCCTGCTCGGTCCGGGCTGGGACGGCGCGGCGCTGCCCTTCTGCCTGCTGTCCCTGGCGGCGATCGTGCTGAGTTCGCTCAGCATGACCTGGGAGGTGTTCCTGATCCGGGATCAGACCGCCCTGCAGGCGCGGTTCGAGTTCCTGCGCCACGGCGCCGGCCTCGTGATGTTCAGCATCGGCTGCCTGTTCGGACTCGGCGGCGCGGGCGCGGCACGGGTCGGCGAGGCGCTCCTGGCCGTGGGCCTCTACCGGCCGCATCTCGAGCGGATGACCGACACGTTCCGGCGCGACTACGCCCCCATCTACCTCCACGCCGCCGTCCTGACCGGCATCGCCGTCGCGCCCGCCGTCCTGGTGATGTCGGCCTGGGGCTGGTCGGCCGAGACGCCGCTCCCGAGCCTCGCCGCCGCGATCGCCGCCGGGATCGCCGGCTGGGCCTGCGGCCTCTGGTACCTGGACCATCCCCTCGTCGCGGAAGCGCGCCTGCTGCTCGCGCACATGCGCCCGGCCCGTCCGGCCACGAGCGTGTCGAACCTCTAGCGGCGAGCGGCGGCCGCCCGCTTGCGCTCGCGCGCATCCGGGCGCGATATGACCGAGCACGACGGCGAGGCGGGACGATCGCGGGATGGCGGATTTCCGCAGCTTGGAGGTGTTCTACTGGGTCGCGAAACTCTCGAGCTTTCGCCGCGCCAGTGAGAAGGTGAACACCACGCAGCCGGCGGTCTCCCAGCGCATCGCGGCCCTGGAGCACGAGTACGGGACTCTGTTCGAGCGCCGCAGCCGGGACGTCGCGCTGACGGAGCGGGGACGCCTGCTCCTCGGCTTCGCGGAGCGGTTCCTGGCGCTCCAGACCGAGATGAGCGCGGCCCTGCACGAGACCGGCCGGACGCGGGGCACCCTGCGGCTCGGCGTGTCCGAGACCATCGTCCACCTCTGGCTGTCGCGCTTCATCGAGCGCATGCGCGCCACCCATCCCGGGATCGGCGTCGACATCACGGTCGACATCTCGCCGAACATGCAGGCCGCCCTCGTCGCCGACGAGATCGACCTCGCCCTCCTCGTCGGCCCGATCACCCTGCCGAGCTTCGCCAACCGGCCCCTGTTCAGCACCCCGGTGGCCTGGATCGCCGCGCCCGGCCTGCTGCCGGGCGACGAGCCCCTGAGCCTCGGCGCGCTGCTGCACCACCCGCTCATCACCTACCCGCGCAACACCAGCCCCTACGTCGAGCTGCGCGACCTCGTCCTGCAGGAGAACCTCCTGCCGAGCCAGATCCACACGAGCGCCTCCCTGGCCACCATCGTGAAGATGGGCGTGGAGGGCCTCGGGATCTGCGTGATCCCCCCGGCCGTGGTCGAAGCCGAACTGCGTGCCGGCACCCTGCGCGTCCTGCCAGCCGAGCCGCAGCTCTCGGACCTGACCTTCACGGCGATGCACACCAAGCGGCCGGCCCATCACTTCGTGGCGGACGCGGCCCGCCTCGCCCAGGACGTCGCCGAGACCTGGGCCGCCGAGACCTGGGCCGCCGGCCGATAAGTCCGGTTTATCGCGCCCCATTCGCAATCACGATTGGCCTGCTCCGCGGCGCGATGGGATCGTTGCCGCAGGAAATGAATCGCTGAAGCGATCGGGATCTCGCGGAATACGGACGGCCGACGCGGCCGCTCCGGCGCGCGACGACCAGCCAGGGAGATCAACGCGGTGAGCCAGCACGCGGGCGCCGACGGCGCGCCACCTATCTTCGCCGACGCGGCGGACGCGCGGCGCGCGATCCGCGCGGGTCGGTTCCGGGGCCACACCTCGGGTCTCGTCCCCGCCCACGCGCAGGGCAACCTGATGATCCTGCCGCGGGCCATGGCGGAGGATTTCCACCGCTTCTGCCAGCAGAACCCGAAGCCCTGCCCGATCCTCGGCGTCTCGCAGCCCGGCGACCGCGCACTGCCGACGCTGGGGACCGATCTCGACCTCGCCACAGACGTCCCCGGCTACCGCGTCTACGAGGGCGGCGCGCTCGTGGCGGAGCTGCCCGACCTGACCGGCGTGTGGCGGGACGACCTCGTCACCTTCGTCCTCGGCTGCTCCTTCTCGTTCGAGGCCGGCCTGATCGAGGCGGGCATCCCGCTCCGGCACGACGCCCTCGGCCGCAACGTCGCGATGTACCGGACCTCGATCGCCACCCAGCCGTCGGGCCCGTTCCACGGTCCGCTCGTCGTGTCCATGCGGCCCATGAAGGCGGCGGACGCCATCAAGGCCGTGCAGGTGACGGCCCGGATGCCGGCGGTCCACGGGGCGCCGATCCATCTCGGCGATCCGGGCCTGATCGGCATCCGCGACCTCGCGCGACCGGATTTCGGCGACCCCGTGCCGATCGAGCCGGACGAGATCCCGGTCTTCTGGGCCTGCGGGGTCACCCCCCAGGCGGTGGCGATGGCGGCGCGGCTGCCGCTCTGCATCACCCACGCGCCCGGTCACATGCTGATCACCGACCTCCTCAACCGCGACCTGCCGTTCCTGTGACCATCCCGGCCGCGCGGCGGCCATTCCGCAAAGGAGTTGCGCCATGTGGGTGAAAGACACGAGTCCGGCGGAGCGCCGGGTCCTGGGCGCGGCCTTCGCGGGCTACGGCGTCGATGCGTTCGACTACATGATCTACACGTTCCTGATCCCGACCCTGGTCGTGGTCTGGGGCCTGACCAAGGTCGAGGCCGGCAATATCGCCACCGCCGCGCTGGTGACCTCGGCGATCGGCGGCTGGGCGGCCGGGATCCTCGCCGACCGGTACGGCCGGGTCGTCGTCCTGCAGGGCACCGTCGCGTGGTTCACCCTATTCACGGTGCTCAGCGGCTTCACCCATTCCTACGAGCAGCTGCTCGTGACCCGCGCGCTGCAGGGCTTCGGCTTCGGCGGCGAGTGGTCGGTGGGCTCGGTGCTGATCGCCGAGACGATCCAGGCCCGCTACCGCGGCAAGGCGGTGGGGCTCGTCCAGTCGAGCTGGGCGGTCGGCTGGGCCTGCGCGGCGATCGCCTTCTGGGCCGTGTTCGCCCTGGCGGAGCCGGCGGTGGCGTGGCGGATCCTGTTCTGGCTCGGCGCCCTGCCCTCGGTGCTGATCTTCTGGATCCGCCGCAACATCGAGGACCCGGAGGTCTACCGGCAGACCCGCGCCGCCATGCGGGACGTCGGCGACACCGGCAGCTTCCTCGACATCTTCTCCCGGCCGCTGATCGGCCGGACTGTGCTGGCGAGCCTCCTCGCGACCGGCATGCAGGGCGGCTACTACGCGGTGACCACGTGGCTCCCGACCTACCTGAAGACCGAGCGCAACCTCTCGGTCCTGAACACCAGCGGCTACCTGCTGATGCTGATCTTCGGGTCGTTCGTCGGGTACCTCACCAGCGCGTGGCTCTCCGACCGGATCGGGCGCCGCCTGGGCTTCGTCCTGTTCGGCTTCTGCGCCGGAATCCTCGTCCTGGCCTACACGCTGATCCCGATCACCGACCCGGTGATGCTGGTCCTCGGCTTCCCGCTGGGCTTCTTCCTCTCCGGCGTCTTCTCCGGGATGGGCGCCTTCCTGAGCGAGCTGTTCCCGAGCCGGATCCGCGGCTCCGCGCAGGGCTTCTGCTACAATTTCGGCCGCGCCACCGGCGCGATCTGCCCCGCCGTGGTGGGCCATCTCAGCGGCTCGCTGACACTCGGCATCGCCATCGGCGTCGTGGCGGCGGGCGCCTATTGCCTCGTGATCGTCGCGGCGCTTCTCTTGCCGGAGACGGCGGGCCGCGCGCTCGATTCTCGCAGCGCGGATCCGGCCGAGCCGGAACCCGTTGCGGCCCTATGAGACCCGATCGGCACGCGGAGCGGCGGCGATGACCAGCGTGGACCTGAATTCCGACCTCGGCGAGGGCTACGGCGCCTACGCCTGCGGCGACGACGCGGCGATCCTCGGGATCGTCACCTCGGCCAACGTCGCCTGCGGCCTCCACGCCGGCGACCCCGAGATCATGGCCCGGACCTTCGCGCTGGCGAAGGAGCGCGGCGTGGCGGTCGGCGCCCATCCGGGCTTCCCGGACCTCTGGGGCTTCGGGCGGCGGCGGATGCCCTACAGCCCGGCCGAGATCGAGCGGCTCGTCGCCTACCAGATCGGCGCCGCGCAGGCGCTCGCCGCCTATGCCGGCCACCGCATCACCTACGTGAAGGCGCACGGGGCCCTGGCCAACGTCGCCGCCGAGGAGCGGCCGGTGGCCGACGCCATCGCCCGCGCGGTCCGCGCCGTGGACCGGGAACTCGCCCTGCTCGCCATCGCGCTGACCGCCCAGGTGCCGGCGGGCGAGGCCTGCGGCCTCGACGTCCACCAGGAGATCTTCGCCGATCGCGGCTACACGCCGACCGGCCTCTTGATCCCCCGCAGCCAGCCCGGCGCGATGATCACCGATGCCGGCGAGGCGGCCGACCGCGTCCTGCGCATGGTCGAGGCGGGCGCGATCCTCACGGCCGACGGTCAAACGCTGCCGACGCCGATCCGCTCGATCTGCGTCCACGGCGATTCGGACCACGCCGTCGCCACGGCGCGGGCGGTGCGGACCCGGCTGGAGGGCGCGGGCGTCACGCTGGCGCCGTTCCGGCCGTGAGCGCGGCGCTGGACGAGCCCCGGCTCCTCGACGCCGGCGAGGCGGCCCTCGTGGTCGAGTTCGGCAGCACCGTCGACCCGGCGATCAGCGACCGGGTCCTGGCCCTCGACGACGCCCTCGGGGCGGACCCGCCGGAGGGGCTGCGGGAGCGCGTGCCGACCTACCGCTCCCTGATGCTGCACTACGACCCGCTGGTGCTCGATCGCGGGACGCTCGCCGAGCGGGTCCGGGCGCTGGTGGCGGGCGCGACCGCCCGCGCGGCGAGCCCGATTCTCTGGACCCTACCCTGCTGCTACGACGCGCCCCACGGGGAGGACGTCGCGCAGGTCGCCGAGCGGAGCGGCCTGAGCCCGGAAGCGGTGGTGTCGACCCACGCGGCCACGACGTTCCGGGTCTACATGTACGGCTTCGCGCCGGGCTTCGCCTATCTCGGCGGCCTGCCGCAGCCCCTGGCGGTGCCCCGGCGGGCGAGCCCGCGGCCGCCGCACCCGCGTAACGCGATCATGATCGGCGGCGGCCTCGCCGCGGTGGCGACCGTGCCGATGCCGACCGGCTGGTACGTGATCGGCGCGACGCCGTCCCGCCTCTACGCGCCGGAGCGCGACCCGAGCTTCTTCGTCGGCGCCGGCGACCTGATCCGCTTCGAGCCCGTGGATGCCGCGACCTTCGACGCCCTCACGGCGCGCGAGGCGGCGGGCGAGCCGGTGGCCCGCCGCGGGGAGGCGCGCTGATGCCCGCCCTCGTCATCCACTCCGCCGGACCGGGCGTCACCCTGCAGGACGGGGGCCGGCACGGCTACCTGCGCTACGGCATCACCGCCGCGGGCCCGATGGACCCGCTGATGCACGCCGCCGCCAACCGGGCGGCGTCGAACCCCCTCGACGCCACCGCCATCGAGATCTCCACCGGCGGCGTCACCGTCTCGGCGCAGGATGGCGCCGTCGGGCTCGCCCTGCTGGCGCCGGGCTTCCGCGTCGCGCTGGACGGCGTGCCCCTGCCCGACACGGTCGCGCTCGCCCTGGAGCCCGGCCATACCCTCGTCGTGCGGGCCGGCGACGCCGGCGCCTGGGGCTACCTCGCGGTCGCCGGGCGGCTCGACGTGGCGCCGGTCCTCGGCTCGGCGGCGACCCATACCCGCTCGGGGCTCGGCGGCCTCGACGGGCGCGGCCTCGCCGCGGGCGACCGCCTCCCCGTCGCCGAGGGCCGAACCCCGGACGGGCCGCCGCAGCGGCTCGTCGCGCCCTGGCTCGCCCGCGACGGCCGGGAGATCCGGGTCGTGCTGGGCCCGCAGGACGACTACTTCGCGCCCGACCAAGTCGCGGCGTTCCTGGCCGGTCCCTGGACGGTCTCGCCGCGGGGCGACCGGATGGCCTGCTTCGTCGACGGCACGCCGCTGAGGCACGCCAAGGGGCACGACATCGTCTCCGACGGCGTCGCCATGGGGGCGATCCAGGTGCCCGGCAACGGCCTGCCGATCATTCTGATGGCCGACCGGCAATCCACCGGCGGCTACCCGAAGATCGCCACGGTGATCGGCCCGGATCTCGGGCGGCTGGCGCAGGTCCGGGGCGGGGCGAGCCTGTCGTTCCGGCACGTCTCGGTCGAGGAGGCGGTCGCGGCGCGCCGCGCCGAGCGCGATCTCCTGCGCGAGGCGATCCCGCGCGAGCCGGTCATCCGCACGGATTTCGCGTCGGACTTCCTGCTCGGCCTCAATCTCGTCGGCGGCGTCACCGACGGCCGCGCCTGAGCGCTTGGCGGCCGCGCGCGAGCGTCTAGAGTGCGGCCCCGGCCGGTCTGCCCGGCCCGATCCGAAGTCACAGGAAAGCCCGCACGCATGGCGCACGCCGTTACCGCCCCGGGGACCCCGCCGGCCCGCAGCAACGAGCCCCTGAACGCCGACAGCGTGCGCCGCGCCCGGATCGACCTCGCCGCCTGCCTGCGCTGGGCCGCGCGCAACGGCCTGGAAGAGGGCATCTGCAACCACTTCTCGGCGGTGCTGCCGGAGCGGCCCGACCTGTTCCTGGTCAATCCCTACGGCCTCGCCTTCGCGGAAGTCACCGCGTCGAGCCTTCTCCTCTGCGACTTCCACGGCAACGTCGTCGAGGGCGACGGCCAGCCCGAGGCCACCGCCTTCCACATCCACGCCGAGCTGCACCGGCTGAAGCCCCGCGCCCGGGCCGCGTTCCACACCCACATGCCCTATTCCACGGCCCTGGCCATGCTGGAGGGCGAGCCCCTGATGTGGGCGGGCCAGACGGCGCTGCGCTTCTACGGCCGGATCGCCGTGGACGAAGATTACAACGGTCTCGCGCTCGATTCGTCCGAGGGCCGGCGGATCGCCGAGAGCGCCGGCGAGGCGGACGTCGTGTTCCTGAAGAACCACGGCGTGATGGTGCTGGGCGAGACGATCGCGGAGGCCTGGGACGACCTCTACTACCTGGAGCGCGCCGCGCAGGCGCAGGTCCTGGCCATGAGCACGGGGCGCGCGCTCAAGGCCGTGCCCGAGGCGATCGTGAAGCGCGTGGCGGCCCAGGAGGCGGCCGGCCGCGCTGAGAGCGCGCGCCTGCACCTGGAGAGCGTCAAGCGGGTTCTGGCCCGGGACGAGCCCGCCTTCCTGGCGTGAGCGCCCGTCAGGGCGCGGCCCGGACCCGGTCCAGCAGCGCGGCGTCGGCGTAGCCGTCCGGCGGCAGGCCGACCGACCCCTGGAAGGCGCGCAGCGCCGCCCGCGTCTTCGGGCCGATCTTGCCGTCGACCCCGCCGGTGGCGAAGCCGCGCTCCGTCAGCCGGGTCTGCAGGTCGCGCCGCTCGTCGCCGGTGAGGGGCCGGTCACCCCGCGGCCAGTCGTGCACCAGGCCCGGGTCGCCGCGCAGGCGGTCCGACAGGAGCGCGACGGTCAGCGCGTAGGACAGGGCCGTGTTGTAGCGGAGGATCACCGCGAAGTTCGGCTGCAGCAGGAAGGCGGGGCCGCGGATCCCGGCGGGCAGGATCAGGGTCGCCTCGGCCGTGTCCGGCAGGGCGCGGTCGCGGGCGGGCCTCACGCCGAGCGCCCGCCACGCCGCGACGGTGCGGACCGTCGTCTCGTCGGCGAGCGCCGCGTCGAAGGTCTCGGGCAGAACCGCCTCGCTGCCCCACCCCGCGCCGGGCTTCCAGCCGTGGCTGCGCAGGTAGTTCGCCGTCGACGCGAGGGCGTCCGGCACCGAGGTCCAGATGTCGCGCCGGCCGTCGCCGTCGAAATCGACCGCCTCGCGCTGGTAGACGCTGGGCATGAACTGCGTGTGCCCCATGGCGCCGGCCCAGGACCCGGTCAGTCCCGCTTGCATCCGGTCCAGGGGCGCCTGGTTCCAGGCCAGGATCTGGAGCGCCGCCGCCAGCTCGTCGCGCCAGTAGGTCGCCCGGGCGGGATCGCTGCAGCCGAGCGTCGCGAGCGAGCGGACGACCGGCTTCACCACCGCCGGGTTGTCGAGCACGGCGCCGTAGCTCGATTCGACGCCCCAGAATGCCACCAGGATGTGGCGGTCGACCCCGTACCTGGCCTCGATGGCGGCGAGCGTGTCGGCGTGCTCGGCGAGCTTGCGCAGACCGGCCTCGACGCGGGCCGGCGTGACGCTGGCCTCGATGTAGTCCCAGATCGGACGGACGAACTCGCCCTGGCTCTGGGTCGCGGCGATCACGTCCGGGTCGGGGGTGAGCGCGGCGAGTTGCGCCTCGGCGAGGCCCTGCGGCACGGCGCGGGCCGTGACCCAGGCGATCAGGTCGGCCCGGCAGGCCTCGAAGGCCTGCGGCGCGGCCGGCGGCGACGGGTCCGGCCCCGCGGCGAGCGACGGCACGGCCGCGCCGATGACGAGTGCGGCGCCGGTCGCCAGGACCGCGCGCGCGGCGCCGCTCCGGGGCGCGGGCCGCTTCGGCGCGGCGCGATCGTCCATGGGCATCTCCGGTAATCCTGACGGGCGCGGCGTAGCATAACGCGCCGTCAGCGACACCTTCGAGACGCGGTCCGTCGCGGCCCCGGGGCTCGCCGCGGCCCGGCGGCGCCCCAAGTCGCGTCACATCAGCCCGGCGGCCCGGAGACCGACCCGTGATGCATCCCGCTTCCCTGACGGCGATCGGCGCGGCCCTCTTGGCCGCCGGACCGGCCAGCGCCCTGGAGGTCACCCGCAGCCGCGACATCCCGGCTCCGCCCGCCGCGGTCTGGGCGCTGGTCGGCGATTTCTGCGCGATCCAGAACTGGCACCCGCAGGTCCAGCGCTGCATCCTGTCGGGCGAGGACGAGGATGACGGCATCCGCGCGCAGATCCGCGGCCTCGTGGTGAAGCGCGGCAAGGGCACGATCGCCGAGGTCGAGACCGCGCGCGACGAGACCGGCATGAGCTACAGCTACAGCTTCATCCAGGGGCCCCTGCCGGTGCGCGCCTACAACGCGACGCTGGCGGTCCGTCGCGACGGTGCGGGCTCCACGGTGATCTGGAGCGCGACCTTCGACGCCGAGGGCATGAGCGACGCCGACGCCGTCGCCGACATCACCGGCGTGTTCGACGCCGGGCTTGCCGGGATCGCCCGCGAGGCGGCCAGATAGCCCCCCGCCGAATCGGCCCGCCGCGCGAAAAATCGCCCGCCGGGCGTCGCGAGGCCTCGCCGCGGGGCCGTCGCGGACCGATGTGAGCGCCGTCGGCGCGACCGAGCGCCCGGCTCGATTCCCAGAGGCAGCCTCAGGAGGCCGAGACCCGCATGCGCCGTCACCGCCACGCCAAGATCGTCGCCACCGTCGGTCCCGCCAGCTCCGCCCCGGACCAGCTCCGCGCCCTGTTCCTCGCCGGCGTCGACACGTTCCGGCTGAATTTCAGCCACGGCCTCCAAGCGGATCACGCCAAGGTCCACGCGGCCATCCGCGCCCTCGAGAAGGAGGTCGGCCGGCCGATCGGCATCCTGCAGGATCTCCAGGGCCCGAAGATCCGGATCGGCACGCTCCAGGGCGGACGGCTCGATCTCCAGGCCGGCGAGACTGTGCGCTTCGTCCTCCAGGGCGCCGACGGCGACAAGCAGGCGATCCCGCTGCACCACCCGGAGATCTTCGACGCCGTCGTGCCGGGCCAGGAACTCCTCATCGACGACGGCCGGGTGCGGGTGCGGGTCACCGGCCCCGAGCGGACCTCCATCACCGCCGAGGTCGTCACCGGCGGTCCGATCTCGAACCGCAAGGGCGTGAACCTCCCGGGCACGCTGCTGGACCTGTCGCCGCTGACCGAGAAGGACCGGGCGGACCTCGCCTTCGGGCTCGATCTCGGCGTCGACTGGGTCGCCCTGTCGTTCGTCCAGAAGCCGTCCGACGTCATCGAGGCGCGAGGGATCATCGGCGACCGCGCCGGCATCATGTCGAAGATCGAGAAGCCGCAGGCGCTGGAGCGGATCGACGACATCATCCGGCTCTCCGACGCCGTGATGGTCGCCCGCGGCGATCTCGGCGTCGAGATCCCGCACGAGGACGTGCCGGGGCGGCAGAAGGAGCTGATCCGGGCCTGCCGGCTCGCCGTGAAGCCCGTCGTGGTGGCGACCCAGATGCTCGACTCGATGGTCAACGCGCCCGCGCCCACCCGGGCGGAGGCGTCGGACGTCGCCACCGCCATCTACGACGGCGCCGACGCCGTGATGCTCTCGGCGGAATCCGCGACCGGCCGCTACCCGGTCGAAGCGGTGGCGATGATGGACCGGATCATTCGGAGCGTGGAGGGGCACAAGCTCTACCACTCGATCGTCGCGGCCTCGGAGCCGGGCGAGGAGGAGACGCCGCCCCACGCCGTGGCCACCGCAACGGCCGACCTCGCCGAGGCGGTGCGCGCCGCGGCCATCGTCGCCTACACGGCGAGCGGGACGACGGCCGCGCGGGTCGCGCGCAAGCGGCCCGCGGCCTCGATCCTGGCCCTGACGCCCAACGTCGCGACCTCGCGGCGGCTGAGCCTGCTCTGGGGGGCGCACAGCGTCCTGACGGAGGACGTCGACAGCTACGAGGAGATGACCTCGAAGGCCTGCCACCACGCCCAGGACGAGGGCTTCGCGCGGCCGAACGACGTCATCGTGGTCACCGCCGGCATCCCGTTCCACACGGCCGGCAACACCAACAACATCCGCCTGATGCAGGTCTGAGGCGCCCGATCGGGCGCCGGGCTGGAACGCGGCCCGCGCCTGACCCGTTATTGGGGAAGCTGCGCCATTTGGGCGCGATACCGGAGGGCCGACCCATGAACCTGATCGGACGCATCGTCACCAAGATCCTCGGCAACGAGAACCGCCCCGTCGACCGGGACGACCGGAACGCCAGCACGGCGACGCCGCTCGGCCGCCTGGTGACGAAGATCCTGGGCAAGTAGCGGCCCCGTCCGCCGCGCGCCCGGACGGGGCGCGCGGCAGCACCGTCCGGCGATCAGTTCGCCACGGCGCTGGCGGTTTCCCTGAGCACCGGCGCGGCGGGGATCGAGTGCTGCCAGAAGGTGCCGGTCCGGCCCTTCTCGTAACCGGCCTCGTACAGGGCCCGCATGTAGGCGGTGTCGAAGCCCTTCGCGGCGGACGCCTTGGGGCCGTTCTCGTCGATGTAGGTGAGATTGAAGCCGATGCCGTTGGTGCGGGCCAGCGCGTAGGTCGCCGTCAGCGTCGCGCGGGAGCGGGCGCGGCTCGCGGTGGTGAAGGAGCGCTCGACGATCGAGAGCGTGTTGTCCTTGGTGACCTCGAATTCCGGCTCCAGGCGGCCGTTGATCACCACGTAGATCTCGGCCTTGCCGCCGGTGCGGATCCGCCCGTCGCGCAGCAGCAGGGTCTGCGGCAGGGTGAAGACGGGGGTCACCACCGAGCCGTCGACATGCATCTCCTGGAAGCGCGCGTCGCCGGCCGAGACGTCGATGAACTGGGGCGGGAACACCGCCGGGATGCTGGCCGAGGCCGCCAGCACGTCGCGGAACAGCTGGCGGGCGTTGGGCACCCCGCTCGCCGCGATGGCGCCCATGTTCCAGATCACCGCGCGCTGGGAATCGAGGTTCGTCGTGACGACCAGCAGGCGCCGGCCCTTCGCGTGCTCCTCGGCCACGGCCTTGAGGAGGTCGTCCGTGACGTAGCGGTCGATGAGGTTGCGCAGGCGCCCGTCGCCGAACAGGCCCGAGCCGAACAGCACGTTGGCCAGGTTCGGCGAGGCCACCAGCTCGCTGGCGACGCCGCTCGTGTAGAACTCGGTCAGGTAGGGGTCGTAGGCCGGGCCCAGGAAGGCGAAGGGCGCGATCAGCGCGCCCGTCGAGACGCCGGAGACCAGGGTGAATTCGGGCCGCTTGCCGGACGCCGTCCAGCCGTTGAGCACGCCCGCCCCGTAGGCGCCGTCGCCGCCGCCGCCCGACAGGGCCAGGTAGGTGAAGCCCTTGAGGCGCCGCTCCGGATTGGCGGCGAGCGCCGCGATCGTGTCCACCGACGCGTCCGCGAAGACGCGCGCGCCGGGGATGCCCGGCACGGTGGCGAAGGCCGCCTGCTCGGCACTGTAGGGGGTCCGCGGAACGCTGCCGCAGGCCGCGACCTGACCCGCCAGCCCGAACGCCACCGCCATGCGCAGGCTGACCTGACGAACACCCATCGTCACTTCCTCGAACCGCGAAACGCGCCCACTCTGCCACACGGAACGAGCTTGGCCGTATCGCCTGTTCCGTCTTAGCCGGCTTCGGAGGAACGATAAGGCCGCGCTGTTGCGGTGGGGTCACGATCCCACGCGATCGGGGCGCAAGCGTGGCCGCTGCGGCCGGCGGCCCGGACGGTGCGGCGCCGTACCGGACACCGGCGGGACCGCGCCGGGGCCGCGCAGGATCGCCCCGGACCCGGCCGACCCGGGCCGGCCCGGGTCATTGCCGGTGGACAGGCGTCGCGGCAGCCCGTGCCCGGCGACCGGCCGCCCTTGCAACGTTCGCGAGCGCCGCGCTAGGGTTCCCCCGTGGCCTGGCGAGACAGGGTGTCGCACGCGATGCGGCAGCCGGTGCGCGGGGGCGCGGTCTGCGCGGCGACACGGTCGGCCGGGATAACGGCTCCTGGCGGCCTGGAAGACGCGGACTGGCCTTCGGGAACGCGGCCGAGCCGCAGGGGGCGGAGGGGATGATGGAAGCGGGTCTCGGCTGGACGGACGATCGCGTGGCGCTGCTGCGCCGCCTGTGGGAAGACGGGCAGAGCGCCAGCAAGATCGCAGCGCAACTCGGCGGCGTCACCCGCAACGCGGTGATCGGCAAGGTCCACCGCCTGGGTCTGGCCGGTCGCGCCCGCGGCGGCGAGGAAGCCGCCACCGCCGTCCCGCCGTCGAAGACGGTCGAGATCGAGACCGCCATCGCGGTGGTCGAGACGCAGGCGCCCGAGCCGGTCGCGATCCTGGCCCACCGTCCGGCCCCGGACTTCCCGGCGCCCGCGCCGGCCGCGGCGCCCGCGCCCGTGGCCCTCGCGGTGTCGGAGCGCGTCACCATCATGGACCTCCGGGAATCCATGTGCCGCTGGCCCCTCGGCGACCCGACGACGCCGGAATTCCGCTTCTGCGGCGCCCGCTCCATCACCGGCCTGCCGTACTGCACCCACCACGCCGAGATCGCCTACCAGCCCGCCGCCGAGCGGAAGCGCGATCGCCGGGTCGCCTCGTTCCGCTGAGCCGCCGCGCCGTCAGCGCAGCGTGACGCCGGCTTCGCGGAGGACGCGGGCGGTGCCTGGATTGACCTGGTCCGCCGGGACGAGGCCGACGAGGTTCCTCGGCTGCGCTTCGGTGAGATCCGTCCGCGCCAGCGCCCGGACGATCCGGTAGGCCGTCTCCTCGTCGAGGCCGGGCCGCGCGATCACGAAGCTCCACGACCCCACCGTCGCGATCGGCTCCGCCTGCCCGGCGAAGCTGCCGGCCGAAACCGTGAGGCGCCGCGTCGCCGCGCCGGGCTGCGCGAGGCGCGCGATGGCCGCCTCGGACGGTCCGAAGAAGCGGGCCCGGCCCGGATCCGCGGCCAGCGCGTGGAAGCCCGGCCAATCGAGGCCGCCGCCCCAGAGCGCGTCGGCGCGGCCCCCCCGCACCAGGGCCGGGCCGTCGCCGGCCCGGTCGAGGAGGATCGGGCTGATGTCGCGCTCGGGATCGAGGCCCGAGGCGCCGAGGACGCTGCGGCCCATGACGGTCAGCCCGGACTTGTGCGTGCCGAGCACGACCCTGCGCCCGCGCAGGTCCGCCACCGAGCGGATCGCGCTGGTCGCCGGCACCACGAACAGGCCCGGCGTCGGGTACATCGGCGCCAGGACGGTCAGGCCGCCGCCCTCGGCGAGGGCCGGGTAGGCGTACTCGCCCTGCACGAGGCCGAGATCGACGCGGCCGGCGCGGAGGAGGCCGACATTCTCGGACGACCCGCCGGTGGCGCGCCGCTCGACGGTCAGGGCCGGGTCCGCGGCCGCGACCGCGCCGGCGAAGGCCTCCCCGAAGGCCGGGAAGCCGCCCCCCGGCGTCGCGGTGGCGAGCACGACGCGGAGCGCCTCGGCGGCGCGCGCCGGCCGCGCCAGGACCAGCCCGAGGCCCGCCAGCAGAGCGGCCCGACGAGTCGGCCGAAGAGGGAGGCCCCGTCCGCCCGTCGGGCGGGATGGTCGGGCAGCGCCGGCCGCGGCCGGACGGGTTGGAGAATAGAATTCCATCAGGAACGGGCCGCTCAATAAAGGTCTTCCACCCCGCCGCGAAAGTTCGCCCAATTCCGGAAAGAACTTTCGGCAACGGCACTTAGCCCGATTGCTCCGGCCGCGGCAACGCGATATCGCAGCCTCCCGTCCGGGCCGGTCAAGCCTCCCCACGCGAGGGCGATCCCTTGGCGGGGCCTCTCCCGGATACGACATCTGTCCGATCCGTCACCACGAGCAGGAGTTCCGCGATGGCCGATACCCTCAACGCACCGGCGAAGGTCGGCCACGGCCGTGTCTACGGCTCGATCACCGAGACGATCGGCAACACCCCTCTGGTGCGCCTGAACCGGCTGCCCAAGGAGCACGGCGTCGACGCCGAGATCCTGCTGAAGCTCGAGTTCTTCAACCCGATCGCGAGCGTGAAGGACCGCATCGGCGTCAACATGATCGACGCCCTGGAGGCCTCCGGGAAGCTCCAGCCCGGCGGCACGCTGGTCGAGCCGACCTCGGGCAACACCGGCATCGCCCTCGCCTTCACGGCGGCGGCCCGCGGCTACCGGCTCATCCTGGTGATGCCCGAGACGATGTCGCTGGAGCGGCGCAAGATGCTCGCCTTCCTGGGCGCGGAGCTGGCGCTCACGCCGGGCGCGCAGGGCATGAAGGGCGCGATCGCCAAGGCCGAGGAGCTCCTGAAGGAGATCCCGGGCTCGGTCATGCCGCAGCAATTCTCCAACCCGGCCAACCCGGAGATCCACCGGAAGACCACCGCCGAGGAGATCTGGAGCGACACGGGCGGCCAGCTCGACGCGTTCGTGGCCGGCGTCGGCACCGGCGGCACCGTGACGGGCGTCGGCGAGGTGCTGAAGCCGCGCCTGCCGAACCTGAAGGTCTTCGCGGTGGAGCCGGAGGACAGCCCGGTGATCTCCGGCGGCCAGCCCGGCCCGCACAAGATCCAGGGCATCGGCGCCGGGTTCATCCCCGACAACCTGCACACGAGCATCCTCGACGGCGTCCTGAAGGTCACCAACCAGGCGGCGTTCGAGACCTCCCGGGCGCTCGCCCGGCTGGAGGGCATCCCCGGCGGCATCTCCACCGGCGGCAACGTCGCGGCGGCGCTGGAGCTGGCCAAGCGCCCCGAGTTCCAGGGCAAGCGGATCGTGACGGTCGCCTGCTCGTTCGCCGAGCGCTACATCTCCTCGGCGCTGTTCGACGGGATCGGCTGAACCCGGCATCGGAGCGGCCTTCGGGCCGCTCCCCTACGGAGCGCTGATCGAATCGCACCGGCGCGGATCGCGGCGATGTGGATCCGCGCGCGCTTCCGGTCCCCCGGGGCGGACACGATCGTCGCGACCCACGGAATTTTTCATTTTATCACAGTCATAAAATTATTTATCCTTGATCTGTATCTGTCTCTTTCAAAACTTATTCGCAGCATAATACTGAGTTCTGAGCGAAATTTTCGGATCAACACTGCGATCTCCCGTGCCTGGACGCCAGAAAAACTCTCCGCTAACGCCGACTGGTGAACGGACAGTGACGATCTCATGCGCGGCCTCCTGCTTCTCGTGTTCGGCCTCTGGGCTCAGACGGCGATGGCCCAGGGCTTCGCGGTCCACGACCTGACCGGCCTGGCCGAGGCCGCCCGATCGGCGCTCGGACCGGCGGCCACGGCGCGGGCGGAGGCCGGGCAGCTCGGCCTGCACTGCGCCGCCTGCGCGGGCGCCCCGGCGATCGAGCTGCGGATCGGGCGCCTGACGGACGGGACCGAGGCCCGGGTCCGCTCGGGCAGGACGACCCTCGCGGCGCTCGAGGCGCTCTGCGTGCGGCGCAATCCGGATTGCCGGCTCTCGGCACTGCCCGCCGGCCCGGCGATCGGCTGGTTGAGCGTGTACGCGCTGGACGGCGGCGCCGGGGCGACCGCGGTCATCCTCCGGGACGGCGATCTGCTGACGATCGAGGCGCGGGCATCGGATCGCGGGGCCGCGGAGGATGCGGCGCGGCGCCTCATGCAGGCCGTCCTGCCCCGGATCGTCGGGCCGGAGACCTGAACCGACCGCCTCCGGTCGCCCAGTTCGCGCAACCCTCCCCGGCCGCCTCCGTTGTCCCCCGAAGAGGCAGAGAGGCGAGCCATGACAGACCAGACCGGACGACCCGCGCGGGAGGATGCCGAGGCCGCGGTGGCCAACGAGACCGAGACGCCGCGCGAGAAGCTCGGCCAGATGGAGGACAAGGCGCGGTCAGCCACGGATCTCGGCGAGGCGATCGACCGCGCCACCGCCGCCGTCGGCCAGGACGACGGGAAGCGCTGATGGTCAGGCCGACGAGCGAATCCGGCACGGTCACCCGCAAGCCCGACGACAAGGTCGGTTCGCGCGGGAGCCCGCCCGCCGGGGGCGGCCATCAGACGGCCGATCAGGCGGCGATCACCGACATGGGCTCCGGCGAGGCGCCGCGGACCGAACCGAAGGAGGGATGGGGCGCGGCCGGAGAGCCCGGGCGCGCGCCGCCGGCGGTCGGCGGCTCCTCGGGCGGCCACTCGGACCAGAAGGCCTCGCGGGGTCCGGCTGCCGACACGAAGGTCGCGGGCGGGCACTACCGGGCGGAGCGGGAGAATCGGGAATGACCGAGCGTCGCGAGACCGGCGCGCAGCCGGACAAGCCGAAGAACGTCGCCCCCGACGCGGTCAAGGACCCGAACGAGAAGACGGAGGGCAAGCCCGGCCAGGGGACGCCCGCCGGCGGAACGCAGAACGACGAGACCGATCCCGGGGGCAGCTGACGCGACCGGGATGCCGCCGCGGCGGCATCCCCCGCGCGGCGGCGCGCGGCTCAGGAGAGACGGAAGGGGATCGGCCCGGAAGCCAGCGGGACGTCGCCGGGACGGCAGCCGGTCTCGACGCAGGCGTAGCGGATCGCGTCCTGGCGGCTGCGGAAGATACCTCCGGCACGCCCACCGGTCTCGACGGCGACCCAGTGACCCTCGCCGTCCTGGCCGACGAGGTATGAGGGCGGCGCGGCGGCGGCCTGCGCGAGCGACGGAAGCGGGTTCAGCGCGACGGGCATCGGTGTCACGGGGTTCACGCGGGCCTCTCGGGTCCGCCCCATCGAAATATTGCCCCCGGCATAAGGGTTCGATGGGTCCGAGAGCGGCCAGGAATAAGGGCCACATCAGCAACCGGGCCTGAGCGCCCGGTTGCCGGTCGTTCACGATCGGTGACGGTCGCGCGCCTCAGGCGGCGTTCTCCTTCGACCGCTCGGCCCGCTTGCGGTCGTTCGGGTCGAGGATCGCCTTGCGCAGGCGGATCGACTTCGGCGTCACCTCGACGAGCTCGTCGTCCTGGATCCAGGCCAGCGAGCGCTCCAGGGTCATCCGGATCGGCGGGGTGAGGCGCACGGCCTCGTCCTTCGACGTGGTGCGGATGTTGGTGAGCTTCTTGCCCTTGAGCACGTTCACCTCGAGATCGTTCTCGCGGTTGTGCTCGCCGACGATCATGCCCTGGTACACCTTCCAGCCCGGCTCGATCATCATCGGGCCGCGGTCCTCCAGGTTCCACATGGCGTAGGCCACGGCCTCACCCTGGTCGTTGGAGATCAGCACGCCGTTGCGCCGGCCCGGCATCTCGCCCTTGTAGGGCTCGTACGCCTTGAACAGCCGGTTCATGATCGCGGTGCCGCGGGTGTCGGTGAGCAGCTCGCCCTGGTAGCCGATCAGGCCGCGGGTCGGGGCATGGAACACGAGGCGCAGGCGGTTGCCGCCCGACGGCCGCATCTCCAGCATCTCGGCCTTCCGCTCGGACATCTTCTGGACGACGACGCCGGAATGCTCCTCGTCGACGTCGATCACGACCTCCTCGATCGGCTCCAGCAGGCCGCCGGCCTCGTCGCGCTCGTACACGACCCGCGGCCGCGACACGGCGATCTCGAAGCCCTCGCGGCGCATGGTCTCGATCAGGATCGAGAGCTGCAGCTCGCCGCGGCCCGAGACGTAGAAGCTGTCCTTGTCGGCCGCCTCCTCGATCTTGAGCGTGACGTTGCCCTCGGCCTCCTTGAACAGGCGGTCGCGGATCATGCGGCTCGTGACCTTGTCGCCCTCGGTGCCGGCGAGCGGGCTGTCGTTGACGATGAACGACATCGTCACGGTCGGCGGGTCGATCGGCTGCGCCTGGATCGGGGTCTCGACCTGCGGGTCGCAGAAGGTGTCGGCGACGGTGCCCTTGATCAGACCGGCGATCGACACGATGTCGCCCGCCTCGCCGATGTCGATCGGCGCGCGCTCCAGGCCGCGGAAGGCGAGGATCTTCGACACGCGGCCGGTCTCGACGACCTTGCCGTGACGGTCGAGCACCTTGATCTGCTGGTTCGGCTTCACCGAGCCCGCGGCGATCCGGCCGGTGATGATGCGGCCGAGGAACGGGTTGGCCTCGAGCAGGGTGCCGAGCATCCGGAACGGCCCCTCCTCGGTCCGGGCCGGCGGCACGTGCTTGAGCACGAGGTCGAACAGCGGCTCGAGGCCGACCGACGGGTCCGCGTCCGGGCTGTCGGCCATCCAGCCGTTGCGGCCCGACCCGTAGAGGATCGGGAAGTCGAGCTGCTCGTCGGTGGCGTCCAGGGCGGCGAACAGGTCGAACACCTCGTTCACGACCTCGTTGATCCGCGCGTCCGGACGGTCGACCTTGTTGATCGCCACGATCGGGCGCAGGCCGATCTTGAGCGCCTTGCCGACCACGAACTTGGTCTGGGGCATCGGCCCCTCGGCGGCGTCCACCAGCACGATCACGCCGTCGACCATCGACAGGATGCGCTCGACCTCACCGCCGAAATCGGCGTGGCCGGGGGTGTCGACGATGTTGACGCGGGTGTCCTTCCAGACGACCGAGGTCGCCTTGGCGAGGATCGTGATGCCACGCTCCTTCTCGAGGTCGTTCGAGTCCATCGCCCGCTCCTCGACCCGCTGATTCTCGCGGAAGGTGCCGGATTGGGCCAGCAGCTTGTCGACGAGGGTCGTCTTGCCGTGGTCGACGTGAGCGATGATGGCGATGTTGCGCAGTTTCATGGCGGCCCGAAACGGGTTGTGCCGGCTCCCTGGCGGCCGCGCGGCGCGGCCGTCCGCGCCGGTTCAGGTACGGAGTCGTGGTGGTTGCGTCGCAATATAAGGACGCGCGCCCTTGGGCAAGGCCGCTGAGGTCATGGGGGCCTCGCGTGACCGGGATTGCTGGGGGAAGATCGGCGTCGGGATCCGGCGCCGAGTGCCCTATATGACGGCGCGATGACACCGCGGCCGGCGGGAATCCGCGCCTATCGGGCTGTATTGGATGAAACCGGATCCCTCGGGTAGCGTATCGACCAGGATCAGGCGTCCGGCTGCGGCGATTCGGCCGTCGGGCCGCCAGGGCGGGCTTTCGTCGGAAGGACACGATGCGCGCGCTTGAGCCGCGGCTGTTCCCGTATATCTGGCGCTACTCCAAGGTCGCGCAGCTCCGGATCTGCGCCGTCGTGCTGGCGTCGCTCCCGTTCTATTTCGCCTCGCTCGACCTGCCGAAGCGCATCGTCAACGACGCGATCACGGGGAAGGCCTACGCGCACGGCGAGGCGACCGCGCCGTTCCTCGAGCTCACCGTCGAGTGGCCCGCCTTCCTGGGCGGCGGCAAGACGCACCTGTTCGAGGGGTTCCAGCTCGACCGGTTCGAGCTGCTGCTCAGCCTGTCGACGCTGTTCCTCAGCCTCGTCCTGATCAACGGCGCGTTCAAGTTCTGGATCAACCTCCAGAAGGGCATTCTCGGCGAGCGGATGCTGCGCCGCCTGCGGTTCCAGCTGTTCTCGCTGATGCTGCGCTTCTCCCCGGAGACGCAGCGGGAGGTGAAATCCTCCGAGACCGCGACGATCATCCGGGACGAGGTCGAGCCGATCGGCTCCTTCATCGGCGACGCGATCGTGGTGCCGGTGTTCCTGGGCACGCAGGCCGCGACGGCGCTGGCCTTCATCATGATGCAGAACATCTGGCTCGGCATCGCGGCCGGCGGCATGGTCGCCGTGCAGATGACCGTGATCCCGCGGCTGCGGCGGGAGATCATCCGTCTCAGCCGCCAGCGCCAGATTGCGTCCCGCGCCCTGGCCGGGCGCGTCGCCGAGGTGCTCGACGGCCTGCAGGCGGTGACGCTGAACGACACCGGCCGCTGGGAACGCGCGGAGATCGGCGGCCGCCTCTACCGGCTCTACGACCTGCGCCTGCGGATCTACCGCCGCAAGTTCGCGGTCAAATACCTCAACAACCTGCTCGCGCAGGTGACGCCGTTCCTGTTCTACGCGATCGGCGGCTACTTCGCCCTGAAGGGCCAGCTCGACATCGGCCAGCTCGTGGCGGTCCTGGCCGCCTACCGGGACCTGCCGCCGCCCCTTAAGGAGCTGATCGACTGGGATCAGCAGCGCCTCGACGTCGAGGTCAAGTACGAGACCGTGGCGGCGCATTTCGGCCCGCAGCGCCTCCTGCCGGCCGAGCACGAATCCGAGCGCGCGGCGCCCCGGCTCGGCGGGCCGCTGCGGCTGGAGGGCCTGCAGCTGCGCGATCCGCAGGGCGGCTCCCTGATCGAGGTCGGCGACGCGGAGGTGCGCCTCCCCGGGCAGGTCGCCCTGGTCCCGCCCGGGGCGATCGCGCAGGAATTCGTCCGCGTGCTCGCCGGGCTCCAGTCGCCGCCCGGGGGCACGGTCCGGATCGGCGAGCACGACCTCTCGACGCTGCCGCGCCGCGACCACGCGCGGCGCATCGCCTACGCGGGCGTCCAGCCCGTGCTGTTCCCCGGGACGCTGCGCGACAACGTCCTCTACGGGCTGCGCGTGCACCCGCTGCGCACCAAGAGCCTCGACCTCAGCAAGGCGCGGATCAACGAGGCGGTGAAGACCGGCAACCCCTGCGACAGCGTCGAGGACCCCTGGATCGACTTCAAGCGCCTCGGCGTCCGGGATGCCGACGAGCTCGACGAGCGCCTGCTCGACCTGCTCGGCCGGCTCGACCTCGGCGACGAGCTCTACCGGTTCGGGCTCGGCGCCCTGAGTTCGGTCGCCCACGACACGCCGGTGGGCCAGCGCATGATCGCGGCGCGGGAGCACCTGCGCGAGCATTTCGCCCAGAAGGGTCTCGCCGACCTCGTGATCCCCTTCGCCCGGGGCCACTACAACGAGCAGGCCACCGTCGGGGAGAACCTGCTGTTCGGCGTCCCCCGCGACCCGACGCTGACGGATCCGCGCCGCCTCGCCGGCGTCCCCCTGTTCCGCGACGCGCTGGAGAAGGTGAAGCTCCTCGACGAGCTCGACCGGATGGGCGTCGCCATCGCCAGCAACCTCAAGGACATCTTCGCCGACGTGCCGCCGGGCCACCCGCTGTTCCGGCGGTTCTCGCTGATCACCCCGGACGCGCTGCCCGACTACCTGCGCCGGCTCGCGCGCCTGCCCGATGACGGGCGGCTGAGCGAGACCGACAGCGTGGCCTTCCTGGCGCTGGCCCTCGCCTATGTCGAGCCGCGGATGCGCTTCGGGCTGCTCGACGAGACCCTGGCCAAGCGCATGGTCGGCGCGCGGGCGGTCGTGCAGGGCTTCATGCACGGCGACGACGGCTGCGACGTCGAATCCTACGACCCGAACCGGATCAACCCGCGCAGCACCGTCCTCGACAACCTGCTGTTCGGCCGCATCGACACGGCGCGGATGCACGGCGAGGCGCTGATCCAGAAGGAGGCCCGCGCGGTGTTCCGGGAGTTCGACCTGGAGCGGCCGATCCAGCGGCGCGGCCTCGAGAAGGAGGTCGGCAACCGCGGCCAGCTGCTCGCCGAGCGCGTGCGGGTGCGGGTCGGCCTCGCGCGGGCGATCCTGCGCGAGCCGGAGATCCTCGTGGTCGATCGGGTGGACGAGCACCTGGAGCGGGGCGTCGACACGCTGCTCGACGTGACCGAGACCGCCCTGCCCCGGGCGAGCCTCGTGGCGAGCCTGTCGCCGGAATCCGACCCGGCCCGGTTCCCCGCGCGCCTGCCGATCCAGAGTGCCGACCGGAGTGCCGAAGCGCGCCTGCGCGCGGCGGCGGAATGACGTAAGCGTGACCGGTCCGCGCGGGGCGCGGCCGGCGGTTTACAGGGCTGCCCGTCTCCGGCACAGGATGGCACCCCATGCCAACATTCTCGGACGCCACCGCGACCCCGGACCGGACGATCCCGAGCCTCGCCGGGACGCCGCGCGTGGTGCCGCCGCACCGCGCCCCGCCCGAGCGCGAGCTGCCGCTGCCCGCCTACCTGCGGTCGATCCGCGACAACGCGCTCGCGGGCTTCCCCCGGCGCGCCTTCGAGGAGCCGGTCACCCGCCGGGGCCTGCTCGGGCGGTCGAGCTTCGTGCTGAACGACCCCGAGGCGATCCGCCGGGTGCTCGTCGAGAATCAGGCGAACTACGCCCGCACCACCGGGACGACCCGCATCCTGCGCCCGATCCTCGGTGACGGGCTCCTGATCAGCGAGGGCTCGGCGTGGCGGCACCAGCGGCGCACCCTGGCGCCGGCCTTCACGCCGCGGGCGATCGACGGCCTCGTCCCCCACATCGCCGCCGCCGTGACCGACGGGATGGAGCGCATCGCCGCCGAGGCCGCGGCGGGGCCGGTCGACCTGTTCACGTCCTTCTACCGGCTCGCCCTCGAGATCGCCGGGCGCGCCATGTTCTCGGTGGGGATGGACCAGCACGGCGCCGAGCTGCGCCAGTTCATCGCCGAGTACGCCGAGCGGATGGGGCGGCCGCACCTCCTCGACATCGTCACCCCCCCGGGCTGGCCGGTGCCCCTCGACTGGTCGCGCCGCCGGTTCCGGCGCCGGTGGATCCCCTTCCTCGACCGGATCATCGCGGCGCGCCGGGCGGTCGAGGGGAACAGGGCCCGCTCGGGCGATTTGCTCGACCTGCTCGCGGCCGCGCGCAATCCCGATACCGGCGCCGCCTTCACGCCCGACGAGCTGCGCGACCAAGTCGCCACCATGATCCTGGCGGGCCACGAGACCACGGCCGGCACCCTGTTCTGGGCGGCCTACCTGCTGGCCCTCGCCCCGGAGGTGCAGGAGCGGGTCGCCGCCGAGGCGCGGGCCGCCGACCTCGCCGACCCCACCGGCTGCCAGAGCGACGGGCGGCTGCCGCTCACCCGCGCGGTGATCGACGAGACCCTGCGCCTGTACCCGGCGGCCTTCGTGGTCGTCCGGCGGGCGCTGGGCCCGGACAACGTGGCGGGCCACGCCGTGAAGGCGAGCGACATCGTCATGGTGAGCCCCTGGGTGCTCCACCGCCACCGGTCGCTCTGGCCGGACCCGGACGCGTTCGATCCGGGCCGCTTCCTGCCCGGCGCCCCCGCCCCGCGGCGCTTCGCCTACCTGCCCTTCGGGGCCGGCCCGCGGGTCTGCATCGGCGCGCAGTTCGCCCTGAGCGAGGCCGTCCTCTCCCTGGCGCGGGTGCTCCAGCGGTTCCGGCTGGTGCTCGACGAGCGCGAGCCGGTGCTGCCCCAGGCGGTCGTGACGACCCAGCCCGATCGCCCCGCGCGCTTCCGGCTGATCCCCCGCGAGCCGCTCAGCCCCTGATCCCGGTGATCGTCGCCGAGATCGCCCGGGGGTCGCGCATCGGCCAGCGGCCGCTCTCCACCTGCGCGAGGAAGTCGTCCAGCAGGCGGTTGTAGGCGTCCGGCTCCTCGACCGAGAGGGCGTGGCCGGTATTGGGCAGCACGGCGAGGGCGGCGGAGGGGATGACCCGCTTGAGCATCAGGCTCGGGGTGAGGCAGGGCCAGTCCTCGTCGCCGGCGACGATCAGGGTCGGGACGGTCATGCGCCCCAGCTCGTCCGTGAGATCGTAGAGCGACGGCCGCCCCTTCTGCACGCCGGCCTGGGTGTTGGCCGAGCCGAGGGCCGAATGCTCGGCGAGCATCCGCCTGAACTCGGCGTGCCCGCGCGGGTCCTTGGTCTCGAACTGCACCCGCGTCGGCCCGACGGCGTAGCGCTCCGCGAAGGCCGCCATGCCGTCGCGGAGGAGCATCGCGGCGGTGGCGTCCGCCTCGGCGCGGAACAGCGCCTGCCGCTCGGGCTCCGCGCCGTAGCCGCAGCCGCCGAGGCAGAGCGACAGCGCGCGGTCGGGATGCCGCAGGCCGAAATGCAGGGTCGCGAAGGCGCCCATCGAGATGCCGGCGACGTGGGCCTTCGGCGCGCCGAGATGGTCGAGGATGGCCAGGATGTCGTCGGCCGCGCGCGCCTGCGCGTAGGCCGAGACGGCCTCCGGCACGTCGGAGGGCGGGTAGCCCCGGGCGTTGAACGCGACCGCGCGGTAGCGGCGGCCGAAATGGCGCAGCTGCGCCTCGTAGCTGCGGAGATCGCCGGCGAACTCGTGTACGAAGATCAGCGGCGTCCCCTGGCCGCTTTCCTCGTAGTGTAGCCGTATCCCGTCGTCCGTCGTGGCGCTCGGCATGGCGATCCTCTCATCGGCCTCCCCCGGGTTTCCGAGATGGCGCGACGGGGCGCCCGGTCGAGAGTCGGGACCGGAGTTCGTGGAAGGAACGACGAAGCCGCACCCGGCGGACCGGGCGCGGCTTGCGATCTTCCGTGCCGGCGGGGACGCTCCCCGCCCGGCTCAAGCGGCCTTCTTGGAGGAGGCCGGCTTGGCGGCCCCCTTCTTGGCGGCGACGTCGGCGAGCTTCGCGGCCAGCTTGGCGTCGAGCTTGCCCGAGGCACCGAGCGGCAGCTCGATGTCGAGGCCGAGGGTCGAGACACCCTCGCCGCGCTCCAGGGTGACCTTCACCTTGTCGGGCTCCACCGCGACGTGGTTGGCGATCACCGCCAGGATCTCCTCCCGGAGCTGGATCACGAGGTCGGGGCGACCCGACTCCGCGCGCTCGTGGGCGAGGATCAGCTGCAGGCGGTCGCGGGCGACCGCGCCGGAGCTGCGCTTCTGGAACAGTCCCAGGATGCTCACGCCGCCCTCCGCATGAACAGCTTGTCGAGGAAGGACTTGCGCTCGACCGGCAGGCTCATCGGCACGGACTCGCCCTTGAGCCGGCGGGCCGCGTCGGCATAGGCCCGCGCCGGGGCGCAGAGCGGGTTGTTCAGCGTCACCGGGCAGCCGAGGTTCGAGGCGCGCAGCACCTCCTGGCTCTCCGGGATGATCGCGAGCAGCGGGATCGACAGGATGTCGAGCACGTCCTCGGTCTTGAGCATGTCGCCGCGGTCGGCCCGCATCGGGTCGTAGCGGGTGAGGATCAGGTGCTTCTCGATGTCCTCGCCCTTCTCCGCCTTGGCGGTCTTGGAATCGAGGAGGCCGATGATCCGGTCGGAGTCGCGCACCGAGGAGACCTCGGGGTTGGTCACGACCACCGCCACGTCGGCGTGGTGCATGGCGAGCTGGGCGCCGCGCTCGATGCCGGCGGGGGAATCGCAGATCACCCAGTCAAACTTCGCGCGCAGCTCGTCCATCACCCGGGCCACGCCCTCATCGGTGAGCGCGTCCTTGTCGCGGGTCTGCGAGGCCGGCAGCAGGTGCAGGGTCTCGAGCCGCTTGTCCTTGATCAGCGCCTGCGGGAGCTTGGCGTCGCCGTTGACCACGTTGATGAGGTCGTAGACGACCCGGCGCTCGGCGCCCATGACGAGGTCCAGGTTGCGCAGGCCGACGTCGAAGTCGACGACGCACACGCTCTGCCCGCCCTGGGCCAGGGCCGCTCCGAGGGCCGCGGTCGTCGTCGTCTTGCCGACGCCGCCCTTGCCCGATGTGACGACGAGAACCTTTGCCACGCGTCGATCTCCCTTAATCCAGGCTTGCCATTCGGATGTTGCCGCCATCGAGCCAGACCTGGGCGGCCTTGCCGCGCAGGGCCGTGCCCATGTCCTCCGCCGTCCGCACGAGGCGGTCGATCCCCAGCAACTCGGGTTCGAATTTTCGGCAGTAGATTCGTGCGCGCGGGTTGCGCGCGGCTCCGGCGATCGCGCGACCGCGCAGGGCGCCGTAGACGTGGATGGATCCGCCGGCCAGGATCTCGGCCCCTGAGGAGACCGAGCCCATCACGGTCACGTCGCCGGTCGGGTTGATGACGCTCTGGCCGGAGCGGACCGAGCCCTCGACGGTGATCGAGGTGACCACCTGCGGCTCCGGCTCGGCCGGGACGCTCGGGATCTCGATCGTCTCGGACGGGTGCCCCTTGACCAGCAGCGGCGGCAGGCCGTCCACCACCGCGTCGGCCCCCTCGATGCCCAGGACCGCGATGCCGCGGGCCTTGAGCTCGTTCATGAGCGTCTCGAGCGCGTCCGGCTCGGGCTTGAGCTGGGCGCAGTCCAGGATGACGGCCCGGCCTTTCAGCAGGGTCGGCGAGCGCTTGAGCGCCGCGTCGAGGCCCGCGAGCCACTCGGGGAGCGGCGGCTCGGGGGAGAGGGCCAGGGCCTTGAAGGCCCGCCCGCGCAGGCTGAGCGGCCGGGGCGCGGAAGGAGCCGCCGCTGTGGCGGTCTCCGGGTCGATCGGCTCGGGGAGGGTGTCGCTCATGTCCGCCCGTTAAGAGTCCTTACCGGACCATTGACGGCGGGTATGGTTACCGAAGGGTTAAGTTTCTGATCCGGTCGGCAAATTCTGCCGGGATCCTTGTATCGGGGCAGCGGAGGATGGTCTCACGCCCTCGGGCGCGCGTCGCGGGGGGCTCGGCCCCAGTCTCCGTGGGTTCTGCGCGGGCTGAAAGGCCGTTAACCGACGGCCTGAACGCCGGAGCTGCGAAGCCTCTCAACCTCGCTCGAACAGGTTCAGCTTGATCGCGTCCTCCAGCAGCCGCACCTCCACGGCCTGCCCCCGGAAGGCCGGGTCGAGGTCGTCGGCGGCGCGGTAGAGACCGTCGATCGCGACCAGCTCCGGCTCGAACCGCCGGCACCAGATCCGCGCCGTCGGGTTGCCGGCGGCGCCGGCGATCGCGCGGCCGCGCAGGGCGCCGTAGACGTGGATCGAGCCGCCCGCGATGACCTCGGCGCCCGACGCCACGGCGCCCAGCACCGTGACGTCGCCCTCGAGGTGCAGGACGGTCTGGCCGGAGCGCACGGGCGCGTCGAGGATCAGCGAGCGGGCCGTCTCCCTGGCCTGCGGCTCGGCCGGCGCGGGCGCGTCCGCGGCCGACTCGTCCGGGGCGGCGATCTCCCCCGCGGGGCGCCCGCCCGACAGGGCCGGCGGGGTCGCGGAATCCAGGAGCGACGGCGCCGCGCCCTCGATCCCCAGGATCGGGATGTTGCGGGCGGCCAGCTCGGCGAGCAGACCGTCGAGATCCTCGCGGTTGAGCCGCAATCCGGACAGGTCGAGGATCACCGGCCGGCCGGCGAAGAAGTTCGGGGCACGGCGGTTGAGGGCGTCGAGGTCGCCGAACCAGTCGGCGACCGGGGGGATCGGCGCCAGGACGGTGGCCATGAAGGAGCGGCCGCGGAAGCGGATCGGCGGGCGCGCCGGCTCGGATGTCGGCTGGGTCACGGGCGTGTTCGGTGTGCGCGGAAGGGATCGTCTGCATCCATGGGACGGCGCCGCGCCCGGGGCAATCCCGCGAGGGCCGGTGTGACGCCTTGGCGGGCCCGCGGGCGCGTTTCTGTTGTAGAGAGAGCCGGCAGCCGAGCCGGACCGGACCGTTGAGCAGCGCCACCCCGCACGCCCCCGCCCCCTTCGTCGTCGACGACCTGACCCGCGCCAACCAGCGTCGGGCGGCCGACCCGCGCGCCTCCGCCTGGGTCTCGGCCAACGCCGGCGCGGGCAAGACCAAGGTCCTCACCGACCGGGTGGTCCGGCTGCTCCTCGACGAGGCGCCGCCCGGCCGGATCCTGTGCCTGACCTTCACCAAGGCCGCCGCGGCCAACATGGCGATCCGCGTCTTCCGGCTGCTCGGCCGCTGGGTCACGCTGGACGACGAGACCCTCGCCGCCGAACTCGCCGAGCTCACCGGCGAGCGCGCCGGGCCCGAGCGCCTGCGGCTGGCGCGCCGCCTCTTCGCCCGGGCGGTCGAGACGCCGGGCGGCCTCAAGATCGAGACGCTGCACGCCCTGTGCGAGCGGCTGCTCCACATGTTCCCCTTCGAGGCGAACGTGCCGGCCCGCTTCGTGGTGCTCGACGAGGCCAAGGCCCGGGAACTGTTCGACATCGAGATGGCCAACGTCCTGGCCGACGCCGTCGCGAACGGCGACACGCCGCTCAGCGCCGCCCTCGCGCGGGTCACGCCGGAAGCCACGGGCGACACCCTGCGGGCGGCGATCCGGGCAGCCATGCGGGCGCGGAGCTTCATCGGCGACGCCGCCGGCCTGGAGCGGGCCTTCGGGCGGCTGCACGGGGCGCTGGGGCTGGCGGCCGAGGAGTCCGCCGAGCGGATCGAGGCCGGGATCCTCGCGGGCGGTCCCGGGTGCCGCCCGGAGGAGCGCGCCGCGCTGGTCGCGGCGCTGCGCACCGGCAAGGCCAACGACGAGAAGCTCGCAGACGCGCTCGAAGCCGCCGAGGCCGAGCGGCTCCGCGCGGCGGACCTTCCCGACCGGGCCGAGGCGCTCGCCCTCTACCGCGCGGTCTTCTTCAACCAGAAGGACGAGCCCAAGGCCGACGGCAGCCTCGGGACCAAGGGCGTGCCGGCCGGCGCCAAGGCGGCGTTGCTCGCCGAGCGGGACCGGCTGGATCCGCTGTTCGACCGCCTGCGCGCCGCCCGGGCCCATGCCCGCACGCAGGCGCTGTTCCAGATCGCCGCCGAGATCCACCGCCGCGTCGAGGCGCAGAAGGCGCGCCTCGGCGCCCTCGACTTCGACGACCTGATCCACAAGGCGCTGGACCTGCTCGGCCGCGTCGGCGCCGGCTGGGTCCTGTACAAGCTCGACCGCGGCATCGACCACGTCCTCGTCGACGAGGCGCAGGACACGAACCCGGAGCAGTGGGCGATCCTGCGGGCGATCACGCAGGAATTCGCCGCCGGCGAGGGCGCGCGCTCCGGCAGCCGCACGCGCTTCGCGGTAGGCGACCCCAAGCAGTCGATCTACGGCTTCCAGGGCGCGGAGCCGCGGGAATTCGCCCTGACCCGCGCGTCCTGGATCGCGGAATCGCGCTCGGCCGGACTGACCTTCGAGGACGTGCCGCTCACCCTGTCGTTCCGCTCGACCGATCTCGTCCTGCGCGCCGTCGACGCGGTCTTCGCCCTCGACGCGCACAACGAGGGCCTGTCGTTCGAGGACACGGTCCGCACGACCGTCCACGCCAGCGCCCGCCCGGGCGCGCCCGGCGCCGTCGAGCTGTGGCCGATCGCCGAGCCGGAGCCGGCCGCCGAGCCCGATGCCTGGACCGCCCCCGTGGACGCGCCCGAGACCAGCGCTCCCGCGATCGTCACCGCCCGCCGGGTGGCGCAGGCGGTGCGCGCCTGGACCACCGCGGGGGACGCGACCGGCCGAATCTGGCGCCCCGGGGACGTGCTGATCCTGGTCCGGAAGCGCGGGCCGGCCTTCGAGGAGGTGATCCGCGCCCTGAAGGGGCTCGGCGTCCCGGTCGCCGGGCAGGACCGGCTCGAGGTCTCCGCCCACATCGCGGTGGCCGACCTCGTCGCCGCCGGCCGGGCGGGCCTCCTGCCGGCCGACGACCTGACCCTCGCCACCGCCCTCAAGACGCCGCTCGTCGGGCTCACCGACGAGGACCTCGTGCGGATCGCCGCCCGCCGCGACCTCGCCGAGACCCTGGAGGATGCCCTGCACCGCCACGCCGCGGCGGGCGACGCGGCCGCGCGGCGCGGGCTCGAGGCCCTGTCGGGCTGGATCGCCCTGGCGGGGCTCCACGGCCCGTTCGGTTTCTACGCCCGGCTCCTCGGGCCGCAAGGCGGCCGGGCCAAGCTGGTCGCCCGCCTCGGCGGCGAGGCCGGGGACGCGATCGACGTGTTCCTCGCCGCCGCCGCCCAGGCCGAGACCGGCGAGGACGCCCCGTCGCTGGGCGGCTTCCTCGCCCGCTACGTCGGGGCCGAGGCCGGCCACACGGTCAAGCGCGACCTCGAATCGGGCCGCGACGAGGTCCGGGTCATGACGGTCCACGGCGCCAAGGGCCTGGAGGCGCCGGTCGTGGTGATCCTCGACGGGTGCGAGCCCCTCGGCCGCAACGACCCGCCCCTCCTGCCGCTCCCGGCGACGGACATCGCCCTGCCGCCGGTCTGGTCGGGCGGACGGACGCAGGACTGTGCCGCCACCGACGCGGCGCGGGCGGCCCTGCTCGCCAAGGCCCGGCAGGAGCACAACCGCCTGCTCTACGTCGCCATGACCCGCGCGGCCGACCGGCTGATCGTGGCGCCCTTCCGCGGCCACGAGCGCGAGACCGAGGCGGCGTGGTGCCGGATGATCCAGGCCGGCCTGGAGGCGGCACTCGGCGCCGGCCGGGCGCTGGAACTCCCCTACGGGCCCGCGACCCTCTGGCAGGACGGCGCCCCGCCGGATCCCGCTCCCGCCGCGGGTGCCGCGTCGGCCGGAGCGGAGGCCGGGCCGGAGCCCGACTGGCTGCGCGGCCCGGTGCCGCCGGAACCGACCTCCGAGGCCCTGAACCCGTCCGGCGCCCTGCAGGCGGCGGACGGCGCGCGCGTGCCGCCGCCGCGCCTCGCCGACGCGCAGGCCCGGCGCCGCGGGATCCTGACCCACGCCCTGCTGCAGCACCTGCCCCGGGTCGAGCCGGACCGCCGGGAGACGGCCGGGCGCGCCTTCGTGCAGGCCCGGGCGCCCGGTCTGCCGCGCGCGGCCGCCCCCGCGATCGTCCGGTCGGTCCTCCGGATCATCGACGCCCCCGACCTCGCGCCGCTCTTCGCCCGGGACGCCCGCGCGGAGGTGGCGCTGTCGGGGCGTGTCCGTGCCGGCGGGGTCGACCGGGCGGTCCAGGGGCGCGTCGACCGCCTCGCCGTGACGGCGGACACGGTGCACCTCGCCGACTTCAAGACCGGGCGCCCGCCCGAGCCCGGCGCGCCGCTGCCCGCCGCGGAGGCCGGCCAGATCGCCCTCTACGCGCGCCTCCTCGCCCAGATCTACCCGGGCCGGACGATCCGGCCGATTCTCGTCTGGACCTCGGGGCCGGTGATCCGCGCCCTCGATTCCGACGACGTCGCGACGGCCCTGGACCGGATCGGGATCGAGGCGTGACCCGTGCCCCCGGGCGCGTGCCCGGAAGCGGTCCGCATGCGCCAGCGCACGTCGCGGCGCGGCGATTCACCGAGAGAGCCGTGCGTCCCGGGCACCCCCGCCCTCCCCCGGCGACCGGACTTCTTGACCGGGCGCCGGGCCGTCGCCAATTCTGACCGGACCGCGCGGGCCTCTGCCCGTTCGACGCCGCCCGACGGGCGGCGGATTCCGAAAGGTGACGTTATGGCGACGGTGAAAGTAACCGACGCGAGCTTTGAGCAGGACGTTCTCAAGTCCGCCGAGCCCGTCGTGGTGGATTTCTGGGCGGAGTGGTGCGGCCCGTGCCGTCAGATCGGCCCGGCCCTCGAGGAGATCGCGACCGACCTGCAGGGCAAGGTGAAGATCGCCAAGGTCAACGTCGACGAGAACCCGCAGATCGCCGCCCAGTACGGCATCCGCTCGATCCCGACGCTGCTGCTCTTCAAGAACGGCGAGCGCGTGGACCAGAAGGTCGGCGCCGCACCGAAGGGCGACCTGTCGCGCTGGATCGGCGCCCAGACCGCCTGACCCGCCGTCACGGCTCCGAACGACAAAAAGAAAGCCCGGCCGCGAGGCCGGGCTTTCTCGGTTTCGAGCCCAAGTTTTTTTATTTCGGGATCCCGGTGCTTGGCCCGGGATCCCGTATTCCGTCTCAGTACGAGCCGAACTTGTAGTTCAGGCCGGCGCGGACGACGGCGAAGGCGTTCTCGTTCCGGCTGGCGCCGGCGAGCGAGTACACCGGCACGAGGCCGACCGGGGAGATCGCAGCACCAACCAGCGGCGCCTGGGCGCGGCCGTTGTTGTTGTCGAGGTTCACGTACAGACCTTCGACCTTCAGCGTGACGGCCGAAGAGCGGAAGAAGTTCAGGAACGAGTCGGTGGGCAGGGCGTACTCGACACCGCCGCCGACCGTCCAGCCGGTCTTGAAGTCGTTCCGGCGGCCGGCGAAGTTCTGCAGGCCGACGCGAGCGCCGTCATCCGTGCCGGTGGCGTAGGCGAAACCGCCGGTGGCGTACACGAGGGTCCGGTCGAAGGCCCAGCCGAGACGACCGCGGACGGTGCCGAAGAAGTCGATGGTGTTGAGCGTGCCGTTGACCGGGATGAAGCCCGGGTTGATCGCCACGGCGTTGGTGGCGAAGCGGGCGCGACGGCCGAAGTCGAGGTACTGGGCGTCAGCCTCGAAGCCGATCACGGCGCCGGAGCCCGGGGTCAGCTGCCAGTTGTAGCCGATCTGGCCACCGCCCGAGAAACCCTCGCGGCTGTCGTTGCTGTAGACCAGCGACGAGCCGTTCGGCAGCAGGGCCTGGTAGGGGACGAGACCGCCCGGAACCAGAGCGACCGGGTTGCCGGGCGTCTGGACGAAGCCGCGGGTGGAGTTGCTGCTGGCGTCGAACGCGTAGCCGGCGTTGATACCGAAGTAGGCGCCGGTCCAGGTGAACACCGGAACGGGGGTGAACACCGGCGGCGGCGCGGCGCGGCGCGGCAGGTCGGCGGCCGAAGCGGCGGCCGTGAGCGCGGTGAACGCCGCGAGAGTGGTGAGAAGCTTCTTCATTACTGTGATCCCCAGCATAAGCCCGATCGCCGGTGAAACTATGCGATCGGGCCCCGCGAGGATGTAGCTTAGCTGCCACAGCGGGAGGAAAGCGTGGCCGTGGACGGGTGTCCGTCCGGGCGATTGCGGCGATTCGACGGATTTTCGAATGCAGAATCCGGATTTCACAGGTCTCCGGACCCCGGCCACTTGATACAGCGGCCGCGCGCGGCGCTCTCAGACTGGAGACGACTCAGACCGGCGGCGTGTCGTTGGCGGCGAGAACCATGCCGGCCAAGTAGAGCGATCCGCAGATCAGGATTCGCGGCGGGCGCTCGAAGGCGATGTCCCGCACGAGGGCGAGGGCCGCCTCGATGCTCGGCGCCGCGTAGGTCTTGAGGCCGACATCCTCGCCGATCCGGGCCACCTCCTCGGCCGGGCGCGCGGCCATGGTCCCGGTGATCGGGACGGCCACCAGGGCCCGGGCCAGGCCCACGAAGTTGCGCAGGAACCCGTCGGCGTCCTTCGTGCCGAGCAGGCCGACCACGAGGACGAGCGGCACGTCGCTCTTCTCGCCGAGATCCGCCATGGCGGCCGCGAGGATCCGGCCGCCGTCGATGTTGTGGCCGCCGTCGAGCCAGAGCTCGGTGCCGGCATCGAGCTGGGCGGCCAGCCGGCCGCGGCCGAGGCGCTGCAGCCGGCCCGGCCACTCGACCTCGGTCAGGCCCCGCTCCAGGGCCGCGATCCCGATGTCGCCGAACCCGGCGGCGCGCAGCGCGGTGATCGCGGTTCCGGCGTTGACCAGCTGGTGACGCCCGGCGAGGCGCGGCCGCGGGAGGTCGAACAGGTCGGTCTCGTCCTGGTAGACGAGCCGGCCGCGCTCCTCGTGCACGGAGAAGTCCTGATTGCCCACCAGCACGGGCCCGGCCCCGAGGGCCTCCGCGCGCCGGCAGAGGACGGCGTCGGCCTCGGCGTAGTCCTGGGCGGCGATCACCGCCGGGCAGCCGCGCTTGAAGATCCCGGCCTTCTCGGTCGCGACCGACTCGACCGTGTCGCCGAGATACTCGGCATGATCGCGGCCGATCGGCGTCACCACCGCGCAGGCCGGCCGGTCGATGACGTTGGTGGCGTCGAGCCGGCCCCCGAGGCCGACCTCCAGGAGCAGGACGTCGGCCGGGCTCTCCGAGAAGAGCAGGAACGCCGCGGCCGTGGTGATCTCGAACATCGTGATCGGCTCGCCGGCATTGGCGCTCTCGCAGCGCGCGAAGGCGTCGGCCAGCCGGTCCTCGTCCACGAAGTGCCCGCCGCCGATCCCGCCGATGCGGATCCGCTCGTGGAAGCGGACGAGGTGCGGGGAGGTGTAGACGTGGGCGGCCAGGCCCCCGGCCTCCAGGATCGACCGCATGAACGCGATGGTCGAGCCCTTGCCGTTGGTGCCGGCCACGTGGATCACGGGCGGCAGGCGGCGCTCGGGATGGTTGAGCCGCGCGAGCAGCCGCTCGATGCGCCCGAGCGACAGGTCGATGGTGCGGGGGTGGAGCGCCAGGAAGCGCGCCATCAGGGCGTCGGACGAGGCCATCGCCGGGCTCAGGCCGCCTCGGAGGCCGCGGCCGGCGCGCCGGCCTGGGACACGTTGGTCAGGAGGCTGCAGAGACGCGTGATCGTCTCCTTGAGCTGGTGCCGGTGGACCACCTGATCGACCATGCCGTGCTCGCGCAGGTACTCCGCCCGCTGGAAGCCGTCGGGCAGCTTCTCGCGGATCGTCTGCTCGATCACCCGCGGTCCCGCGAAGCAGATCAGCGCGCCGGGCTCGGCGAGGTGGACGTCGCCCAGCATCGCGTAGGAGGCGGTGACGCCGCCCGTGGTCGGGTTCGTCAGCACCACGATGTAGGGGAGCCGGGCCGCGTTGAGTCGGCGCACCGCCACGGTGGTCCGCGGCATCTGCATCAGCGACAGGATCCCCTCCTGCATGCGCGCGCCGCCGGAGGCCGCGAACAGCACGTAGGGCGTGCGCTTCTCCAGCGCCGTCTCGGCGCCGCGCACGAAGGCCTCGCCCGCCGCCATGCCGAGCGATCCGGCCATGAAGCCGAATTCCTGCGCGGCCAGCGTCATCGGAAGGCCGCCGACCCGGCCGAAGCCGATCTTGAACGCGTCCTGCAGGCCGGTCTTGGCCCGGGCCTCCTTGAGCCGGTCGACGTAGCGCTTCTCGTCGCGGAACTTCAGCGGGTCGGGGGTGACCTCGGGCAGGGCCACGTCGATCCACGTGCCCTCGTCGAACATCATCTTCAGGCGCGCCTGGGCGCCCATCTTCAGGTGATGCTCGGAACCGGGAATGACCCAGTGATTGGCCTCCACCTCCTTGTGGAACACCATCTGCCCCGTGTCCGGGCACTTGACCCAGAGGTTCTCGGGCGTCTCGCGCTTGAACAAGGTCTTGATCCGGGGGCGCACCACCTCCGAGATCCAGTTCATCGGTTCGACCATCGACTTGCGTCCGTCCGCTTCAAGCCCGCGCAGATATCAGGTGCGGCGCGCTCCGCCGCCAGGGGTGCCCGGTCCGCCCGTCAGGCGGCCCGTCCGACGCCCGCCGACCGCACGCCCGCGGCGAGTTCGCGCACCAGCTCCGTCACAGCCTCGACGGTTCCGGGCTGCGGCCGGCCCTCGCCGTCGAGGGAGCGCACCAGGACGTCCACGAGCGCGGAGCCGACCACGACGCCGTCAGCGCCCTCAGCGATCGCCGCCGCGTGGGCGCCGGTCTTGACGCCGAACCCCACGACGACGGGCAGCTCGGTGTGGCGGCGGATGCGGGCGACCGCCTCGGAGACCTTGCCGAAATCCGGGGTCGCCGTCCCGGTGATGCCGGTGATCGACACGTAGTAGACGAAGCCCGCCGTGTTCGCGAGGACGGCCGGCAGGCGCCGCTCGTCGGTGGTGGGCGTGGCGAGGCGGATGAAGGCGAGGCCCTTGCCGAGGGCCGGCAGGCACAGCTCGGAATCCTCCTCGGGCGGGAGATCGACGACGATCAGCCCGTCGACGCCGGCCGCCAGCGCGTCGTCGAGGAAGCGGTCGACGCCGTAGGTGTGGATCGGGTTGTAGTACCCCATCAGCACGATTGGCGTGGTGTCGTTGCCGGCGCGGAAGCGGCGCACGAGGTCGAGGGTGCCCGACACCGTCTGGCCCGCCTTGAGCGCCCGCAGGCCGGCCGCCTGGATCGCCGGGCCGTCCGCCATCGGGTCGGTGAACGGCAGGCCGAATTCCAGGATGTCGGCGCCGGCGCCCGGCAGCGCCTTCAGGACCTCGAGTGAGGTCGCGGGATCGGGATCGCCGGACATCACGTAGGTGACGAGGACGGACCGGTTCTCCGCGCGGGCGCGGGCGAAGGTGGCGTCGATGCGGCTCGGCATGGTCGGTCGATGTTCGCTTCTGCAGGGCCGCCGACGGCCCGGGATTGCCCCCGCGCTACACCAAAGGCACCGGCCCGTGAAGCGGGCGGGCCCGCGGCGACCGCGGGCGAAGGCGTCCCGGAGGCCCGGCCACGCGCGAGACGCGGCCATGCGCGCGGGCCGGTTGCCGGCGCGCCGCCGCCGGCCTAGCCCTCGCCCATGCCCGAGTCAGCCCTCCCGTCGCGCCCCCTGGCGGCGCTCCTGTTCGACATGGACGGGACGATCATCAGCTCGATCGCCTCCGCGGAGCGGATCTGGTCGCGCTGGGCCGAGGCGCACGGCCTCGACGCGGCCTCCTTCCTGCCGACGATCCACGGCGTGCAGTCGGTCGAGACCATCCGGCGGCTGAACCTGCCGGGCGTCGATCCCGTGGCCGAGGCGGCCGCGATCACCGAGGCCGAGATGGCGGATGTCGACGACATCGTGGCCATCCCGGGGGCGCAGGCCTTCCTGGAGGCGCTGCCGCGCCACCGCTGGGCGATCGTCACCTCGGCGCCCCGGCGGCTGGCGGAGCGCCGCCTCGCGGCGGCCGGAATGCCGGTCCCCGACCTTCTGGTGGCCGCCGAGGACGTGGCGCGGGGCAAGCCCGCGCCGGACTGCTTCCTCCTGGCAGCTGGGCGCCTCGGCGTCGCGGCGCCGGACTGCCTCGTGTTCGAGGACGCCCCGGCCGGCATCCGGGCGGCCGAGGCCGCGGATGCGGCCGTCGTGGTCGTCACCGCGACCCATCACGAGCCGGTGAGGACCAATCATCCCACCATCGCCGACTACACCGGGCTGCGCGTCGCGGCGGCCCCGGAGGGGATCCGGGTGACACGGACCGCCTGAGCCTCTCCATCCCGGCCGCGGATCCGCTGGCGGCCGGCCCCGCCCGGTCGTATCGCCCGCCTGCGCCGCGCGGCGCGCGGATCAAGGTGAAGGGACACGGCCATGGCAACGATCAGTCGACGCCGCGCGCTCGGGGCGGTCGCCGCCGGGGCCGCCGCGGGCCTCGGCCCCGCCGCGGCCGCCGAGGCGCAGCCGGCCCCGCTGTTCCCGCTGCCGCAGGCCATCATCCCGATCCTGGGCGAGGCGCAGGTCTTCCCGGTCCGCCGGATCTACTGCATCGGCCGGAACTACGCGGCCCACGCCCGCGAGATGGGCTCAGACCCGTCGCGCGAGCCGCCCTTCTTCTTCCAGAAGCCGGCGGATGCCGTGCAGGTCGTCGCGGGCGGCGTCGCCGACCATCCCTACCCTTCGCTGACCCAGAACTACCACCACGAGATCGAACTCGTCGCCGTGCTGAAGTCGGGCGGTCGCGACATCGCGGCCGCGCAGGCGCTCGACCACGTCTACGGCTACGCCACCGGCCTCGACATGACCCGCCGGGACCTCCAGCGCGGCATGGGCAACCAGAAGAAGCCCTGGGAGATCGGCAAGAGCTTCGACCAGTCCGCGCCGATCACGCCGATCCTGCCGGTCGCCCGGGTCGGGCATCCGGCGCGCGGCCGCATCCGGCTCGCCGTGAACGGCACCGTGCGGCAGGACGCCGACCTGTCGGACATGATCTGGTCGGTCGCCGAGCAGATCGCCGAGCTGTCGCGGGCCTTCGAGCTGAAGGCCGGCGACATCGTCTTCTCGGGAACGCCCGAGAATGTCGGGCCGGTCGTCCGCGGGGACGTGCTCGCCGGCTCCATCGAGGGCCTGCCGGACCTGTCGATCCGCATCGTGTGATCGCGCGTCGCGCGATCCCCCGCGGAGATCCGGTCGCGGCGGGGCGTTGACTTTCCCTGCCGGCGTCGCGGCTTTATCCGGTACGGATCCGCGGGGGCAGGAGCAGCGCGCGTATGACCAAGCCCGACGGCGTGCCGCCGCACCTCTTCGAGACCGCCGAGGGCCGCCGTCTCGTCGAGGCCCGCTCCGATCCGGCGTGGCGCCGCTGGGGGCCGTACCTCAGCGACCGGCAATGGGGCACGGTGCGGGAGGATTACAGCCCGAAGGGCGACGCCTGGGACTACCTGCCCCACGACCACGCCCGGTCCCGCGCCTATCGCTGGGGCGAGGACGGGATCGGCGGCTTCGGCGACCGCCACCTGAACTGGTGCCTGTCCCTGGCGCTGTGGAACGGGCGCGACCCGATCCTGAAGGAGCGGCTGTTCGGCCTGACCAACCAGGAGGGCAACCACGGCGAGGACGTCAAGGAACTCTACTACTACCTCGACGGGATTCCGACCCACGCCTTCATGCGGATGCTGTACAAGTACCCGCAGGCCGCCTTCCCGTACGGGCGCCTGGTCGAGGAGAACGCGCGGCGCGGCCTCGACGACCCGGAATTCGAGCTCCTCGACACGGGCCTGTTCGACGAGGGCCGCTACTTCGACGTCGAGGTCGCCTACGCCAAGGCCGCCCCCGACGACATCCTGATGCGGGTGACCGCGACCAACCGCGGCCCGGACCCGGCCGCCCTGACGCTGCTGCCGCAGCTCTGGGCCCGCAACACGTGGTCGTGGAAGCAGGGCACGCCGAAGCCGGAGCTGATGGCCGGGTCGGAGGGCTCGGTCTGGGCGCGCCACCCCGAGATGCCGACCTTCCGGTTCTTCGCCGAGGGCGCGGGCGACCTGCTGTTCACCGAGAACGAGACCAACACGCACCGGCTGTTCGGCAGCGGCCCCGCCGAGGGCTTCTACAAGGACGGGATCGACCGGTGCGTCGTGGGCGGCGACCGGGCCGCCGTCAACACCCTGTCCGGCACCAAGTGCGCCGCCCGCTACGACTTGCACCTCGGCCCCGGCGAGACGCGGACCGTGCGCCTGCGCCTGCGCGCCGAGACCGCGCCGGGCGCGCCCTTCGCGGATTTCGACGCCGTCTTCGCCGCCCGCGAGGGCGAGGCCGACGACTTCTACGGGGCGCTCCAGGCACCGATCGCCGATCCCGAGATGCGGCTCGTGCAGCGGCAGGCGCTCGCCGGCATGCTCTGGTCGAAGCAGCTCTACCATTACGACGTGCGCGAGTGGCTCSCCGGCGACCCGGCGCAGCCCGCGCCGGCGCCGGAGCGGCGGCACGGCCGCAACAGCGACTGGTCGCACCTGCGCGCCAACGACATCATCTCGATGCCGGATGCCTGGGAGTATCCCTGGTTCGCGTCCTGGGACCTCGCCCTGCAGGCGATCGTGTTCGGGCTCATCGACCCGGACTTCGCCAAGAACCAGCTCCTGCTGCTGGTCGACGAGGCCTACACCCACCCGAACGCCGCGCTGCCGGCCTACGAGTGGGGCTTCGGGGACGCCAACCCGCCGGTCCACGCGCTGGCCGCTTGGCGGGTGTTCGAGCTGGACCGGGCGCTCACCGGCCAGCCGGACCACGCCTTCCTCAAGCGGATCTTCAACAAGCTCACCCTGAACTTCACGTGGTGGGTGAACCGGAAGGATTCCGACGACCGCAACCTGTTCCAGGGCGGCTTCCTCGGCCTCGACAATATCGGGATCTTCGACCGGTCGAAGCCGGTAGGCGACGGCGCCACGCTGACCCAGTCCGACGCGACGGCCTGGATGGCGACCTACGCGCTGAACCTGATGCGGATCGCCATCGAGCTGGCGCTCGACGACCCGACCTTCGAGGACATGGCGGAGAAGTTCTTCGAGCACTTCCTCCTCATCGCCGGAGCCACGGGCGCGGGCGTGTGGGACGAGCCGGACGGCTTCTTCTACGACGTCATCGAGACGCGCGACGGGCAGCGCCTCCCGATCCGCGCCCGGACCATGGTCGGCCTGATCCCGATCTTCGCGGTGGCGGTGATCAACGAGTGCGACCTCGCGCGGCTGCCGTCCCTGCGCAGCCGGATGGTGTTCTTCCTCAAGAACCGCCCGGACCTCGCGACCCTGGTCTCGCGCTGGAACGAGCCCGGCGAGGGCCAGACGGCGCTGCTGTCGCTACTGCGCGGGCACCGGCTGAAGGCGCTGCTCCACCGCGCCCTCGACCCGAACGAGTTCCTCTCGGATTACGGGCTGCGCGCCGTGTCCCGCGTCTACGCGGACGAGCCGTTCTGCTTCGCCTGGGACGGGCGGGACCTGGGGCTCGCCTACGAGCCGGCCGAGTCGCGCTCGCGGCTGTTCGGCGGCAACTCGAACTGGCGGGGACCGGTGTGGATGCCGGTCAACTACCTGCTCATCGCCGGGCTGAACCGCTTCCACGACTATTACGGCCCGGATTTCCGGGTCGAGGCGCCGACCGGGTCGGGCCGGACCTACGCGCTCCGGGAGATCGCCGCCCACCTGTCACGGCGGCTGATCAGCCTCTCGACCCGCCGCCCGGACGGGCGCAGGCCGGTCTACGGCGACAGCCGGATCGAGCAGGAGGATCCGCATTTCCGCGACCACGTCCTGTTCTACGAGTACTACCACGGCGACAGCGGCCGCGGGGTCGGCGCGTCGCACCAGACCGGATGGTCCGGGCTCGTGGCCCTTCTGATCCAGGAAGTGGCGACCGCCGCCGCCGAGGCGCAGAACCCGGGTTGGCCGTGAGGACCGGTCGCCGGGCTCGCGCGCCGGCGACCGACGCCCATTTACTCCGCGGCCTGCTGCATCCGCAGGCGCTGGCCCTCGCCGATCTGGCGGGAGATCGTCGAGCGGCGGGCGCTGTAGACCGCCGAGACCAGCGGGTAATCGACGGGCAGGCCCCACTTGGCTTTGTAGGCCTCGGGCGTGAGGCCGCGCATCGTCAGGTGACGCCGCAGGGCCTTGTAGGGCTTGCCGTCCTCGAAGCTGATGAGCGTGTCCGGCCGGATCGAGGCCCGGATCTGCGCCTCGGTCGGCCGCCGAACCTGCGGCTCCGCGGGCTGGTCCAGGGCGGTGATCGAGCGGTGTACCTCGGAGAGCAGGTCCGGCAGCGTTCCCGCCGGGACACTGTTGCGCGTGACGTAGGCGCTCAGGATCTTTGCGGCGAGTTCGACGCTCGGCGATGTCATCTGCATGGTCGTCACCTCGATTCTACGTGTTTCGGATGTGGCTCTCGTCGGTTTCCATCGGGCTCTTCGCCGCCGACGGCCGGTGCATGTCCCTGAGACGTTCTCGGCCTCGGCCGGAGGCGGCGGATGGCCTCATTATGGGCCAGTCCGCTGCCGCTACAACCGAGCCGCGCATTTATCGCGCCGATATTTCTACTTAGGATTGAGATTTAGGGTCAACGACGAATCAACGGGCGCGTCGTTGTTCCGGCTCAAGTGCGGTATTGAGGACTCACCTGCCCAACCGGGCGCGTCGGAGAACGCGAAGACATGGAGGCCCTGGTCGTCGGAGCCGGCGTCGTCGGACTCGCCATCGGGCGGGCACTCGCGCTGCGCGGGCATGCCGTCATCGTGGCGGAAGCCGAGGACGCCTTCGGGACGGGTGTCTCGTCCCGCAGCTCGGAAGTGATTCACGCCGGCATGTACTACCCGGGCGGATCCGAGCGCGCGCACCACTGCGTCGAGGGCGCCCGGCGCCTATACAACTTTTGCGCGAGTCACGGCGTCCCGCATCGCGCGTGCGGCAAGCTGATCGTCGCCTCCGACGACGCGGAGGCCGACAAGATCGCGGCGATCCGACGCCAGGGCGAGGCCAACGGCGTCCCGGGCCTCGAACTCCTCGACGGACGCGCCGCCCGGCAGCTGGAGCCGAATCTCGCCTGCACGGTGGCGCTGCACTCGCCACGCACCGGCGTCGTCGACAGCCACGCGCTGATGCTCGCCCTGCTCGGGGCGATCGAGGATCACGGCGGCGCGCTCGCCCTGCGCACCCCGGTCGAGGGCCTGACGCGGCGGGACGGGCAGTGGCAGGCCGCGTTCGGCGGCGCCGAGCCCGGCACGATGGCCTTCGACGCGGTGGTCAACGCCGCGAGCTTCGGCGCCCCGGCCCTGGCCGCCGGCACGGAGGGCTACCCGGCTGAGCGCGTCCCGACGCTGCGCCTCGCCCGCGGCAACTACTTCGGCTGCACCGGCAAGCCGGCCTTCTCGCGGCTGATCTACCCGGCGCCGCGGATCGACGGCGGCCTCGGAATCCATTTCACCCTCGACCTCGCCGGCCGCACCCGCTTCGGGCCCGACGTGGAGTGGGTCGACGGGTTCGACTACCGGGTCGATCCCGCGCGCGCCGAGGCCTTCTACGGCGCGATCCGGCGCTACTGGCCCGGCCTGCCCGACGGGGCGCTGTACCCGGACTACGCGGGCCTGCGGCCGAAGCTGACCGGGCCCGGCGAGGCGGCGGCCGACTTCCGGATCGACGGGCCGGCCGAGCACGGCCTGCCGGGGATCGTGCACCTGTTCGGGATCGAGAGCCCCGGCCTGACCTCCAGCCTGTCGCTCGCCGAGGCGGTGGCCGACCGGCTGGACGCCTGAGGCCTCAGAACAGCCGGTGCTCAGAACAGCAGGTGCAGCGCCAGGGGCGCGAGGATCGCCGTCAGGAAGGCGTTGAGCCCCATGGCGATGCCCGCGAAGGTGCCGGCGACCTCGCTGACCTGGAAGGCGCGGGCCGTCCCGATGCCGTGGGCCGCGAGCCCTGCGGCGAAGCCGCGGGCGCGCATGTCGCGGATCCGCAGGAGGTTCATCATCGGCGTCACGAGGATCGCCCCGATGATGCCGGTGAGGATCACCAGGATCGCCGTGAGCGTCGGGTCGCCGCCGAGCGCCTCCGCGATGCCCATCGCGACGCCCGAAGTCACGGATTTCGGGGCCAGCGAGACGAGGATCGGCTGCGGGATGTCGAGGAGGCGCGCGAGGCCGATCACCACGGCGAGGGTGGTGGCCGACCCGGCGGCGAGGGCCGCCAGCATCGGCGCGAGGGCGCGCAGGACGGTCGCCCGCCGCTCGTAGAGCGGCATCGCCAGCACCACGGTGGCGGGCCCGAGCAGGAAGTGGACGAACTGCGCGCCCTCGAAATAGGCCCCGTAGGGCGTGCCGGTGACGGCCAGGACCGCTCCCACCAGGACGACGGTGATGAGGACGGGGTTGGCGATCGGGTGCCGGCCGGTCACGGCGGCGATCCGGTCCGCCAGGACGTAGGCAGTCAGCGTCACCGTCAGCCACAGGAGCGGCGTCTTGGCGAGGTAGACCCAGAGCGAGAAGTCGCCGCCCACCCGTCACGGCTCCCCGTCGGTCCCGCGCCGCTCGACCAGCGCGGCGACGGCGCGGAACACCAGGACGGTGACCAGCAGAGACAGGGCGGTCGAGACGACCAGCACGAGAGCCAGCTTGGCGCCCTGAGCCCGCAGCAGGTCAAGGCGGCCGACGACGCCGACGCCCGCGGGGACGAACAGGAGCGACAGGTTCATCAGCAGCCCGCGCGCGGTCGTCTCGAGCGTCCCGTCGGTCAGCGGCTTCGGCAGCACGCGCGGCAGGCCGAGGCGGGCATTGTCGCGCAGCAGCAGGAACGCGAACATCAGGCCCATGCCGATCACCGGCCCCGGGATCGGGACGCCCGCGCCGCGCGCGAGGGCTTCGCCCAGCAGCTGCGCGAGCAGGATCAGGGCCAGGCTGGCGATCATCGCGGGCGGCCGGGACTACGCGGCCGCGACGCCCTGCTGTCCGCTGCGGCGGGCCGCCGCGATGGCGGCCTCGTCGAAGCCGAGCAGGCGGCCGAGGCGCTCGACCAGCGCCTCCTCGAACTCGTCGACGTTGCCGTCCGCCGCCGCGACCGACCACGCCATGGTCAGCAGCTCCTCGCGCTCGGACCGGTCGGCCTCGTGCGGGATCATCTCCACGAGGCTCGCCACGTCGCGCACCTCCGAATCCATGGCGGCGGCGCGCTCGATCAGCGCCCGCGCCGCATCCGGACCGTCGGCGTAGTGGCCCTGCACGAGGCGCGAGAGGCGCTCGCTCTCGGCCGGCGCCAGGATGCCGTCGACGCGGGCGACGTGGACGAGGAGCGCGGTGGCCGCGAGATGCGTCTCGTCCACGGTCTCCTGCGTGCCGACGCCGAGAGCCTCGGCCGCGTAGGCGCGCAGGCGTGCGATCAGGGACATGGCGGCTCCGGGGGATCGTGCACCGCAACAGTTCGGGCCCCGGCGGCGCGCCGTCAAGCACGCCGCCGCACGTCGCGCCGGACCGTGTCCCGGTTGCATCGCCGGCGCGGCGCTCACCGGCGCGCTGCGGCCTCCGCCCCCGTCACCAGCGGCGCGAGGATCGCCTCGGCCGCCCGGACGGTCGCGGGCCCGGCCTCGGCGGGCGTGCCGGCGCGGAAGGGCGGCGCCGGGGCGTACTCGGCGACGAGCTGCGCGGTGCGGGCGTAGGAATCCCCGCGCAGGCGCGCGGCGAGCGCCAGCCCGAGATCGAGCCCGCCGAGACCCCGGCCGCGGTGACGCGGTCGCGGTCGAAGACGACGCGCTCGGCCACCGGCCGGGCGCCCAGGAGCGGCAGCACCGCGTCGCGCACGCTCCAGTGGGACGTCGCGCGGTAGCCGCGCAGCAGGCCCGCCGCCCCGAGGATCAGCGACCCGGTGCAGACGCTGGCGATCCAGCCGGCCCGCGCGGCGCGGTCGCGCAGGAAGGCGAGGAGCGCGGCGTCACCCATCTGTGCGGGGGTGCCGTCGCCCCCGGGGACGAACAGGACGTCGAGATCCGCCGGGCAGGTCGCGAAGCCGTGGGTCGCCACCAGGACGAGGCCGGTGTCGCTCGTCACCGGGCCGGGCTCCGCGCCGACGAGGTGGAGGCTGCCGGGCGCGAGGCCGGCGAGGAAGGTCTGCGGCCCCACGAGATCGAGCGCGGTGAGGCCCGGATAGACCAGCATGGCAATCCGGACGGGACGATCCGGCGGGATCGGCGCCGGATCGCCGGCGGCGGCGGCCAGGGTCGGACGGAGCGGCGCGGCGAGGGCTGCAGCGAGCGCGGCGGCGACGAGATCGCGGCGGCTGGCGTCCGGCGCGGTCACGGGCGCGCCGGGCGGGTCACAGGACCCAGGCCGCGTCGCGGTAGGCGCTGTCCCAGAACTGCCACTCGAGCCGGGTGGCCTGCGTGAACGCCCGGTGCATCCGCGCGCGCTCGGCCTCCGACGCGTCCCGCGCCGCGCAGTCCGTGGCGGCGATCATGGCCGCGACCGCGGCGGCGAAATCGTCGCCCGCGTAGGTGTCGATCCAGGCGCGATACGGGTTGTCGGGCGCCGCGCGGGCGAAGATGTCGTCGCCGACCGCCTTGTAGATCCAGAAGCAGGGCAGCAGGGCCGCACAGAGGACCGCGTAGGGCTCGGCGTAGGCGGTGGCCGTGAGGTAGCTGACGTAGTGGTCGCAGGCCGGCGTCAGGGGCGTGGCCGCGAAGGTCTCCGGCCCGATGCCGTAGTCGCGGAAGAAGCCGCCGTGGAGGGCGCGCTCGACCACGATCGCCTCCTGCGCGGCGCGGGAGAACTGCACGATCGTGTCCGGATCCGGCGCCTTCGCGGCGGCGAGGCTCAGCGCCCGGCCGAAGCCGATCAGGTAGTGCGCGTCCTGCACGATGTAGTGCCGGAACCGGTCTTGCGGCAGCGTGCCAGCGGCGAGCTCGGCGTTGAACGGCATCGACCGGATGGTCTCGTAGGCGGCGGCGTTGCGCGCCCAGGCCTCCCGGGAGAAGGCGTCGTCAGGTCCGGGAAATGCCACGGCTTAGCCCTGCCGCTGCGCGTGGGTGACGGCGACGTGGATCAGCTCGGCGAGGGTGCGCACGCCGAGCTTCTGGCGCATCTGCGAGCAGGCGTTCGTCACCGTCTTGTAGCTCACCGACAGGTCGGCCGCGATGGCTCCGTAGGAGCGGCCCTGCGCGAGGCGCGCCAGGATCTGCTGCTCGCGGGGGGTCAGCTGCGATTCCGGCGCGCGGCGGGCGTCGGCGCGCAGCATCGCCACCTCGGTGGCGAGCCGCCGGTCGAGGTAGACCTCGCCGACGCGGACCTTGGCGAAGGCCTCGAACAGCTCGGCCGAGGCGTGGTCCTTGAGGACGTAGCCCAGGGCCCCCGCCTCGAGGGCGCGGGCGACGATCACCGGGTCGTTGTGCATGCTGAAGACCAGGATGCGCGTCTCGGGCGCGACCGCCCGGATCCGCCGGATCAGGCCGAGCCCGGCCATGCCGCTGCCCTGGAAGGTCAGGTCGCAGATCACGACCGGCGGGCGGAGCCGGTGGAAGATCCGGTAGCCGCCGACGACGGTCGTCGCCTCCGCGATGGTCTCGACGCCGGAATCCTCCAGCACGCGTCGACAGCCCTGCAGGACGATGGGGTGATCATCGATGACGAGAACCGGCAGGCGCGTGGCGGCGGCGTCGATCTGGGATGCGATGGCGTTCATGCGCTCGGCGCGGTGTTGTTCTCGTCGCCCCGGTCGGGCGGAACGGGGATCGTGATCCGGACGATCGCCCCGGGGCCGGCATTGTCAAGGGCGAAGGTGCCGTCGAGGGCCTCCACGCGCTCGCGCATCCCCGACAGACCGAGCCCGGTACCGTGTTCCGGCGGGATTCCGGTGCCGTTGTCGCGGATGGTGAGGTCGATCCGGCCGCCGGTCTCGGCCGCCTCGGCCTCCACCCGGGTCGCGGCGCCGTGCCGCACGGCGTTGGTGGCGCTCTCCTGCACGCAGCGGAACACCGTGAGGTCCACGAGGTCGCCGTAGCCCCGGGCCAGCCCGTCGAAGCGGCCCGCGAAGGTGATGCCGGGATGGCGCTGCCCGAAGCCGCGCAGGAGCAGGTCGAGGCAGGTCGCCAGGGGCGCCTGCCCGAGGCCGTGCGGCCGCAGGCGGTTCAGGAGTTCCCGGTTGACGGTCTGGACCTGCCCGACGATCGCACTGATCTCGGCTGCCCGGGCGGCGAGCTTCTCGCGGCTCGGCTCGGCCGCGCCGGAGGCGATGCGGCCGATCGAGGCGGCGTTGGCCTCCAGGGCGAACAGGCACGGACCGAACTCGTCGTGCAGCTCCAGGGCCGTCCGGCGGCGCTCGTCGTCCTGCGCGGTCAGGAGCTGGCGGTTGAGGCGGCCGTTGGCGGCCCGGACCTCGCCCAGGGCCTCGGCGACCTTGTTGAACCGCTCGGCGATCACGGCCAGCTCCCGGGCGCCGGGCGGCTCCAGGCGGGCGGTGTAGTCGTGGTGCTCCAGCTGGGTCAGGCCGGCGCCGAGCCGCCGCAGCGGCGCGAGGATCCGGCCCAGCGCGATGTAGAGCGCGATCAGCATCGCGGCGTTGATCGCCAGGGTGGTCAGCGAGAGCGCCCGGGCGTAGCCCCAGATCTCGTCGATCTCGTCCATCGGCTGCGTGGTGATCTGCGCCGTGCCGAGCCGGCGCCCGTTGACGACGATCGGAAGGGCGTGGCGCTCGATCGGCGGCATGATCAGGTCGGCGAACCAGCGCGGCGCCTCCCGGTCGGCGCGCGGCGGCGGCAGCGGCCGGCCGACCTCGTCACCGTCCGCGTCGAGCACCGCGACCCGGACGTGCCGGAGGACCTTGAAGCGCAGGTCGAGGGTCTGGAGCAGCGTGTCGGGCGCGGCCGTGTCGGACAGGCGGATCGTGTCGGCCACCAGCGACTCGACGGTCGCGAGCGACGCGCGGGTCTCGACGCGCACGGCCGACCGGGCGTTCAGGACGATGACCGCGCAGGAGATCACGGCCGCGAAGGCGTCGATCAGCAGGACCACCGCGACGAGCCGCGCGCGGGTGGACCACGCCGACCAGGGCCAGCGGCGGAGCCGGGGAGCGTCCGGCGCTTCGGCCGTCTCAATACGCGGGGACAGGTTCGGGCGGGTATCCACGCGCTGACGCATAGCGACCGCGCCGGCGAAGTCCATGGCGCCCGCCGCGGGCGGCCGGCAGAGTGGCGCCCCGGACGTGCTCAGGCCGTCCCACCCCCAGTGCCGCGGACGGGGCGAACACCGATTCTTAAGCGGCGCGACGTAATCTTGTGGATAGCCGCGCCAGGACTGGCTGGGCAGGCAATTCGGACCGACATCATTGCGCCGTATTGCAGCTCCTCTATCGCCACCAGAGTCGAACCACCTTCGAATCCTCGGAGTGTGGCGGCCGGTGAAGGGGAGCCCGGTCGCGCGCGGCGTGTATCGTGTCAGAGACCCCGGCCTATGATCGATCTCAACCTCGACCCGTCCGAGACCCGGCCTGACCGGACGCCGTCGGCCAAGACCGGGCCGTCGCTGAATCTCAAGGTCGCGCTGTTCAGCGTGGCCGGCGCGAGCGCGCTGGTCGGCTTCGGCGTCGCCGCCTCGACGGTGATGGCCGGCCTGGCGGCGCCGACCCCCGTGAAGATCGTCGCGTCCCGGCAGGCCGCGGACTGGCCGGAGCTGAAGGACGGGCTGCCCGCCATCAAGGGCTCCGTCCAGGCGGCGGCCGCCCCGGCGCAGCCCGCCAAGCCGGAGACACCGGCGCTCAGGATGGTGTCGCTGCCGGAAGCCTTCGCGGCGATCACGCCGACGCCGCCCGCGCCCGACGCCCCGCGGCCGGCGGCCCCGCAGCCCGCGAAGGTCGCCGCCGCCCCCGTCGCGCCGACGCAGCGCATCCCGGTTCCGACGCCCGTCACGCCGGTCGCGGCCGCGCGGGAAGTCGCGCCTCTGGCGCCGGTCCGCACGGCCGCGCTTCAGACGCCCCGCGCCTCCGAGACGGTCCGGGCCCGTGAGCTCGTCGAGCCGGCCGCGCCGAAGCCGGTGGCGGAGAGCACGGAGCGCGCGGAGAAGGCCGAGCGTCCCGAAAAGAAGGAGCGGGCCGAGAAGACGGAGCGCTCCGGGAAATCGGAGAGGACGGAGCGCGCCGAGAAGATCGAGCGCCCCGAGAAGCCCGCGCCCAAGGCGGCGACTCGCCAAACGCCCGCGCCGACGCGGACCGCCGACAAGGCGAAGGGCGCCGCCAACGCGACCGTTGCCCAGGCGGAGCCCGCCGAGGCTGAGGACACCGAGGTGCTCGGCATCAAGCTCCCGTCCCTGGCGCCGGCCGGGCGGAAGCTGAAGGAGAGCGTCGACGCCCTCGGCGACGCCGTCAAGAACGTCTTCTGATCCGCCGCGCCGGCCCCGATCACAGGGCCGAACGTCTGCCGGGGCCGGCGCTCAGGCCCGGCCCGTCTGGCGCCCGGCCTTGTCGCCCTTCGGCCCGGTGCGCTCGGCCTTGCGCTGGTGCTTGCCGGCCCGCGGGCTCGCGAATCCCTTCGGCCCGGCGGGCGGGCCCCGGCGCTCGGCCGGCGCACCATCGCCCGCGAGCGCCTCGACCTGGATCTCCGGCGAGCCGTTGCGGGCGAAGGATTCGGCGAAGCGCGCCGCCGCGTTGCCACGCACCTCGAACTTGGTCTCGCGGTCGAAGATCCGGATGGCGCCGATCTCCTGGCGCCCGATCCCGCCCCGACGGGTCAGCATCGGCAGCAGCCGGCGCGGGTCGGCGTTGTCGCGGCGGCCGAGGTTCAGCCGGAACCAGACCGCCGGGCCCATGGCGGCGATCCGCTCCGGGTCCATCGGGTCGTAGGGCGGACGCTCGCCGCGGGGCGCGCGGCCCTCGCCCGGATCGCTGACCTCCTCGGGGGCCGGCAGGCGGGTGCGGTACACGCGGGCCAGGAGCGCGGCGAGCTCTTCCGGGCTCTTGCCGGCGAGCAGCGTCTCGGCCAGCGCGACGTCCTCCTCGGCCGGCGGCTCGGCGAAGAGCGGGTCGGAGAGCATGCGCTCGCCGTCGAGCCGGCGGATCTCGTCGGCCGAGGGCGGCCCCGACCATTCGGGGCTCACCTTGGCGATGGCGAACATCTGCTCGGCCCGGCGCCGCCGGGAATTGGGGATCAGCAGCACCGAGGTGCCCTTGCGGCCGGCGCGGCCGGTGCGGCCGCTGCGGTGCTGGAGCACCTCGGCGTCGTGCGGGAGATCCGCGTGGATGACGAGGCTGAGCGACGGCAGGTCGATGCCGCGGGCGGCCACGTCGGTGGCGACGCAGACGCGGGCGCGGCCATCGCGCAGGGCCTGGAGCGCGGCGTTGCGCTCGCCCTGCCCCAGCTCGCCCGAGAGTGCCACCACCGAGAAGCCCCGCTCGGTCAGGCTGGCCTGGAGGTGCCGGACGGCGTTGCGGGTGTTGCAGAAGACGATCGCGGTGGCGGCGTCGGCCTCGCGCAGGAGGTTGAGCACCACGTGCTCGGTCTCCCGCGGCATGATCCGCACCGCCCGGTAGGCGATGTCGGCGTGGCCCTTGGTCTCGCCCTTGATCGCGAGCCGGAGGGCCCCGCGCTGGTAGCGCTCGGCCAGCGTCTCGATCGCCTTCGGCAGGGTCGCGGAGAACAGGTAGGTGGCCCGCTCCGCGGGCGTCGCCGAGAGGATGAACTCGATGTCCTCGCGGAAGCCGAGATCGAGCATCTCGTCCGCCTCGTCGAGGACCACGGCGCGCAGCGCGGTCGGGTCGAGGTTGCGGCGCTCGAGGTGGTCGCGCAGGCGGCCCGGCGTCCCGACCACGATGTGGGTGCCGTCCGCGAGCATCCGGCTCTCCCGGCGCGGATCCATGCCGCCGACGCAGGCCGCGACACGGCCTCCGGCCGGCCCGTAGAGCCAGGACAGCTCCCGCTGGACCTGCAGGGCGAGTTCCCGGGTCGGGGCGATCACGAGGGCGAGGGGCGCCGCCGGGGGCGGCAGATGCTCGGCCTCCCCGATCAGCATGCTGGCCATGGCGAGGCCGTAGGCCACGGTCTTGCCGGACCCGGTCTGGGCCGAGACGAGGAGGTCGCGGGAGCCGGCGGCGGCTTCCAGCACGGCGGCCTGGACCGGCGTCGGGTCGGCGTAGCCGCGGTCGCTCAGGGCCCGCGCGAGGGGGGCGGGCAGGGTCGGGAAAGGCAAGCTTCGGGAACTCTCAACGGCCGTGCCGCGCCCGGCAGCGCGCCATCGCGCGGCGGGGGAATCAGGCGCCGGACTTTATTCGGGTACCCGGAAGGTAACGCCAACCGGGCCGACTGACCACTCCCGTCGCAGCATGGGGCGGTTGCGCGCGCTCGATCCGGGATCCGGCACGCCTCATCGGCGCGCGAATGGACCCGCGGCCGATCGGCCGTCGACGCCGACACTGGTCCGACGACCTGCTAAGGCTCCCGTGAATCGCGCACGTCGAGGCCCGACGCGAACCGAGCGGAGTACACGTTCCTCATGATGGCAGCCCTGCGGGTGGCGGTAGCCTGGGCGACGGTTCTCGCCTTCACGTGGTTCGGCAAGGACTGGCTCGGGGACCTGTCTCAGCCCCTGTTCGCGGGGGGCCTGTTCGCGTGGCTGCTCGCCGTGATCGTCTGGGCCGCCTTCGGCGTGGTGCACGAGGCCGAAGAACTGGCACACCGCCTCGGCGAGCCCCTCGGGACGCTGGTCCTGACGCTGGCGATCGTCATCATCGAGGTGGCGCTGATCTCCGCCGTGATGCTGTCGGCCAAGGACGCGCCGACCCTCGGTCGCGACACGATGTTCGCGGTGCTGATGATCGTGCTGAACGGCGTGGTCGGGCTGGGTCTCCTGGTCGGCGGCCTGCGCCACCACCAGCAGCGCTACAACCTCCAGGGCGCCTCGGCCTTCATGGCGGTGATCATCCCGCTCACCACCATCGCGCTGATCATCCCCAACTTCACCAGCTCCACCAGCGACGGGACCCTGACGACACTTCAGGCGGTCACGTTCTCGGTGTTCACCCTCGCCCTCTACGGCGTGTTCCTGCTGATCCAGACCGGGCGCCACAGCGAGTTCTTCATCGACGCGGAGATACCCGAGGCGACGGAGCCGCCGCACGGCGCGGATCCGGTCTCGGGCGGCAGCGTCGCCAAGCATGTCGGCCTGCTGCTCGCCAACGTCCTGCCGATCGTGATCCTGGCCAAGAGCCTCGCGGTGATCCTCGACCACGGCATCGCGGCGCTCGGCGCGCCGACGGCGCTGGGCGGCGTGCTGATCGCCGCCATCGTGTTCACGCCGGAGGGGATCTCGGCGCTCAAGGCGGTGGCCCGCAACGAGCTCCAGCGGGCGATCAACCTGTGCCTGGGGGCGGCCACCTCGACGGTCGGCCTCACCGTGCCGGCGATCCTGACCATCGGGCTGCTCACCGGCCAGACCGTGGTGCTCGGCCTCAAGCCGACTGAGATGACCCTGCTGGCCGTGACGCTGATCCTCAGCGCCCAGACCTTCTCGGGCTCGCGCACCACCGTGCTGGAGGGCGCGGTGCACCTCGTGCTGTTCTTCGTCTACCTCGTGCTGATCTTCAGCCCCTGATTCGGCTTCCGGCGGAACGCTTCGGTCGGTGCAACCCGCTCCGTCGTCGCGAGCGCAGCGAAGCGACCCGGGGCGGCGCGACGTTGGAGAACGTGGCGCACTCCGGATTGCGTCGCTCTGCTCGCAAAGACACAGAGCTGGGATCCTCGACCGGAAAGCGCCAGGCCTCGTTCAGGCGCCGAAGCGCTCGGTGCGGATCAGGCCCGGCGCGACGCCCTGCGCCAGGATCAGGTCCGAGGCCGCGGCCACGAACCGGTTCGAGCCGCAGAGGAACACCTTGCCGGGCGCCCCGATCCGCGCCAGCGCGTCGGCGACGAGGGGCGAGTCGATCCGCTTGCCACCGGGCTCGCGCGTCGTGGCGAGATGCAGGGAGAAGTTGGGATCCGTCTCGGCGAGCCGCTCCAGCTCGGCGACCGCGATCGCCTCCGCGCGGGTGCGGGCCGAGTAGATCAGCGCCGCCGGGATCGCCCGCCAGTTCTGCGCCCGCCGCCGCAGCATCGCCAGGAGCGGCACCACGCCGGACCCGCCGCCGCCCAGGAGCAGCGGCCCGCCGTCGGTCCCGTCCCAGGAGAACGAGCCGCCGATCGGCCCGCGCAGCTCGACCCGGTCGCCGACCTCGGCGCAGTGCGAGAACCAGCCGGACACCTCGCCGTCCGGCAGGGCCTCGATCATCAGCTCCAGGGTGCCGCTGCCGTCCTGCGCCGAGGCGACGGAGTAGCTGCGCTGCGCCTGGTAGCCGTCCTCGGCGGTGAGCCGGACATCGACGTGCTGTCCGGCCCGGTAGGACTCGGCGAGGCCGCAGCGCAGCCGGACGCTCTTCACGTGCGGCGTCACCGGCGCGATCGCGGTGATCTCCGCCTCGTGCCAGCGGAAGACGATGGGCTCGAACGCCGGGTCAGTCACTGTGTCCGTCACCGTGTCCGTCACTGCGCCAGTCACCACCTTAGGAACCGCCTCAGTCACCGATGTAGCGCTGCTCACGCCAGGGATCCCCGTACATGTGGTAGCCGCGCAGCTCCCAGAAGCCGGCCGTGTCGGTCTGGGTGAACCGGAGGCCTTTCACCCACTTGGCGCTCTTCCAGAAGTAGAGATGCGGCACGAACAGCCGCGCCGGGCCGCCGTGATCCGGATGGATCGGCTGGCCCTCGTAGCGCGTCGCCACCAGGGCGCGACCGCCCACGAGGTCGGCCACCGGCACGTTCGTGGTGTAGTCGTCGTGGGATTCCGCCAGGAGGTAGCCGGTCGGCGCCGCGATCCCGGCATCGGCCAGGATGTCGTCGAAGCTGACGCCCTCCCAGGTCGTGTCGAACTTCGACCACTTGGTGACGCAGTGGATGTCGCCGCGCCAGGTGGTGCGGGGCAGCGCCTCGAACTCCGCCCAGCTCCACGCCTTGATCGGCCGGGCCCCCTCGCGCAGCGTGAACCGCCACGTCGCCATGTCGACGGTCGGATTGGGGCCGATCTGGAGGATCGGGAAGTCGTCGGTGAGATACTGACCCGGCGGCAGGCGCGCGCCGGTCTCGGGCGGCTGCCTGCGTCCGACGAAGCCCCGTGTCACCATGACGGTCGCCGCTCCTCTCGCTCGCCCTCCGGCTCGCCCCCGGGTTTGGTGCGGCGGAGCACCTCACGTCAAGCCGGCACGTGCGGCCGAACAAACGCCCCAAAGCTCGGGTGTGCTAGCAGCTCTGTGCCGATCGATCGGCACGAATCGCCTGCTTTCAGGGGGATGTCATGAAGTACCTTCTCGCGACGAGCCTTGTCGTCGGGAGCCTCGCCACGCTCGCGCCGGCCGCCCAGGCCCGCGACGGCATCGGCGCCGGCGGCGCCGCGGCCCTCGGCGTGCTCGGCGGCCTGGCCGTCGGCGGCGCCATCGCGTCGGCCAACAACGGCTACTACCCGGGCCGCCCGGTCTACCGCGCCCCGCCGCCGGTCTACGTCGAGGAGGATTACGGCCCGGTCTGCCACTTCGAGCGCCGCCGAACCTACGACGCCTACGGCGACGTCTACATCCGCCGCGTCCGCGTCTGCGAGTAGGCGGCTTCCGGAGTCGCCTCTGCGGCGGGCGCCGGTTTCAGGCGCTCGGCGCAGGCGATCCCGGCCAGCACCAGGGCCAGGGCGACCCCTTCCGTCGCGCCGAACGGCTCGCCGACCAGCAGGACGGCGAGGATCGCGCCGAAGATCGGCACGAGGTTGACGAACAGGCCGGCGCGGTTCGGGCCGATGATCTCGACGCCGCGCATGAAGAAGAGCTGCGCCAGTAGCGACGGCCCGAGGCCCACGAAGGCGACCATCAGCCAGCCCTCGCGGTTGGGCCAGACGGCGTGGCCCGTCGCCCACTCGACGGCGAGCGGCGGCAGCGAGGTGACGAAGGCCGCGACCGCCATCGCGGCGAAGAACACCAGGGCCGGCACCTTCGGGCGCGTCGGCAGGAAGATCGTGTAGCCCGCGTAGAGCAGGCAGGCGCCGAAGACGAGCACGTCGCCGCGGTTGAAGGCGAGGTTCGTGAGCACCGACAGGTCGCCGTGCGTGGCGGCGAGGCCGGCGCCGACCAGGGTCAGCGCCACGCCCAGGACCTGCCCCGGCGTGACCGGCACCCGGTAGGCGAGCCGGTTCAGGACGATCACCAGCACGGGGATTGCCCCCTGGAACAGGGCGAGGTTGATCGCGCCGGTATGCACGCCGGCCGCGTAGAACAGGCAGTTGAAGGCCGTGTAGCCGAGGCCGCCCATCAGCAGGATGCGCAGCCAGTGCGGTCGCAGGAGCGGCCACGCGGCGGCGAGCCGGCGCGCGGCGAAGGGAATGAGCACCAGGCAGGCGACCGCCCATCGGAGCGTCGTGATGACCTGGGGCGACACGTGACCGGGCGCCCAGCGGCTGGTGACGGCGTTGCCGGCCCAGAGCAGCGCCGTGACGGTCAAGAGCAGGTAGGCGGGCGCGGCCGGGGAAGCCCGGCGCGCGCGCCCGGTCGTCAACGGCGGCGGAACTGACCGCCGCGCACCGGCGGGCGGGGTCCGGACGAGCGCTCGTCCTTGTGGCGGAACACGAGGCGGCCCTTCTCGAGGTCGTAGGGCGACATCTCGACCGTCACCCGGTCGCCCGCCAGCGTCTTGATGCGGTTCTTCTTCATCTTGCCGGCCGTGTAGGCCACGATCTCGTGGCCCTGGTCGAGCTGCACGCGGTAGCGCGCATCCGGCAGGATCTCGATCACGAGACCATCGAACTGCATCAATTCTTCTTTCGCCATGCACCTTCTCCAGTCGGACCGTCCGGCAGCAGGCGTTCCGGCAATGCGTGTTCGGCTGTCATCGAGCTCGGGAAACGCCGCAGGGCGCGGATCCGATCCGGGGGACCGCCCGCGCCAGCTCAGCAGCACCGCCCGCATGTAGTCCCCGCGGGAACCGGCCGCAAGTCACGGACACCGAACACGTTCCGTCATCGACACGATTTGCCGGCTCTCAGGGCTCGGCGTCGTTGCCGGCGTAGTCGAGGCGACCGTCCGGCGTCCGGCGCCAGATCCGCAGGGCGATCGGTGCTGCGGCGCGGTCGCCCCGCGCGTCGAAGGCCACCGATCCGAGCAGCGTCCGGGACGGCCCCGTCCGCACGGCCTCGGCCACCTTGCGGCCGTCCGCGATGCGGCCGGTCCTCGGGTCGGCGGCGCGGGTGCGCTCGGTCGCCTGCGCCAGGAGCTCCACGGCCACGTAGGCGTTGGCCGCGACGCTCTCCGCCTCGGGCGAGCGCGGCACCGGGCGAGCGCCGCGGATCTCGGGCAGGCGCGGCGGATCGGGAACCAGGGTCATGACCGTCCCCTCCCCGTCCCCGTCGACCGCGGCGAAGGCGGGGTCGAGGATGCCGTCGCTCGCCACCAGGGTCGCGCCGAGGCCGGCCTCGCGCATGGCGCGGAGCAGGGTCACGGCCTCGGGCGCGAGGCCGCCGAAATACACCGCGTCGAGGCGCGCCGCCTTCAGCCGCGCGACGAGGTCCGCGAGGTCGCGGGCGCCCCGGGGGAAGCCGTCGAACAGCACCTCCGGCATGCCGGCCTCCTTCAGCCGCGCCGCCACCGCGTCGGCGAGGCCGCGGCCGAAGGTCGAGCGGTCGCTGAGGATCCCGACCCGGCGCCCCGCGAAGGCCTTCGCCAGGTAGGCCCCGGCCGCCCGGCCCTGCTGGGCGTCGCTCGGTCCGAGGCGGAACAGGTTCCACAGGCCCCGCCCGGTCAGCGGCCCGTAGGCCGCCGCGGGCGCGACCATGACCGCGCCCGCCTCCTCGTACACGGGCGCCGCGGCCGCAACCGCCCCGGATTCGAGCGGTCCGACGACGAGGCGCACGCCGTCGGCGGCGAACTTCTTCGCGACGGCGACGGCCTGCCGCGCGTCGCCGCCGTCGTCGGCCGGGACGAGGACCCAGCGCGGGCGGCCGCCCGCGACGCGGTTGAGATCGGCCACCGCCTGCTCGGCGCCCTGCCGGAGCCCCTGGCCGAAGGCGGAATCCGGACCGGTCAGCGGCGCCGACAGGCCGATCCGCACCGGTGCCTGCGCGACGGCCGGGGCGGACGCGAGGAGAAGGGCGAGGAACGGGAGGAGGCGACGGATCATGGCGGCACTCTAGGACCGTCTCCGCCCCGACCGGAAGGGCGCCGCTCCCGGATCGCCCGGACTATCGTCGGGCGCAGCGTCGCGCAGATCGTTGAGCGGATCGGGACGCTGATGCGCGCGGAAGCGCTGGCGGGCGAGCGCGATGTGCGGAATAAGGGCGTCGGCCCGGCCCGTCGCCGGGCGTGCCGGCGCCCCTCCGCGCGTCGCCGGCCGAGACCCTCTGGGACGATTGACGATCATGACCTCGCTGTTCGCCGGCATCCAGGACGCGCCGCTCGACCCGATCATGCGCCTGTTCGAGGCCTTCAACGCCGACCCGAGCCCCAAGAAGCTCAACCTCGTGGTCGGCGTGTACACGGACGCGGACGGCAAGGTGCCGCGCCTGCGCGCCGTGCAGACCGCCGAGAAGCGCTGGATCGAGAAGGGCCTGCCGAAGACCTACCGGCCGATCGAGGGCACCAAGCCGTTCCGCGACGCGGTCCAGGAACTCCTGTTCGGCAAGGGCGCGCCGATCCTGTGCCAGAACAGGGCCGCGACGCTCCAGAGCATCGGCGGCACCGGCGCGCTGAAGACCGGCGCCGACCTGCTGGCCAAGCTCTACCCGAACGCCACCGTGGCGGTGAGCAACCCGAGCTGGGAGAATCACAAGGCGCTGTTCAGCCAGGCCGGCTTCACCGTGGTCGACTATCCCTACTTCTCGGCCGAGACCGGCGGCGCCGACTACCCGGCCATGAAGGCCTATCTCCAGGATCTGCCGAAGGGCTCGATCGTGGTGCTGCACGCCTGCTGCCACAACCCGACCGGCGCCGATCTCGGCCTCGACGAGTGGCGGGACCTCGTGCCCCTGATGGCCGAGCGCGGCCTGATCCCGTTCCTCGACATCGCCTACCAGGGCTTCGGCAACGGCCTCGACGCCGACGCCGAGCCGGTTCGCCTGTTCGCCGAGTCGGGCCAGGAATTCCTGGTCGCCTCCTCGTTCTCGAAGTCGTTCTCGCTCTACGGCGAGCGCGTCGGCGCGCTCACCATCGTGGCCGAGAACCCGGCTGCGAAGGCCAAGGTCGAGGCCTTCGCCAAGCGGCTGGTGCGGGCGAGCTACTCCAACCCGCACACCCACGGCGCGGCGATCGTCGAGATCGTGCTCACCGACCCGGAGCTGCGCGCCGACTGGGAGCGGGAACTCGGCGAGATGCGCGACCGGATCCGCGCCATGCGCGAGCGGATGGCCGACAGCCTGCAGCAGCGTCACCCGGAGCGCGGCTTCGACGCCATCAAGGCGCAGAAGGGCATGTTCTCTTACACGGGCCTGAGCCCCGCCGAGGCCACCCGCCTGCGCGAGGAGCACGAGGTCTACGCCCTGGAGACGGGCCGGATCTGCGTCGCCGCCGTCAACACCCACAACATCGACCACGTCATCGACGCGATCGACGTGGTGGTGAAGGGCTGAACCGGGTGTCGGCCACCAAGCGCGTCTGCCGATTCAACGTCTGGATCAATCCGGTCTTCGACGCGCGCCTGGGGGCCGAGCCCGACATCGACCTGCAGGTCGGCGACCTGCAGGGACCGGAGGACGCGCTATCGGCGCTGCTGGCGAGGGCCCACGTCCTCCACGTCTCGCCGGCGCGGGACGAGCTGCCGCGCCGCTGGCACGTGACCGACGCGCTGCTGGCCGAATGCCCGAACCTGCTCGCGGTCTCGTCGGCCGGCGCGGGCTTCGACACGGTGGACGCCGCCGCCTGCACCCGGGCCGGCGTCGCGGTGGTGAACCAAGTGGGCGGCAATGCCCGCTCGGTGGCGGAACTGGCGATCGGCCTGATGCTCGCCGTCTCGCGCAAGATCTGCGTCTCCGACCGCCTGCTCCGGACCGCGCGCGGCTTCACCCGCGAATCGCTGATGGGCCACGAGATCGGCGGCGCGACCCTGGGCCTCATCGGGATCGGTCATACCGGCCGGGAGGTCGCCAAGCTGGCCCGCGGCTTCGACATGCGGGTTCTCGCCCACGATCCCCTCCTCCCGGACGCGGAGATCCGGGCCCGCGGCGCGGAGCCGGTGGACCGGGCGCGGCTGCTCGCCGAGTCCGACATCGTGTCCCTGCACTGCCCCCTCGACGGCACCACCCGGGGCAGCTTCGACGCCGCGTCCTTCGCGGCGATGAAGCCGGGGTCGCTGTTCATCACCACCGCCCGGGGCGGGGTCCACGACGAGGCGGCGCTCGCCGCCGCGCTCACCGCCGGCCATCTCGCCGGGGCGGGCCTCGATGTCTGGTCGCCGGAACCGCCGTCCCTCGACGCGGCCCTGCTGCAGCTCGACACCGTGGTGGCGACCTACCACACCGCCGGCGTCACCCACGAGGCGCGGCGAAACGTGGCCGCCTGGGGGGCCGAGCAGATCGTCGGCCTGCTCCGGGGCGAGACGCCGCCGCGGCTCGTCAATCCGGAGGTCTGGCCGGCCGTGCTGGAGCGTCGGGCGCGGCTGCTCGGCGGCGCCTGACCGGGAGCAGGTACCGCTCCGCGCTGTCTGAATGGTGCGCGAACCGGTCACGATCGCTCGGACGGCGCGAGAGGCGTCATCTCTGCGGATGCCCCGCACTTCGGCGTATCCAGAGCCCGGGCGCCGGAGCGACCGTACCCGGCCCTCTCCGCTTGGAACGGCGACGAAGGCGTCTTGGAGCGTCCGCGCTGCGGGCGCACCGTCAGTCCCTCTCAGATTTGAGTTATTCAAAATCTAGCCTGGAGACTCCGCCGGAGATCAAGCTTGACCGTGAATGTTTCCGCACCGTATCTGGCGCCACTCGAAACAGAATGGTCGACATCGTGGTACGGCGTAACTGTGCAAGGTCTTGCACGCGGGCTTCGCGCGGCGTTTCCGGGCGCGCAGCCAGAATCTCCCTCTTCCTCACTCCGGTATTGCTCCCGTCTCCAGGCTGGGCTCAACTTGCCGTTGACAGCTCCCAGGAAGTCCAGCTGGAGGAGCTGTCGGTGGCGGGGACCGGCGACGGGACGTCCCGCGTCGACGGTTACCGGGCCACGCGGGCGGTGAGCGCCACGCGGACCGACACGCCCGTCCGCGAGGTGCCGCAGACCGTCGTGGCGGTGCCGCAGGAGGTGCTGGAGGACGCGGCGGCGACGCGGATCGACAGCGCCCTCGACCTCGCGGGCGTCGGCCGCGGCAACAATTTCGGCGGTCTCGGCCTGACCGAGTTCACGATCCGCGGCGTGGCGACCGGCGAGTATTACCGCAACGGGTTCCCGATCAACCGGGGCTACCCCAACAGCCCCGACATCGCCTCCATCGAGCGCATCGAGGTCCTCAAGGGCCCCTCGGCCTTCCTGTACGGCCGCGGCGATCCCGGCGGCACCTTCAACATCGTGACCAAGCAGCCGCTGGCGGCGCGCTCCCTCACGGTCGGCACGCAGTACGGCAGCTTCGGCGCCAAGCGGAGCACCTTCGACGCCACCGGCGCCCTCGACGAGAGCGGGCAGGTGCTGGCCCGCGTCACCGGCGCTGTCGAGGACAACGGCAGCTTCCGGGACTTCGTCACCAGCGACCGCTACGCCCTCGCCCCGGTCATCGCCTGGAAGCCGACGACGGACACGACCGTCACCCTGGAGGGCGACTTCGTCAGCACGGCGCAGACCTTCGACCGCGGCATCGTCCCGCTGGGGGGCAACGTGCGCGCCCTGCCGCGCAGCCGCTTCATCGGCGAGCCGAGCCTGCCGCCGGCCCATGTCGACAACGCCCTCGGCCAGCTGCGCGTCGAGCACCGGTTCGACCAGGACTGGGTGCTGAACGTCGGTGCCCAGGTTCTCGGCGGGAACCTGTCGGGCTACGGCGTCGGCGCCATCGGCCTGCTGCCGGATGGCCGGACCCAGCGGCGGACCCTGGAATGGCGGGACCTGACGTGGTCCGACCTCGACCTGCAGGCGAATCTCGCGGGCAAGTTCGAGACCGGCCCGTTCCGCCACACGCTCCTGCTCGGGCTCGAATACGACAGCTACCGCTACCGGGAGGTGTTCAACCGCTCGAACGTCGCGACGAACCCGTTCCTCCTCGACCTGCTGGCGCCGCGCTACGGCCAACCGCTGCCGCCGATCACCGCGCGGGTCACGAACTTCCTGCAGAAGACCGAGAGCTACGCCGGCTACGTGCAGGACCAGATCGACCTCACGCCCCGCCTCCACGCCCTCCTGGGCGTCCGGGTCGAGGACCTCGGGCTGGTCTCGACGAACAACCTCACGAAGAACACCACCAGCCTCCAGGGTCTGGTGGCGACGCCGCGCTTCGGCCTGCTCTACGACCTGACCGACACGGTCGCGCTCTACGGCAACTACGCGCGCTCGTTCCGGCCCAATATCGGCACGGATCGCAGCGGCCGGCCCTTCGCGTTCGAGGAGGGTGAGGGCTACGAGGCCGGCGCGAAGGTCAGCCTGCTCGACGGGCGCCTCGACGCCACCGCCGCCCTGTTCGAGATCCGGCGCTCCAACGTCCTGAGCACCGATCCGGTCGACCCGAACTTCAGCGTGGCCACCGGCACGGTGCGAAGCCGCGGCTTCGACCTGACCGCCGCCGGCTACCTGGCCCCGGGCTGGCGCGTGATCGGGACCTACACGCGCGTCGACGCGGCCGTCGCCCGCGACAACACCCTGCCGGTCGGCACGCGCCTCGCCAACGTGCCCGCCAACAGCCTCGCGTTCCAGACCGTCTACGAGTTCCAGAGCGGCGACCTGAAGGGCCTCGGCCTGGGCGGCGGCCTCGACTTCGTCGGCCGGCGCGCCGCCGGGACGGCGCTCGCGACCTTCAACCTGCCACAATACACGCTGGTCAACCTGATCTCGTACTACCAGATCGCGCCGGGCGTGCGGATCTACCTCAACGTCGACAACGTGTTCGACGCGACGTTCTACGACCGCGCGTTCCAGAACCGCTACGCGACGCCGGGGCAGCCCCGCACGATCATCGGCGGCGTCGCCGCCCGGTTCTGAGGCCCCGGCGCTACGCCGCTGCCGCCCGCATCCAGCCGAGCCCCGCCTCGGTGCCGGCCGCGGGATGGTACTCACAGCCGACGAAGCCGGAATAGCCGACCTCCTCCAGGGCGGCGAAGATCGGGTCGAAGGCGATCGTGCCGGTCCCCGGCTCGTGCCGCCCGGGATCGTCGGCGATCTGGACATGGGCGATGAGCGGCGCGTGCGCGCGGATCAGCGCCGCCGGGTCATGGCCGAGGCACACGCAGTGATAGGCGTCGAACAGCAGCTTGACGTTGTCGCGGCCGATCGCCCGGATCGCCTCGACCGCCAGCAGCGGGTCGTCGATCGCGTAGTCGGCGATCGAGCCGGGACCGATCGGCTCGACGATCACCGTCATGCCGCGCGCGCCGGCGGCGTCGGCCGCGAAGGCGAGGTTGTCGAGATAGGTGTCCCAGAGCCGCGCCCGCTCGACTCCCGCGGGCCGGACGCCCGCCATCGGGTGGACCATCCGGCAGCCGAGCTGCGCGACGTAGTCCAGGGTCGGCTCGATCGTGGAGCGGAAGTAATCGATCCGGTCGGGCAGCGCCGCGAAGCCCTTCTCGCCCTTGGCGGCGTCCCCCGCCGGGAAGCCGGTCTGGACCAGCGGCACGCCCGCCCGCTCCAGCCAGCCCGCGACCTCCCGGGCCGGCGTCGCGAACAGCTTGGGATGCTCGACCGCGCGGAACCCGGCACGGGCCGCGGCCGCGAAGCGCTCGGCCAGCGGCAGTTCCGTGAACAGGAAGCCGCAATGGCCGCTGAGACGATTCTTGAAAGCACCGAGCTTCATGGTCAGGCGCTCCCGCCGGTCTCGATCATCGCCCGCATCCGGTCCACCGCCGCGTCGGGTGCGGTCAGGACCGGGACGTCGACGGCCTTCCGTACGGCCTCGGCCGCGCGCGAGGTGGAGAAATGCGCGAGCATGATCGCGTCGCAGTCGCGCAGGTCCGGCGCCCGCGCGGCGATCAGCCGGTTGTGGGTCTCGGCATCGCCGGCGCGCAGCCGCGCCATCGCGTCGTCTACCAAGACCGTCCGGAGGCTCGCCGGGCGTCCGGCCTCGGCGACGAACTCCTCGAACTCGTCCGTCATCGTGCCGACCGAGGGCCCGAAGGTCGCCAGCATGCCGATGCGCGCGCCCTGCGCGATCGCCGCGCGGAACATCGCCTCGTTGGGCTTGAGCACCGGCATCGGCACGGTCTCGATCAGCCGGTCGATCGCCGGACCGAAGGCCGAGCAGGTGATCAGGATGCCGTCGGCGCCCATATCGTGGCCGTAGCGGCCGAACCGCACGAAGCGCTCGATCATCGCCTCCGAGATCGCGCCCGGCTCCTTCGCCCGATCGAGGGACAGGCCGTCGTCGAGCAGGTTGACGGTCTCGGCCTCCGGCCAGCGCTCGGCAAAGGCGGCCTGGATCGGCGCCATGGCGACCGGCGTCGCGTGCAGGAGGACGATGCGGGGCGCCATGCTGTGTTCCCGAGAGGCCGCAGACCCGGCCAGGAGCCGGTCCATATCTGGTCAGCGATTGTTGTAAGCGATTTCAAACAGGTGGCAAGATAGCGCAGGTCAGGGTCCGGCCCGCCTCGGCGGGGCCGTGCTGGCGCGCAGGATCAGCTCGGCGTCGATCTCGGTGAGGCGGACCATCGGCCGCCCCTGGATCCTGGCGATCAGGTGGTCGCCGGCGGCGTGGCCGATCTCGGCGGAGTGGATGCGGATCGTCGTCAGCGGCGGGTCGAGGAAGGGCGCGAAGTCGGAATCGTTGTGGCCGATCACCGACAGGTCGCCGGGAATGGAGAGCCCCCTTGCCCGCGCCTCGATCATCGCCCCGAAGGCGATCTGGTCGGTGCCGCAGACGATCGCGGTCGGCGGCGGCCCGCTGGCCAGCATCTGGCGGAACCCGTCGCGCCCGCCGCCGATCCCATAGGAGATCTCGACGTCGTGCTCCGGGGCGAGCCGCAGGCCGCGGGCCGCGAGCGCCGCCGCGATTCCCGTCACCCGGGCGCCGCCGCGGTCGTTGTCCTTGCGCAGGCCCGAGATCACCCCGATCCGCCGATGGCCGAGATCCATCAGGTAGTTGGCCGCCCGGGCCGCCGAGGCAGCGTTGTCGAAGCCCACGCAGGGGCGCTCGCGGGACAGGCTGAAGGTCTGCACCATCGGGATGCCGGCGCGGGCGATCCGAGCGTGGAGGTCCGGGTGGTGGATGTCGCCGACCAGCATCAGTCCGTCGACGCCGCGCTCCAGCAGGAAGGTCGCCTCGCGGAGCTCGTCCTCCAGGTCGTAGCCGGCATTGGCCGCCACCAGGGTGTAGCCCGCCTGCCGCAGCCGGTCCTGGAAGCTCGACAGGACGCGCACGAAGGCCTCGTTCTCGATGTTCGGCACGACGGCGCCGACGGCCATGAAGCGGCGCGTCGAGAGCGCCCGGGCCGCCCCGTTGGCGACGAAGCCGAGATCCTGCGCGGCCCGCATCACCGCCGCGCGCTTGTCGGCCCGGACGCCGGCGGAGCCGTTCAGCACCCGGGAGACCGTCGCGGTCGAGACGCCGGCGCGGCGGGCGACGTCCCGGGCAACCGGGCTGCGCGTCGGTGGCTCGAGGATCTCCTCCGGCAGGTCCAGCACTGAGATCGATCCCCCATCCCGAACGGCCCCGCGGGGCAGCGCGTCGGCCCCGGATACGCGACGCGGCGATGCCCGGCCAGCAGAAGCGGGCCGAACCGGCAGTATATTGACACCCCACCCGACCGCTGGCTATCTGAAAGCGCTTTCAAGAGGCTGCTCGATCGGGCGGCCCACAGGAGGATCCGATGGCGACGCTCGACCGGCCGGCCTCCGGACTGGGAGCCCCAGAGCGCGCCGCGCCGACCGTCGGCGGCGCGGACGCCGCGGCGCCGGGCATCGCGGCCCCGCAGGCCATCGTCACCAGTCTGAAGCGCAGCGACGCGGTCACGCCCTACCGGTTCCGCGACCTGCTGGCCCTCGACGATTTCGAGCGGCACGCCCGCAAGCTCCTGCCGCCGATGATCTTCCAGTACGTGGCCGGCGGGGTCGAGACCGGCTCGGCCCTGGCGCAGAGCCGTGGCGCCTACGCCGACTACGCCCTCGTCCCTCGCCTGATGCGGGACACCTCGGCGCGGGACACCGCCACCACGCTGTTCGGCCAGACCTACGCGGCGCCGTTCGGGATCGGGCCGCTGGGCGGGGCCGCCTTCATAGCCTACCGGGGCGACCTCGTGCTCGCCGAGGCGGCCCGGCGGATGAACCTGCCGATGTGCCTGAGCGCCTCCTCGCTGATCAGGCTGGAGGACGTCCACACCCAGAACCCGCAGGCCTGGTTCCAGGGCTACCTGCCGGGCGACCAGAACCGGATCGACCGCCTCCTCGACCGGGTCGAAGCCACTGGCTACCGGACCTTCGTGGTGACCGCCGACACGCCGACCCTCGGCAACCGCGAGCACAACATTCGCAGCGGCTTCTCCATGCCGATCAAGGTCACGCCGAAGGTGGCGTGGCAGAGCGCCACCCACCCGCGCTGGCTGCTCGGAACCGTCGCCCGGACCTTCCTCAAGCACGGGGCCCCGCACTTCGAGAACACCGAGGCCGAGCGCGGGCCGCCGATGATGTCCCAGGGCGCGGTGCGCAACACCATCGCCCGCGACCAGCTCTCGTGGAAGAACCTGGAGGCGATCCGCAAGCGCTGGTCCGGCAACCTGCTGGTGAAGGGCTTGCTGGCGCCGGAGGACGTCGACATCGCGCGGGATTGCGGCGCCGACGGCGTGATCCTCTCGACCCACGGCGGCCGCCAGCTCGACTACGCCGTCGCCCCCCTCGACGTGCTGCCGGAGATCGCCGCCCGGAAGGGCGGGCTGAAGATCATCGTCGACAGTGGCATCCGCCGGGGCACCGACGTGATGAAGGCGCTGGCGCTGGGCGCCGACTTCGTCCTGCTCGGACGGCCCTTCATGTTCGCCGCGGCGCTCGGCGGCGCCGCGGGGGTCGAGCACGCGATGCGGATCCTCAAGGAGGAACTCAACCGCGACATGGCGCTGATCGGCGTGAACCGCCTGTCCGAACTCAATCCCGACTTCCTGCGCCGCACCCCGCGGCGGGCCTGAGCCGTTGGCGGGAGGATCGACCGTGCTCGGCTTCCCGGACACGCGCGGCGCGCCGGCGAGCGGCAGCGGGACAGCCGCCCGGGGCGCCGGGGCCGCCGCACCCGGGCGACCGGCATCCCCGCACCGTCGATCCCGCCGGCTGCCCCCGCAGCCCCGTCCTCGATCCGGATGCTCCGCATGACCGACCCCGCCCCCCGCGGCTTCGCCTTCGTGGGCTGCTTCACCACCGAGCGGCGCCGGGCGCGCGGCCGGGGCATCGACATCTATCGGACCGGTCGCGACCTCGGCGACTGGACGCATCTCGGCCGGGTCGAGAACCTGACGAACCCGTCCTTCCTGGTGACCGACCCGGCGCGCGCGATCCTCTACACGGTCCAGGGCGACGGCGAGGCGGCGAGCGCCTTCGCGCTGGAGCCCGACGGCACCCAGCGTGGCCTCGGCAGCGCCGCCACCGGCGGCACCAACAGCGTGCACCAGGCCCTCGACCCCGGCGGTCGGTTCCTGATCGTGGCCAACTACGCCAGCGGATCGGTCGCCCTCATGCCGGTGCGCGCCGATGGCGGCCTGGAGCCCGCGTGCCAAGTGCTGCCGCTCCCGGGCGAGCCGGGCCCGCACCGAATCGAGCAGGCCTGCGCCCACCCGCACCACGTGGTCGTGTCGCCCGACGGTCGCCACGTCATCGTCCCCGACAAGGGCCTCGACCGCGTCTTCGTCCTGAAGCTCGCGGGTGAGCGGCTCGCCATCGTCTCGGAAACCGCCATGCGTCCCGGCGCCGGCCCGCGCCACATCGCGTTCCACCCGCACGAGCCCCTCGCCTTCCTGGTCAACGAGCTCGACTCGAGCGTCGCCACCTGCCGGTGGGACGCGGACGCCGGAGCGCTGACGCCCCTGCACCTCGTCTCGACCCTGCCGCCGGACTTCTTCGGCGCGAGCACCGCCGCGGCCATCGCGGTCACGCCCGACGGACGATTCGTCTACGCGTCGAACCGCGGACAGGACGGGATCGCGCGGTTCCGGGCGGACCCGGCCGGGCGCCTCGAACCCGCGGGCTGGACGTCCTCCGGCGGCCGCGACCCGCGCTTCATGGTCCTGGCACCGGACGGAGGCCACCTGCTCGTCGCCAACGAGCAGGGCGACTGCCTCGTCGCCTTCGCCCTCGATCCCGAGAGCGGAGACCTCACTCGGACCGGTTCGCGCCCGAGCCTCAGTCCCTGCACGATCGCGTTCCTGTAGGAGGCGCCGACGCGTTCAGGCCCGCGCCGCGCGCGGGCCCGACCATGCCCCTCGAAGGGGCAAGAGAGGCGGAACCGGCGGCGGTCGAGCCGTGACCTCTGACCGCCGGGCTGCACCAAGCAAACAAGAAAAGAAAATCATAAATATTCTGGAGGATGCCCATGTTCGCCAAGCGTTACAGGTTCCTGATCGCGTTCCTGCTGTTCATCGCCGGTATCATCAACTACATGGACCGAGCGGCGCTCGGCGTCGCCGCGCCCTTCGTCAAGCAGGACCTGAACCTGTCGCCCTCGGAGCTGGGGGTGATCTTCAGCACGTTCTTCTTCGGCTACGCGCTGTTCGCCTTCGTGGGCGGGCAGCTCGCCGACCGCTACGGGCCGCGCAGCGTCTACAGCTGGGCGGCGGCCTCCTGGTCGGTCCTGTGCATGCTCACCGGCGCGGTGACCGGCTTCGCCCAGATGTTCATCGTCCGCGCCCTGTTCGGCTTCGCCGAGGGGCCGATGAACTCCACCACGAACCGCACCATCACCACGTGGTTCCCCCGCGAGGAGACCGCCCGGACCATCGGCTTCACCTTCTCAGGCCAGACGGTGGGCAGCGCCATCGCGGCGCCGGTCGTCGGCCTGCTGGCGATCCAGTACGGCTGGCGCGTGGCGTTCGTGGCCATCGGCGCCGTCGGCCTGCTGTGGGTCGTGGCGTGGCGGATGCTCATGACCGACCGGCCGCAGGACAATCCGCGGGTCCATCCGGAGGAGACCGCCCTCGTGGAGCGCAGCCGGGCGGTCACGCACCTCGCGCCCTCCGACCATGCCCGCTCGCTGAAGGAGTACCTGTTCCTGCCGAGCACCCTGTCGCTCGGGCTCGGCATGTTCGCGGTGAACTACACCCTCTACATCTTCCTCTCGTGGCTCCCGAGCTACCTCACCGATGCGCTGCACATGCCGGTGAAGGAGATGGCGCTCGTGGCGTCGATCCCCTGGGCCTGCGGCTTCGTCGGCTATGTCGGCGGGGGCGTGGTGGCGGACTTCGTCTACACGCGCATGGGCGACAAGCTCGCCGCGCGGAAGATCACCACGATCGTGCCGCTCGCCATCGCGGGGGTGGCCCTGATCATGGTCAACGCCGCGACCAGCACCGCCATGGCGGTCGCGCTGATCGCGCTCGCCGTGCTGATGCTGACCAGCTCGGTGCAATCCTGCTGGGCGACGATCCACGAGCTGGTGCCCGAGGCCCGGGTCGGCGGCGTCAGCGGCTTCATCCACCTCCTGAGCAACATCTCGGGCATCATCGGGCCGACTGCCACGGGACTGGCCGTGCAGTATCTCGGGGGCTACGCCAGCGCCTTCGTGATCGCCGGCCTGATCGCGGCGGCCGGCGTCGTCGCGATGGCGATCTTCGTGCGGCGGCCGCGCAACCCGGCGGAAGCCGGCCCCCTCGCCGCGGCCAAGGCCGTCTGACCGAGGCTGTCCGATCAAGTCCGCCGGAATCTGGAGCAGCGTCCCATGAGCGCCGAGACCGTCCCGCCCAAACCCGTCCTCCTGACCGGAGCCTCCGGCGCCCTCGGGCGCGTCCTGACCCGCGCGCTCGGCGCGCAGGGCTGGACGCTCCGGCTCACGGACCGCGTCCCCTTCCCCGACCCGTTGCCGGAGGGGGCGCGCTTCCAGGTCGCCGACCTGGAGGACGGGCCGGCGATCCTCCGGCTGGCGGAGGGCTGCGGCACGATCCTCCACTTCGGGGGGATCTCGGTGGAGCACCCGTTCGAGACCGTGATCGGCCCGAACATCCGTGGCCTCTACCACGCCTACGAGGCGGCCCGGCGCGAGGGCGCCCGGATGATCTTCGCCTCGTCGAACCACGCGATCGGCTTCCACCCGCGGTCCGAGGTGCTGGACGACGATTGCGGCCTCGCGCCCGACGGCTATTACGGCCTGTCCAAGGCCTACGGAGAGCTGATGGGCGGCCTCTACCGCGACAAGCACGGGGTCGAGAGCGTCTTCCTGCGGATCGGCTCGTGCTTCCCGGAGCCGACCGACGCGCGGATGCTGGCCACGTGGCTGTCCTACGCCGACCTGACCCGGCTGATCACCCGCGCCACCCTGGCCCCGGACCTCGGCCCGACGGGCTTGGTGGTGATCTGGGGCGCCTCGAACAACAGCCGCATGACCTGGTGGCGGAAGGACGGCCGCGCCGTCATCGGCTGGACGCCGCAGGACAGCGCCGATGCCCACGCGGCGTCGCTGGAGGGGAAGACCAGCGGCAACCCGGTGGTGGAGCGCTACCAGGGCGGCGGGTTCACGGCGATCGACTATTCCCGCGCCGCGCCGCCGCGTTGACGGACCGCTTCTTCGGCGCGGCCACCCGACCGCTCCTCCCGAGACGAGAGACTGGACACACCATGCCGAGCGAGCGACCCGAGACACGCCTCAAATGCGCCCTGGTGGTGCGCGGCGCCTTCGACGCCCACGTCGTCCCGGCCTTCGAGGCCGCGGGGGGCCGGACGGCGATCCACTGGGCGCCGACCACGGTCATCATGAAGACCCTCGCCGAGGGCGAGACCGCCGACGCGGTGCTCGTCCTGTCGGACGCCATGGATCGGCTCGTCGCCGAGGACCGCGTCGAGCCCGAGAGCCGGGTCGACGTGGTGCGCTCGCGCTACGGCATCGCCGTCAAGGCCGGGGCTCCGCATCCGGACATCGCGACCGTCGAGGCGCTGAAGCGCACCCTGGTGGAGGCGCGGTCGGTGGCCTACTCGCGGACCGGCGCCAGCGGGATCTACTTCGCCGGCCTGCTGCCGCGGCTCGGCCTCGCCGACGCGGTGAACGCCCGGGCGACGATCATCCCGCAGGGCTTCACGGCCGAGAAGCTGGTCTCCGGGGAGGCCGACATCGCCGTCCAGCAGATCAGCGAGCTGATGGTCGTGCCCGGCATCGAGGTGGTCGGCCCCCTCCCCGACCCGGTGCAGGAGATGACGACCTTCGCGGCGGCGATCCTGCGCGGCGCGGCGGACCGGGACGGCGCGGTCCGATTCCTCGCCGGGCTGACGACGCCGCAGGCGGCCGAGGCCTATCGGACCAGCGGGCTGGAGCCGGCCTACTGACGGCCCAGTCGTCTGGCCGTACCGTCGCGCTTGCAAGGAGCCCGCCGATCTTTGACAATCTCTGCCAAAGATCGTCATCCAGCGGGCGGAAGTGTCCCGTGGCCAGCATGAACGTCTCGCTGCCCGAAGCCATGAAGGCCTGGGTCGAGGCGCAGGCCGATACCGACCGCTACGCCAATGCCAGCGACTACGTGCGCGACCTGATCCGGCGCGACCAGGAGCGCTTGGCCAAGCTCGGCGATCTGCAGCGGCTGATCGACGAGGGGCTGGCGAGCGGCGTCAGCGACCGGTCGGAGCAGGATATCCGCCAGCTCGGGCGGACGCGATTGGCGGCCCGTCCGGAGCCATGACCTTCCGGACGACGCCCCGGGCCGATGAGGACATCGCCGAGGCCTGTGTGACGGGGGCGCTGCGCTTCGGCGTGACCCAGGCCGAGCGTTACCAGGACGGCCTGTTCGACGCCTTCCGCATGCTGGCCGCAACGCCGCAGATGGTGCGCGAGCGGCGCGGATTCACACCACCCGTGCCGCTACATCCCTATCAAGCCCACGTGACCGTCTACGTCGTGGACGGATCCACCATCCTCACTCTGCACATGCTGCACGGGCGACAGGACTGCGAGCAGGCGCTGAGGTAGGAGTCGAGCCCGCCTCGATACTGGTGGCCGAACGGCTCTGCGGCGGTCTTGTTGCCACCGCCTCCGCGAAACCGGGGTTCGCGACCGCAAAAAAGTCCTTATGCTCGTGCTGTCCGGACGCCCAATCCCGTCCGACCGGATCGCTCCATTCATGCTGAAGACAGCCTTCGTTGCCGCCCGCGACCGCCAGCGGCTGTCGGAGATCGCGACGATCCTCATCGGCTTCGGCGTCACCCGCGTCGTGGACCGGCTCGGCCTGCGCTACCTGCCGCTCCTGCCGCGGCGCCAGCCCCGGGTCGATGTCACGCGCCTGTCCGAGCCGGAGCGGCTGCGCCGGGCGATCGAGGCGCTCGGGCCCACCTTCATCAAGTTCGGGCAGGTGCTGGCGAGCCGGCCGGACCTCCTGTCGCCGGCCTGGACCGAGGAGTTGCAGAAGCTCCATAGCCAGGTCGTGCCGGTGACGTGGGAGCAGATCGGCCCGCAGCTCGAGCTCGATCTCGGCGCCTCGCCCATGGAGGTGTTCGCCGAGTTCGACACCAACCCGATCGCCTCGGCGTCGATCGCCCAGGTCTACCGGGCGCAACTGCACTCGGGCGAGGACGTCATCGTCAAGGTGCTGCGGCCGAATCTGCGCAAGATCATCGAGGCGGATCTGCGCCTCATGGCGCACGGTGCCCGCATCGTCGAGAACGAGTGGCCCGACATGGCCCGCTACCAGCCGCGGGAGCAGATGCGCCACCTCGCGGAGGGCCTCAACGGCGAGCTCGACCTGCTCAACGAGGCGCGCAACTGCGAGCTGCTGGCCCAGATCTTCGAGGACCGCGACGACATCGTCTTCCCGAAGATCCACTGGGAGTACTGCTCCGAGCGGGTGCTGGTGCAGGACTTCATCCACGGCATCCCGCCCAACGACGAGGCGGCCCTGCGCGCGGCGGGCATCGACAAGAAGCTGCTCGCCCAGAAGGGAACCGACGCGTTCCTGCAGATGGCGCTGATCGAGGGCGTGTTCCACGCCGACCCGCATCCCGGCAACATGCTGGCCCTGCCCGGCAACAAGATCGGCTTCATCGATTTCGGCATCATCGGGCGGCTGTCGCAGCGGCGGCGCTCGCAGCTGCTCGTGCTGATCGGCGCCATGCTCAAGCAGGACGCCGACGGCCTCATGGCCGTGCTCCTCGACTGGACCGGCACCAGCAACCCGGATCTCACCCGCCTCCAGGTCTCGGCCCAGTCCTTCGTGGAGAGCCACTCGTCGATCCCGCTGAATCTCGGACTGGTGCTGACCGACTTCATGAACATGGCCCGCGAGAACGACCTCGCGATGCCGACCGACCTGGCCATCCTGTTCAAGGGGCTGGTCACCGCCGACGGCGTGATGCGCCACCTCGACCCGAATTTCGACCTGTTCGCCGCCGCAGGCCCCACGGTCCGGGCGAGCATGCAGACGCAGTTCTCGCTCTCCGCCCTCAAGCAGAAGGCCGAGGCCCTGGGTGTCGGCCTCTACGGCGCCGCCTCGGAGCTGCCGACCCTGATCCACCTGATGCTGGTGCGGCTGAAGCAGGGTCGCGTCACCGTCGAGATCGAGGTGAAGGGCCTCGACAAGGTCACCCGCGGCATCGAGCGCGCGGCCGCGCGGGTCGCCGTGGCCCTGGTGGTGGCGGCCTTCGCCACGCAGCTCGCACCCCGCCTCATCGATCTCGGCACGCCCGTCTTCGTCTCGATCGGATTGATAATTTTTATCCTCGGGATCGGCTGGCTCGTGCTGCTGATGCGAAACAAGTAACCGTCTTCGCACCCGCACAGGGCTCCAACATAAGTTTTCATCTGCAGGCGAATACCGAGCTGATTTGATTATCCTGCGCGCCATGCTAGCGTGAGACATCCAACGATTCGCTCGGCTGCGGGCGGGGAACCGGCACCAGAAGCGGTCTGAACCGCCGGTGCGGCCCTGCCATCGACATCCGTTGCCGCACCGCGCGGTCGGGGAGCTCCGACGGCGCGCCGCGCACGGGCGCCCCGTCGGGATGACGAGGGGGGCGGGCGATGGAAGTGGACATCGTACGGCCGCGGATCGACGGGGCGGAGCGCCGCGTGGAGACGCTCGAGGCGGAGAACATCCGCCTGCGCAGCCTGCTCAGCCAGGCGACCGCCCAGGCCGACTGGGAGCGGCAGCGGAGCCGGCGGCTCGGCCGAATCATCGAGACGGCGAGCCGCGTCGAGGCCGGTCGCATGGCGGCCGAGCGGGTCGAGGCGCCCCGCGGGCCGTCGCCTCGCGAACCGGCCGGACTCGGGCTCGAGGCGAGGCCGCGCCCCTCCGGCCGCGCGCGCGCGATCGGCGTGCCGCAGGCCCCGAACGATTACCTGGAACTGCTGGACCGCGACGGGCGCCTGATCACCGCCAGCGAGGACGGGCCGGCCCTGTCCGCCGCCGGGGACGAGGCTGACGCGATCGGCCGGCCCTGGATCGACGCCTGGACGCGCCCCGAGGACCGGGAGGCGGTGGCCGAGGCGCTCGATCGGGCCCGGATCGGCCGCCCGAGCCGGTTCCAGGCCCAGTCGGAATCCGGCGGCGCGCTCCGCTGGTGGGACGTGGCCGTCACGCCGATCGGCGCGGCGCCGGACCGGCCCGAGCGGATCCTGGCGGTGTCGCGCGACATCACCGACCAGAAGCTGTCCGAGGCGCGCCAGACGCTGCTGATGCAGGAACTCGCCCATCGGATGAAGAACACCATGGCCATGGTTCAGGCCGTCGCGACGCAGACCATGCGCAACGCGCCGTCGCTGGAGGCAGCCGGCGAGGCGCTGGCCGCGCGGCTCCTGGCGCTCGCGAAGGCGCACGACGTGCTGCTCCACGGCTCCTTCACCCGGGCCTCCCTGAGCGGCCTGGTCGAGGGCGCCGTGTCGCTCCACGGGGACGGCGTCGCGGGCCGGTTCCGCATCGCCGGTCCCGAGCTGACGCTCGGACCGCGCCACGGCATGACCCTGGCGCTGATGCTGCACGAGCTCGGAACCAACGCGGCCAAGTACGGCGCGCTGTCGGTGGCCGCCGGCTGGGTCTGCATCACGTGGAACGTGGCCGAGGCAGAGGGCGGCCAGACCCTCCGGTTCCGCTGGGAGGAGAGCGGCGGACCGCCGGTCACGCCGCCGACCCGCACGGGGTTCGGCACGCGGCTCATCGCCCGCAGCCTCGCCCACAGCTTCGGCGGGACCGCCCACATGAGCTACCCGCGCGAGGGCGCGGTGCTGACCTTCGAGGCGCCCCTCGACGCGGTGATGGTCGCCTGATCCCGACGCGGCTGCGTGGCCCTAGGCGCTCAGCCGGGTCTCCGCCTGCAGGTCCCGCAGGGCCGCGACGGTCCGGTCGCGCAGGGTCCTCAGGTCGACCAGCGAACGGGTCAGATCGTCGCCCGCCAGGGCCGATTCCTCGAGGCCGCGGCAGGCCCGGGACAGTTCGGCGCAGCCGAGCATGCCGGACATCGAGACCAGCGTGTGCGCCTCGCGGCCGTAATCGTCGCTCGCGCGATCCGGTCCCTCGAAGGCGGTGGTGAGGCTGACGATGAACCGGTCGAGGATGCGGACGAGCTTCTCCGTGCCGATCACGGCCGTCAGTTCCTCGAGCGCGTCCCGGTTCACCAGGGAGTGCGACACCGTCGGTCTCCAGATACGGATCCGCGACAGCGATCCGAGAGAGGCGCGCAACCGAGGCGCCGCACAACGGCCCAGTTTGCAGCGAAGTGTTTACACCGCGTTGCGTCAGCTTTTCAACGAAGCGTGACCGTTCCCCAGGCTTCGCAGGGTTGACCCGGGCGCATGGATCGGCAGTGGCGACTGGCCGAAGCTTCGCGATGGGCGTTGCGAATCAGTTCGGGCTCTCCTAGCCTCGTGCTCCTGTCGCGCTCGCACCAGGGAGGGAGCTGCATGATCGCTGTGTTTGCCACCCTCCGAGCAGGACTTGTCGGCGCCCCCGCGCGGGTCGGCTAGCCGCTTCCCGCTCTCGCCCGGCCCTGCCGCCCGGCGCCTCTGAACCCGATCCTGCCTGATCTCGCCGGCGCGCATCGTTCGCGATGGGACGCGGCGTAACCCGGAGCCGACGCTCGCCCGCGTCGGGCACTCGCATGTCTCTGTCGTCTCCCCGGAAGGCGGACGCGGTCCGTCGCGTCCTGGCCTTCGTCGTCCGCAGCTGGCGCAGGCGCTGGCCCCTCGTCGCCGGTCTCACCGGCGCGATCACGCTCGCCACCCTGGCGGAGGTGCTGCTGCCGCTCTTCGCGGGCCGCTTGGTCGACGCGCTCTCCGGGAGCGACCGCCGCGCCGCGCTGGACGCGGCTTGGCCGGCCTTCCTGGCGATGACCGGGCTCGGCCTCGCCACCGCGCTGCTGCGGCACGTCGCCTGGAGCCTCGTGGTGCCGCTCTCGCTCCGCACGATGAGCGACATCGTCGGCAACGGCTTCGCCCGGGTCCAGCGCTTCTCGACCGAGTGGCACGCCAACACCTTCTCGGGCTCCACCGTCCGGAAGATCTCCCGCGGCATGTGGGCGATCGACGGGCTCAACGACACGCTGCTGCTGTCGCTCCTGCCCGCGCTCGTCGTCCTCGTGGGCACGGCCCTGATGCTCGGCCTGCACTGGCCGGCCCTCGGCGCGACGGTCGCGATCGGCGCGGGCGCCTATGTCGGCGCGACCGCGCTGCTCGCGACCCGCGTCATCGCGCCGGCGGCCGCGCTCTCGAACGCCCTCGACACCCGCCTCGGCGGCGCGCTGAGCGACGCGATCGGCAACAACGCCGTCGTCAAGGCCTTCGGCGCCGAGGCGCGGGAGGAGGCGCGGCTCGGCCGCCTGCTGGCGAAGTGGCAGCGGCGGACCCGGCGCACGTGGATGATCGTCACCTGGGGCGGCACCGGCCAGCTCGGGCTGCTGCTCGTCCTGCGCACCGCCATCGTCGCCATCGCCCTGTGGCTGTGGTGGCGGGAGCGGGCGAGCCCGGGCGACGTCGCCTACGTCCTGACCGCGACCTTCGTGGTGCACGGGTACCTCCGCGACATCGGCGGCCACATCAACCACCTGCAGCGGGCCATCAACGAGATGGAGGAGCTGGTCGCCCTGGAGGCCGAACCCGTCGGCATCGCCGACCGGCCCGGCGCGGTCCCGCTCGCGGTCGCGGGCGGGACGATCCGGTTCGAGACCGTGCGCTTCCACTACGGCGACCACACGCGGCCCCTCTACGACGGGCTGACCGTGACGATTCCGGCCGGCCAGCGCGTCGGGCTGGTCGGGCGCTCGGGCTCCGGCAAGACGACCTTCGTCAAGCTGATCCAGCGGCTCTACGACGTGTCGGGCGGGCGCGTGACGATCGACGGGCAGGACGTGGCGTCGGCGAGCCAGGCGAGCCTGCGCGCGCAGGTCGCCATCGTGCCCCAGGAGCCGGTGCTGTTCCACCGCTCCCTGGCCGAGAACATCGCCTACGCCCGGCCCGGCGCCTCGGCGCAGGAGATCGAGCGGGCGGCGCGCCTCGCCAACGCGCACGATTTCATCGCGCGGCTGCCGAAGGGCTACGCGACGCTGGTGGGCGAGCGCGGGGTCAAGCTGTCGGGCGGCGAGCGCCAGCGGGTGGCGCTCGCCCGCGCCTTCCTGGCGGACGCGCCGATCCTGATCCTCGACGAGGCGACCTCGAGCCTGGATTCCGAGTCGGAAGCTCTGGTGCAGGAGGCCATGGCGCGGCTGATGCGCGGGCGAACCGCCATCGTCATCGCCCACCGCCTGTCCACGGTGCGGGCCCTCGACCGGATCCTCGTCTTCGACCGCGGTCGCATCGTCGAGGACGGGCCTCACGCCGCCCTGCTGCGCCGCCCGAACGGGGCGTACCGCGCCCTGTTCGAGCGGCAAGCCGACCTCGCGGAGAGCGCGTGAGGATCCTGTTCGTCTGCGGCCGGGCGCGTGCCCGCAGCCCGACCGCGGAACAGATCTTCGCGCGGCTGCCCGGCATCGAGACCGCCAGCGCGGGGGTGTCACCCGACGCCGACGAGCCGGTGGACGCCGATCATCTCGCCTGGGCGGAGATCGTCGTCGTCATGGAGCGCGTGCACCGGCGCAAGCTGATGCGCCGCTTCGGGGCCGCCCTGCGCGGGACCCGCCTCGTCTGCCTCGACATCCCCGACGTGCACGACTTCATGGCGCCGGCGCTGGTGGCGCTACTCGACGCGCGCGCCGGCCGCTTCCTGCCGCGCTGAGACCCGCCACGCCCGGCGGCGCATTGCCGTTCTTTAATCTTCCGGTCATGCGACCAAATGGTGGCTGATCTATTATCTGAACACGGAATGAATGAGGCCAATGCAGATGAAGGCCTTATCTCCGGCTCTAGAGGGAGATATTACTATGTCCTATCGCAAATCTATGGCTGCGGCTCTCGTGCTCACCACAATCCTCGGTGGAACCGCCTACGCGGCGGAGCAGGCCGCCCAGACCAACGGCACGCAGATCAGCGCGAGCCAGGCGGCGGTCGACAAGGATGTCGGCAAGCTCTCGAAGGACGGCGCACAGGGCTTCAGGGATCTTCAGCTCACCCGCCTCGCGATCTTCGAGGCCAATCCCGGTCAGGCCAAGGACATGATCGCCAAGGCGCAGGCCGCTTTCGCCAAGGCCAAGACCGACGACGCGGTCTTCACCAAGGCCGAGGCCGACCTCAAGTCGCCGGCCGACATGGCCGCCCACAAGGGGACTGCGCCGAGCGCCAAGGCCGACACCAAGGCCGATACCAAGGCCGATACCAAGACGGCCTCCAAGGAGCAGGTGGCCTGGGTCCCGGTCGACGCGCAGCTGACCCTCGGCGACGACTTCGTGGCCACGCCCGCCAAGGCCTCCGCGGTGACCGAGGCGAACAAGAACCTCGCTCAGGGCGACCAGAAGGGGGCCCTGGAGAAGCTCAAGCTCGCCCATGTCGACGTCAACTTCACCATGGCGGTCCTGCCCCTGAACAAGACCATCGCCGACGTCGATCAGGCCGCGACGCTGATCAACCAGGGCAAGTATTACGAGGCCAACGCCGCCCTGAAGACGGCCCAGGACAACATGCGCTTCGACGTGATCGACGCGATCGCGGTGCCCCAGAAGGCGGCCGCCGCGACGGCCGACAAGGGCGCGCCGCAGGCCACCGGCACGACGGCGGGTGCCAAGACCAGCAAGTGACCGAACGCCGACGACGGCCGCGCCTGACGGATCTCGGGCGCGGCCCGGTCGGCGCACAGGAGGGAGGGTCGCGTGCGGCGATTCTGGATCTCGACCATCCTAGGACTCGAACTGCTCCTCGGCGGGACCCTGGCGGCCTCCGCCCGGACGGCGGGGGTTCCGGACTTCAACATCCGGGCGATCTGCGCGCCGGAGCACCGGGCGGGATCCACCGCCGTCGACCGGGCGAGCTACCGCGGCTGCCTCTCCGACGAGGCCGCCGCGCGGCGCACCCTGATCAAGCGCTGGGCGACGTTCGACGTGGCGGAGCGCCGAACCTGCGCGACGGAGAGCCAGATCGGCGGCACCCCGTCCTACGTGGCGATGCTGACCTGCGTGCAGCTCGGAAGCGACGCCCTGCCGATCAACCCGTCGGGCCAGCCCTGAGACGAGACCATCCGCGCGACGGATCGCACGCCCGTGATCCGCGCATGAGGAACCGGCGGCATCGCCAAGACGTCCTGCAATGTCGATTGAGTGGAGGAGGCATCATGTTCAAGACTACGGCGCGCGCTGCTCTTTGCCTGGCCTGTCTCTGGTCGGTCACGCCGGCCCTGGCGGCCCCGAAGGAGATGCCCCAGGGCAAGCGTGACGAGATGTCGATGAAGGACACCAAGCACGAAGTGGTGATGCAGCGGAAGGAGAATAAGGAAGCCAACAAGAACGTCGACAGCCTCATCACGAACCGCAAGTGAGCGCGCGCGCCGACGACTGATCGATCGTACGTCCGAGAGGGGTGCCGGACGCGGCGCCCCGCTCCCGGCGGTCCCGGGCCCGGCCCGGGGCCGTAAGCGCGCGTCGCCCCGTCACCGTGGGACCCGCGCAGTCTTCGCGTGGTCGGGGACCGGACAATGGCTTAGGAACGGGGTCCGGGCGCGCGACGCCGCCGCAGGAGCCACCGCCATGCCGGGTCGGACACCGCCGTGACGGCCTACAGCTTGCGCGCCCGGCTGCTCGCGCTCTGGGTCCTGCTGGTCGCCTCCGCGGCCGCCACCGCCTACCTGATGCTCGGCGTCTACGACCAGTCGACGGGCGTCCAGGTGGCGCAGGCCGATCTCGCGGTCGGGCGGGCCTGCCGCGACATCATCGACCGGTACGCCGCCCTCGTGCGTGCGCGCGGGAGGGGCGTCGGGGAGGCCGACCTCGTCGGCACCATCTCGGCTGCTTTGGCGCGCTTCCCGGGCCTTGAGGGCGGAATCTGGAGCGCCGCGCGCGGGTCGGTGGCCTACGCCTATCCGACCTACGAGGGATCCGGGCCGAAGACCGACTTTCCGGCGGCCGAGCGCGACGCCATCGCTGCGCTGAACGCCCAGGCCCTGCGGGTCGACCACGCGGCCTCGGAGCGGCGGCCGAGCCGGACCCAGGTTCTCATGCTCCAGGCCTGCCCGCTGCACGGGCCGGAGGCCGGCCTGACCGCGTGGTCGATGACGCGCGCGCACGTGAACGACGGCCCCACCTACACGCGCTTCCTCGCGGGCCTCGGCTTCCTCGCCGCCACGGTACTCGGATCGGCCGCGTTCCTGAGCTGGTTCCTGTACGGGTTCTCGGGGCGGATCGCCCGGCTCGAGGCCGCGCTCGCCGCGCCGCGTCCGGACGGCCAGGACCTGCCCCATCTCGACCGCACCGGCGAGCGCGAGCTCGACCGGCTGGTCGACGCCCTCAACGCCGCCGGCGGGCGGCTGCGGGAGGCCCAGGCCCAGATCGTGGCGACCGAGCGCCTCGCCGCCGTCGGCCGTCTGGTGGCGAGCATCGCCCACGAGATCCGCAACCCCATCGCGGCGATGCGGCTGAAGGCCGAGAACGCCCTGGTCAGCGGCGATCCGCACCGCGCCGCCGTCGCCCTCGAGACCGTTCTCGGCCAGATCGCACGGGTCGACACGCTGCTGCGCGACCTCCTCAACCTGACGCAGGCGCGGCCGCTCAATCGGACGCCCACACCCGTGGCACCGCTCCTGGCCGAGTGCGCGAGCCTGCACGAGGACCTGGCGCGCGCGCGCGCGGTCTGGATTTCGGTCGAGGCCGACGGGCTGCCCGCCGCGGACCACCCGCATCTCGACCGGGCGCAGGTCGCCCGCGCCGTCGACAACCTGCTGCTGAACGCCCTGCAGCACGCGCCGCCGGGAGGGCGGGTCCGCCTCGGCGCCGAGCGGGTGACGGTCGACGGCGCGCTGCGGCTGCGCCTCTGCGTCGCCGACACCGGCGCCGGGGTCGACCCGGCGATCCGCGCCAGCCTGTTCGAGCCCTTCGTCACCGGCCGGCCCGACGGGACCGGTCTGGGGCTCGCGATCGTGCGCGAGATCGCCGTGGCGCATCGGGGCGAGGCGAGGCTGGTCGAGGGCGCGCCGGAGACCACCTTTGTCCTGGATCTGCCATGGCAACCATCCTGATCGTCGACGACGACAGAGCCCTGCGCGACGGGCTCGCCGAGACGGTGACCGATCTCGGGCACACCGCTTTCCCGGTCGCCTCCGGGTCGGAGGCGCTGGCGCGGCTGGGCGAGGGTCCGGTGGCGGCGGTGCTCCTCGACCTGCGCATGCCCGGAGACCTCGACGGCATGGACACGCTGGAACGGATCCGGGCCCTGCCGGAGCCGCCGCCCGTGACGGTCCTGACGGCCTTCGCGAGCCCGGCCAACACGATCGAGGCGATGCGCCTCGGGGCGCACGACCACCTGACCAAGCCGATCGGCCGGGCCGACCTCGCCGCCGTCCTCGACGCGATGCTGCGCGACGCCCGCTCCGATCCCGTCGGCGCCGCGCCGCCGCCGGACCACCCGGTCCTGATCGGGTCGAGCGCGGGCATGCGGAAGGTCCAGAAGACCATCGGTCTCGTCGCCGACAACGCGTCCACGATCCTGGTCCAGGGCGAGACCGGCACCGGCAAGGAGGAGGTCGCACGGGCCCTGCACGCCTTCTCGCGGCGCCGCGCGCGGCCGTTCGTTCCGGTGAACTGCGCGGCGATCCCGGCCGAGGCTCTGGAGAGCGAGCTGTTCGGCCACGTCCGGGGCGCCTTCGCGGCCGCGACCGCCGACCGCGCGGGCGCCTTCCACGAGGCCCAGGGCGGCACCCTGTTCCTGGACGAGATCGGCGACATGCCGGCCGCGATGCAGGCGAAGATCCTGCGGGTGATCCAGGACGGCGTCGTGACCCCGCTGGGGGGCCGCCCTGCCCGGGTCGATGTCCGCCTCGTGGCGGCGACGCATCGCGACCTGCCGGCGCTCGTCGCCGCGGGCCGGTTCCGCGCCGACCTGTACTACCGGCTGAATGTCGTTCCGATCACCCTGCCGCCCCTGCGCGAGCGCCTGGCCGACATCGTGCCGCTCGCCGAGCACTTCCTGGTCCCTTCGGGCAAGCGCCTGAGCGGCGGGGCCGCCTCGCGCCTGCTCGCCTACGAGTGGCCCGGCAATGTCCGCGAGCTGCGCAACGCCGTGGAGCGCGCCGCCATGCTGGTGCGCGGCGGCGTGATCGCGGCCGAGGCCATCGATCTGCCGACCGCGCGACTCGACCGGCGCGGCGAGGACGGCGCGGCCGACTGGCTCGCCGGCGACCTGCCCGGGGCCGTGGCTCGCCTGGAGCGGACCATGATCGCGGCCGCGCTCCGCGAGGCCGACGGCAACCGTGCCCGGGCCGCCCGCCGGCTCGGCATCCAGCGGCAGCTCCTCTACGCCAAGATCGAGCGCTACGGCCTCGGCGCGCCGGGCACCGATCTGTCGGAAGAGACGACAGACGTTGTCGGGAATCCCGACGCTTCGGCCGGCACCGACACGGCCTGACGCCCGTGCGGGCCGGAGAACCGTTCACATCCCGCGTGAGGCCCGCGCCGCGCGGGAACCGATGGCGCGCGCGGGCGTCGAGCCCCGCGTGCGACGGCACGGCCCGGATCGGGGCCGCGCCGTCCGTCGATCGGGGGATCGCGGCAGGATGAACAGCATCGAGACGGGCGCCCGCGGCGCCGGCGGCCGGACACCCTCGGCCAAGGCCCTGCGCGGCCTCGACGCGCTCAACTTCTTCCTCGCCGACGTGCGCGACGGCCTCGGCCCCTACCTCGCCATCTACCTGATCGCCGTGCGCGGCCCCGACCAGGGCTGGAACGAGGCCACGACCGGCCTCGTGATGACCATCGCGGGCATCCTCGGCCTCGTGGCGCAGACGCCCGCCGGCGCGCTGATCGACGCCACCAACCACAAGCGCGCGGTGGTGATCGGCGGCGCCATCGCGGTGACGGCCAGCTGCCTCGTCCTGCCGTTCATCACGAACTTCTACCTCGTCACCGCCACGCAATCGATCGCCCACGTCGCCGGGACGATCTTCCCGCCGGCGCTGGCCGCGATCACGCTCGGCCTCGTCGGGCCGAAGATGTTCGCCAAGCGGATCGGCCGGAACGAGGGCTTCAACCACGCCGGCAACGCGGTCTCCGCCGCCCTGGCGGGCGGGCTCGCCTACTTCTTCGGGCCGGTGGTCGTGTTCTGGCTGATGGGCATCCTGGCGGCGCTGTCCATCGGCGCCATGCTGATGGTGCCGGCCGACGCCATCGACAACGACCTCGCCCGCGGCATGACCGAGGCGGAGGAGCAGGCGCAGGAGAAGCCCTCCGGCCTCGCCACCCTGCTGCAGAACCGGGCGCTGCTGATCTTCGCGGTGCTCTGCGCGATCTTCCACCTCGCCAACGCGGCGATGCTGACCTCGGTGGGCCAGCTCCTGACGCACATCTCGGGCAAGGACCACGCGACCTCGCTGATCGCGGTCTGCATCGTGGCGGCGCAGTGCGTGATGGTGCCGGTGGCGATCTTCGTGGGCGCGAAGGCCGACGTGATCGGCCGCAAGCCGATCTTCCTCGCCGCCTTCGGCATCCTGGCGCTGCGCGGCGTCCTCTACACGCTGTCGGACAACCCGTTCTGGCTGGTGGGCGTCCAGCTCCTCGACGGCATCGGGGCCGGCGTCTACGGCGCGCTGTTCCCGATCGTCGTCGCCGACCTGACCCGCGGCGGCGGCCGGTTCAACGCGGCCCAGGGCGCCGTGGCGACGGCCCAGGGCATCGGCGCCTCCCTGAGCGCGACGCTGGCCGGCGTGATCATCGTGTCGGCGGGTTACTCCACCGCCTTCCTGGCGCTGGCGGCCATCGCGGCGCTCGGCTTCGTCCTCTACTTCGCGCTGATGCCCGAGACCCGCGAGGCGGTGCGCGCGGGCAGCGAGCCCGAGAGCGGCGCCGGCATGCCGCCGGCCGTGCCGGCGAGCGCCTGAGCGCCGCGATCGGATTCGGAGGCCGGGCTCGCCACGGATTTGCCCGGTCCGAGTTGGCCCGGCACGGTCGCCTCCGGCGGGGCCTTCCGCGAGACGTAGTAGATGTCGACGGCGCGCCAGAACGCGCCCTGCTCCTCCGTCGAGCGGCGCGCGAGGGAGGTCTCGAGGATCGACATCGCGGCCCGCGCGGGCTCGCTCCGCTCGAGTTCCTCGAGCAGGCCGGCGAGATGCAGCATGGGATCTATCTCCGAGCGGACAGCAACCCCCATCAACGCCCGAGCTTGCGTAACGATCCGTCGCGCCCTGCACGTCGGCGCCCTGCATGATCCTTGCCTCGGGCCGGGGCGCGGCTACCATCCCCGCGTCGAGTCCGACTCGCTCTCCCGTCAACCATCGAGGATCTCCGATGTTCTCCTGCCGAAGCGGCGCGGCTCTTCCCCTGCGCGGAGCGGTCTTCGCCCTGGCCCTGGCCAGCGGATTCGGGGCGGCGCCCCTCGTCGCGCGCGAGATGCCCGAGGCCGGCACGGCCGCCGCGGCGAAGAAGCCGAACGTCGTGATCCTCGCCACCGGCGGGACGATCGCGGGCGCCGGCGCCGACGCCGCCAACAGCGCCACCTACACGGCCGCCAAGGTGCCGGTCGACAAGCTGATCGCCGCCGTGCCGCAGGTGAACACCATCGCCAACGTCCGCGGCGAGCAAGTCTTCCAGATCGCCTCCGAGAGCTTCACCGACGCCCAGCTGGTCCAGCTCGGCAAGCGAGTGTCCCAGCTCCTGAAGCAGGACGACGTCGACGGAATCGTGGTCACGCACGGGACCGACACGCTGGAGGAGACGGCGTTCTTCCTCGACCTCGTGGTGAAGAGCGACAAGCCGATCGTGGTGGTCGGCTCGATGCGGCCGGGCACGGCGATCTCGGCCGACGGCGCCCTCAACCTGCTCGACGCCGTCACGGTCGCCGCCAGCAAGGAGGCGATCGGCCAGGGCGTCACCGTGACGATGAACGACTACATCCAGTGCGGCCGCGACGTGAACAAGCGGACCAACATCGTGCCCAGCGCCTTCTACAGCCAGTGGGGACCGCTCGGCATGGTGGTCGAGGGCAAGACCTACTTCTTCCGCTCGCTGACGAAGCGGCACAACATGAGCTCCGAGTTCGACATCGACCAGATCGACAGCCTGCCGCTGGTCGGCATCGTCTACGGCTCGGGCAACATGATCCCGGGCGTCTACGACGCCGAGCTCCAGGCCGGCGCCAAGGCGATCGTCAACGCCGGCACCGGCAACGGCTCGGTCCCCGGCTACCTCGTCGACAAGCTGAAGGAGATCCGCTCCAAGGGTGCCATCGTGATCCGCTCGTCGCGCGTGCCGGACGGATTCGTGCTGCGCAACGCCGAGCAGCCCGACGACAAGTACGACTGGGTGGTCGCCCACGACCTGAACCCCGCCAAGGCCAAGATCCTGGCGGCCGTGGCGCTCACCAAGACCAGTGACACCAAGGAGCTGCAGCGCATCTTCTGGGAGTATTGAAGCCAGGGACGTGCTGGGTCTCTGAGGTTCGACCCCATCCTGCAGCATGCCTCGAACGAGCGCTTCGAGGCGTGGCGACGCCGGGCGTCCGGGCAGAGGCGGGCGGTCACCGTCTTTGCGGGCGCGGCGAAGCACTCCAGGGTCGCGCTGCCCTGGGTCACTTCGCTCCGCTCGTGATGACGATGCGGGCGGCATCGGTCGAACGCGACAGCGACCGCGGCCTCGGACTTGGGGTTTCCTGAGCCGGCGTGCAGACCTCATGTCAGCGCCGGCGCCCGCCCCGGGTTACATCCCGCGGCGCACCCCTTAGATACCGGCCACCGACGCGGGCGCGCGGCCGATCCCGACTCGCGGCCTCGGCCGCGCGCCCGTCGGCACCGAGCCTGGAGGAACGAGCATGACCGAGCTTCATCCCGAGGTCGCGGCGGTCACCGAGCGCGTCGTGGCGCGCTCCCGCGAGACCCGGCGCGCCTATCTCGACCTGATCGCCCGCGAGCGCGAGGCGGGGGTCCGGCGCGGGAAGCTCGCCTGCGGCAACCTCGCCCACGGCTTCGCGGCCTCCGGCGAGGACAAGGCGGCGATCCGCGACGAGCGGACGGTGATGAACATCGGCATCGTCACCGCCTACAACGACATGCTCTCGGCCCATCAGCCGTACGGGCGCTACCCGGAGCAGATCAAGCTGTTCGCCCGGGAGCGCGGCGCCACCGCGCAGGTCGCGGGCGGCACGCCGGCCATGTGCGACGGCGTCACGCAGGGGCAGAGCGGCATGGAGCTGTCGCTGTTCTCCCGGGACACGATCGCGCTCTCCACCGCGGTCGCGCTGAGCCACGGCATGTTCGACGGCGCGGCGCTGCTCGGCATCTGCGACAAGATCGTGCCGGGCCTGCTGATCGGGGCGCTCCGCTTCGGCCACCTGCCGACGATCCTGATCCCGGCCGGGCCCATGCCGTCGGGCCTCGCCAACAAGGAGAAGCAGCGGATCCGCCAGCTCTACGCCGAGGGCAAGGTCGGCCGGGCGGAGCTACTCGAATCCGAGTCCGCCTCCTACCACGCGGCCGGGACCTGCACGTTCTACGGCACGGCCAACTCCAACCAGATGATGATGGACATGATGGGCCTGCACATGCCGGGCGCGTCCTTCATCAACCCCGGCACCAAGCTGCGCCAGGCCGTGACCCGGGCGGCGATCCACCGGCTCACCGAGATCGGCGGCGCCGGCAACGACTACCGGCCGCTGGGCCTCTGCGTCGACGAGAAGGCGATCGTCAACGCCGCGGTCGGCCTGCTCGCAACGGGCGGATCCACCAACCACGCGATCCACCTGCCGGCCATCGCGCGCGCGGCCGGCATCGTCATCGACTGGGAGGACATCGACCGCCTGTCCAGCGCCGTGCCGCTGATCGCCCGCGTCTACCCGAACGGCGCCGGCGACGTGAACCACTTCCACGCCGCGGGCGGCATGAGCTTCGTGATGGCGGCCCTGCTCGACGCGGGCCTCCTGCACGACGACATCCTGACCGTGTCGGGCCAGACGCTGCGCGACCACGCCCGCGACCCGAAGCTCGACGGCGAGGAGCTGGTCTTCGAGGACGCCGTGCCGGAGAGCCTCGACGACACGATGCTGCGTCGTCCCGGCAACCCGTTCCAGGCCGACGGCGGCATGCGGCTCGTGAAGGGCAATCTCGGCCGGGCGACGTTCAAGACCAGCGCCGTCGAGGAGCACCGCCGCACGATCGAGGCCCCGGCCCGGGTCTTCTCCGACCAGGACGAGGTGCTGAAGGCGTTCAAGGCCGGCGAGCTGGAGCGCGACGTCGTGGTCGTGGTCCGGTTCCAGGGCCCAAAGGCGAACGGCATGCCGGAGCTCCACAAGCTCACGCCGCCGCTGGGCGTGCTGCAGGACCGCGGCCACCGGGTCGCTCTGGTGACCGACGGGCGCATGTCGGGGGCGTCGGGCAAGGTCCCGGCCGCCATCCACCTGAGCCCCGAGGCGCTGGGCGGCGGCCCGATCGGGCGGATCCGCGACGGCGACATCGTCCGCCTCAGCGCGGCCGACGGGCTGCTGGAGGTGCTGGTCGACGAGGCAGAGCTTGCCACCCGCCCCGAGGCCGAGGCGCCGGAGCCCGCGCAGGGCACCGGGCGGGAGCTGTTCGCGTTCATGCGTCACGGGGCCGACACGGCGGAGCGGGGCGCCTCCGCGATGCTCGCCGCCGCCGGCCTCTGAAACCGAGAGGGAGTTGCCGACCATGAACGATCTGACCAGCATCGACGCGCTGATGCGCTCCGTGCCCGTCATTCCGGTCCTGGTGATCGACGACGCGGCGCAGGCGCGGCCCATCGCCGAGGCCCTGGTGAAGGGCGGCCTGACCGCCCTGGAGGTCACCCTGCGGACCCCGGCCGCCCTCGACGTCATCCGGGAGATGACCCGGGTCGAGGGCGCGGTGGTGGGCGCCGGGACGGTGCTCAACCCGCGCGATCTCGAGAAGGCCCTGGCGGCGGGGGCCGAGTTCATCGTCTCGCCGGGCCTCACCGAGCCGCTGACCGACGCCGCCAAGGCCAACGGCGTGCCCTACCTGCCCGGCGTCGCGACGGCGGCCGACATCATGCGCGGCCTCGACCACGGGCTCGACCGGTTCAAGTTCTTCCCGGCGGAGGCCGCGGGCGGGATCAAGGCGCTGAAGGCGCACGCGGCGGTGTTCGGCGCGGTGCGGTTCTGCCCGACGGGCGGGATCACCGAGCTGAGCGCCCCGGACTGGCTGTCGATCCCGTCCGTGCTCTGCGTCGGCGGCAGCTGGGTGGTGAAGCCCGGCACGCCGGATCCGGCGGCGATCGAGCGGGCGGCCCGGGCCGCCGCGGGGTTGCGCAAGGCGTAAGCCTCACGACCGACGTCCTTGCGAGCGGAGCGAAGCAATCCAGGGTCGCGCCACATCTCCAGGATGTCGCGCTGCCCTGGGTCACTTCGCTGCGCTCGTGATGACGGAGAGGGCGCGGCCCCGCCCGCAGAGAGGGGGGGCTGTTGCAGCCCCTCACTCCGCCGGCAGCGGCTGCCTCTGCACCCGCGGGACGAAGACACCGCTCTCCGGCTCGAGCGCGATGCGCCGGTCGTGGAAGGCGTCCAGCGTCGAGCGGTGACCGATCGACACGATCGTCGTGCCGGGGAGCTGCTCGCGCAGCATCCGGTAGAGGGCGGCCTCGGAGGGCTCGTCGAGGGAGGCCGTCGCCTCGTCGAGGAACAGCCATTCGGGCTTGGCCAGCAGCGCGCGGGCGATGGCGAGCCGCTGCTGCTCGCCACCCGACAGCCGCCGCTCCCAGGTGTCGCTCTCGTCGAGATGGTCGACGAGGTGGGGGAGCTGGGCGGCCGTCAGGGCGTCCCGGATCGCCGCGTCCGAGAACTGGTCGGTGGTGTTCGGGTAGACCACGGCGCCGCGCAGGGTCCCCTGCGGGATGTAGGGCCGCTGCGGCAGCAGCAGGGCCGACTGCCCGGCGGGCACGTCGACCCGGCCCTTGCCGAACGGCCAGATCCCCGCGATCGCCCGGAACAGGGTCGACTTGCCCGAGCCGGAGGGGCCCGTGACCAGGGTCGCGCCGCCGCGCGGCAGGGTCAGCGCGTCGGCGGTGACGATCGGCTTCCCGTTCGGCAGGGCGAGGACGAGGCCGCGCGCGGTGACGTCGCCGGTGGTCTCGTTGCCCTGGACGAGACCGTAGCCCGCCGATTCCAGCGCCTCGGCCTTGGTCATCGCCCGGCGGAAGGAGCCGAGACGGATGGTGTTGGCCTTGTAGGCCGCGAGCGTCGTGTACGAGTCCACGAAGAACGAGAGCGAGCTCTGCACCTGGCTGAAGGCCTGGGACGTCTGCTGGAGCGCGCCCAGCGTGATCTTCTTGGCGAAGAAGGACGGGGCCGCCAGCACCATCGGGAAGATGACGCTCGCCTGCCGGTAGCTGAACGTGAAGGCGATCAGCTTGATGCGGCGGAAGATGATCCCGACGTAGTTGTCGATCACGCTGTGGAACAGCGTCGAGAGCCGCGAGGCCTCCGCCCGCTCGCCGCGCAGCAGGGCGATCTGCTCGGAGTAGATGCGGTTCCGGGCCAGCGCGAAGCGGAAATTCGCCTCGACCTGCTCCTGCCGGAAGTCCAGCCCGATGAGCGGCCGGCCGATCAGGTGGGTGAGCCACGTGCCGACCACCGCGTAGGCGATCACCAGCCAAACCAGGAAGCCCGGGATCACCGTGTCGGTGAACGGCACGACGAAGTCGCGCGAAAGGGTCCAGAGGATCACGATGAACGAGACGAGCTGCGCGGCCTGGCTGAGGAGCCGGATCGACAGCGTCGTGGTCTGCACGATGAAGCTGTTGACGTCGGCCTGGATGCGCTGGTCCGGGTTGTCCGCCTCCTCGTCGGTGAACGGGATCCGGTAATGCGTGCCGTTGCCGAGCCAGCGCTCGTACAGGCTGTGGGTTAGCCACGTGCGCCAGCGGATGAGCAGCGAGGAATCGACGAACAGGTCGAACATGCCGATGGCGATGTTCAGCGTGGCCAGCGGCACGAACACCCAGAGCAGCTGATACCAGAACGCGTTCGCGTCGTATTCCTGGAGCGAATTGTAGATGTCGCGGTAGAAGAAGTTGAACCGCAGCGTCAGTGCCACGTCGGCGAAGTTCACGAAGATCGACAGCGCCACGAGGTTGCGGCCGATCCGGCCCTCGGTGGTGCCGAACCAGCGGAACAGGCCGATCTCCTTGGTCGGCTTGTCGCGATTGGCGAAGTACGGGTCGGCGATGTTGGTGATCGCGCGGATCGGCTCGAGATGCGAGATGCCGAGCACGATGGCGGCGAAGACCACCGCGCCGGTGGCGGCGAAGGCCGGCGGGAGCAGCGCGGCGATCACCGGCGGCAGCAGCCCCATGGCGGCGATTGTCTTCGATCCGGCGAGCAGCAGATAGCCGACGCCGTAGACCGAGACGAAGACCTTCAGGTAGGCCGAGATGCCGTTCGCGGCGATCAGGATGCCCGCCATGGCGAAGCCGGCGAGGGAGACGTAGAGCGGTGGGCTCGGGATTCCGGGAAACGCCAGCAGGATCAGCGCGGCCAGGGCCGTGAGCACGGCCTGGATGCCCAGTCCGGTCCTGAGTGCTGCCACCGTCGATCCCCCATCCGTGCGCGCCCGCCCGGGGCGCCGCCGGCGGCCTTGGCCCCGGCAGATGGCCAGATAGTGGCACTCGGCCCGCGCTGTCGCGTGAAACTTTGGTCACGTTCCGGCGGTGCGGCGATTTACGCGGGCGCCGCGGCTACCAGTTCCACTCCTCGAAGCCGGGCTCCCGGCAATGGTAGCCGATCGGGCATTGCGGGTTGTCGCGCGTCGGGGCGAAGCGCAGCTCGGCGATCTCCGCGCCGCTGCACTGGCCGGGATTGCTGACAAACCGCTCCGGCGCCGCTCCGGCGGCGATGATCACGTCGCCCTCGTTCTTCACCAGGGCCATCGCCTCGGAGCAGGTCATGCGGGCCGTCATCGAGCCGCGCGGCGGCCGCGACTGCGCACGGGCCTCGACCCCGGCCGCGACGGCGGCGAGGTGGGCGAACAGCAGAGCGAGGGCCAACGGCCTCATCGGGCACGGGTTCCGGTACGCACCCGGGAAGAAAGCCCGCGGGTCTGGCGCCATCCTGCACAAGCGGGCCGCCCGAGACTGTCACCGGAATGCGCCACCGGGCCGCTTTCGCCGTCGGACCGCCGCAATCGGCGGATTAGGAGATTCCGGGATCGCCGGAAGCAGCAGTAGATTTGTGGTCGTGGACGCCTGCGCGGGCGGCCCCGGCACGACGGCTGGACCGGCCCCCCGGCACGCGTCTCCGGCGCCCCGCGTGCCGGCCGACCGGCGCCGGAGCCAAGGGACCCAGCGATGTCCGCTCTCTCGATCCTCGACATCTCCGCCGTGCGCGCCGCGCCCGTCTCCCGCGAGCCCTACGCCTACACGCTCGGCAGCAACGTCCTGAATCCCGACGCGATCGACGACATCCGGCGCGACTTCCCGGACATCGCCAAGCCCGGCTACCTCACGGTCGACGAGGTCACCCTGAAGGGCCGGTTCAAGGCGCTGATCGACGAGCTGGAGAGCGACGCCTTCTCGAAGATCCTCGGCGAGAAGTTCGGCATCGACCTCGTCTCCTGCCCGCGCCTGACGACCATCATGCGCCGCAGCCAGCTGAAATACGGCTCGATCCACACCGACGGCCCGTCGAAGGTGCTCACCCTGCTCGTCTACATGAACGACGCCTGGGACGCCCCGGCGGCCGGCCGCCTGCGGGTGCTCTACGACGGCCGCAACTACGAGCCCTTCGCGGTGGAGGTCCCGCCGACCATGGGCACGATGTTCGCGTTCCTGCGGGCGGACAATTCCTGGCATGGCCACGAGCCCTTCGAGGGCGAGCGGCGCGTGGTCCAGGTGGCGTGGCTCAGGGACGCGTCGGAGCTGGAGCGCAAGCGCAAGCGCAACCGCACGGCGCAGTTCCTGAAGGGCATCTTCGGCCGCTGAGCGGACGAGAGGGGGGCGGACCATGGGGGCGGTCGTTCTGGCGGATCCGGGCGACGGGGCGCGTTCCGGCTCCTGGCGTCGCTTCGCCTTGCCGACCCTCCTCATCCTCGGCTGGGTGGGCCTGTTCGCCTACAGCGCCGCCTACCTCACCGAGGACCTGCCGTTCCGCCCGTCCCCGCCGGAAGCGAGCCCGTCCGCGGCGGGGTCCGCCGCGCCGCGCCCCGCGCGCCGCGTCGTGATGCTCGACGAGCCCGACCCGCTCACCGCTCCGGCCGAGCCGCCCGGCCAGACCGCCATGGCGGCCTCGCCGGCGCCGGCGGCCCCGCAGAGTGCCGCGGCGCCGCCCGCGACCACGGCGAATGCCCGCCCGGCCCCGGGCGCCGCTCCGGCCGCCGCCGTGCCCGCCGCCGTGCCCGCCGCCGAGTATGTCGGTGTCTGGGGCCCGACGCCCGAGGCCTGCGGAGCGCGCTCGCGCCGCCGCGGCTACATCCCGGCCACGATCACGCAGGACCGCGCCCGCGCGGGCCGCACGCTGTGCCTGTTCCACGACGTGCGGCGGAGCGGCGGCGCCTGGGTCACGGCCGCCGAGTGCAGCGATCGCGGCCGCCACTGGTCGTCGCAGGTCCGCCTGCAGGTGGACGGCGAGCACCTGACTTGGTCGAGCAGCCGCGGGACCTCGACCTATATCCGCTGCGGCCGCCGCGCCGGCTGAGCGGCGCCGTCACGCCGCCGGATCCGCTCCCTGCCCCCCGGCCGCGCGCAGGACGATCCGCGCCGCGGCCCGGCTCGGCGTGTCCGCCGCGGCGAGCCGCATCCGCCCGTCGATGCGGCCGAGGGCGGCGAGCTGGACGTCGCGCTCGTGACCGCCGGCCAGGAGCGGCCGCAGGGCGCCCGCGAGGCGCTCCGGGGTGCAGTCGGCCTGGACGAATTCCGGCATCGCGTTCTCGGCGAGGATCAGGTTCGGCAGCACGATGCTCGGGACCTGGATCAGCCGGCGGGCGATGAACTCCTCCGCCCGCGAGACCTTGTAGGCCACGACCATCGGGACGCCCGCGAGCGCCAGCTCCAGCGTGACCGTGCCGGAGGCGGCGAGCGCCGCCCGGGCCTCCCGGAAGGCCGCGTATTTCGGCGCCTCGCCGGTGACGATGCGGACCGGCACCGGCCACCCGGCCGACAGCCGCTCGATCAGGGCCCGGTGCCGGGTCACAGCGGGAAGCACCGCCTCGACCGCCAGGCCCTCGGCGACGCGGGCCAGCGCCGCACCGAAGACCGGCATCAGCCGCTCGATCTCGGACCGCCGGGAGCCCGGCAGGACCGCGAGGCTGTAGGGCACGGCCTCGCGCCGCCCCCGCTCGGCCGCGCCGGGCCGCAGTTCCGGGAGGCGCTCGATCAACGGGTGCCCCACATAGGTGCAGGGGGGACCGCCGAGCCGCAGATGCGCGTCGGGCTCGAAGGGGAGCAGGGCCAGCACGTGGTCGATGAAAGGCCGCATGCCCTTCGCCCGCCACGGCCGCCACGCCCACACGCTCGGCGACACGTAGTCGATGATCGGGATGCCGGGGGCCGCCTTGCGCACCCGCCGTGCCACCGCGTGGGTGAAGCCCGGGCTGTCGATGATCACCAGCACGTCGGGCCGCGCGCGGATCGTCGCCTCGACGGTCTCGCGGATGCGGCGGAGCAGGGTCCGCGCGCGGGCGAGGACCGGCAGGTAGCCCATCACCGCCACGTCATCGAGGGGGAACAGGGACGCGAACCCCGCCTCCGCCATGGCCTCGCCGCCGACGCCGCCGAAGACGGTGTCGGGCGCGGCCTCGCGCAGGGCGCGCATCAGCTTGGCGCCGAGCTGGTCGCCGGAATCCTCGCCGGCCACGAGCCAGATCGTGCGGGGCCGGCCGGTCACGGCGCGCCCCCGTACCCGACCACGAACAGGCCGAGGCGGTCGGCCTCCGCGGCCGTCGCCGCCCGGTCGATGACCAGGGTCCCGCCGGCCTCCAGGGCGAGCCCGGCGCAGCCCGCCCGGGCCGCGTTGCGCACGGTGCGGGCGCCGACGGCCGGGAGATCGATGCGGCGGTCCTGGCCGACCTTCGGGGCCTTCACCAGCACGGTCGCGGGCATCGCCCTGCCGAACCCGAAGGGGCGCCGTCCCAGGGCCCGGGCCCGGGCCAGCATGCGGTCCGTGCCCTCCGGCCCCTCCACGGCGAGGATCCGGTCGCCGGCCAGGACGACCGCCTGCCCCAGATCGTAGGGCGAGAGGGCGTCGAGGACGCCGCGCCCGGTGCGGATCGAGGCGGCCGCCTCCGCGTCCGGGGCCCGGCGCCCGAGGGGGCCGTCCGGGCAGAGCAGGTCCGGCGCGGCCTCGTGGACGCCGACGACCCGGTGGCCCGCCTCCTCGACCAGCGTGACCGCCGCCCGCAGCAGGCGGTCGTCCCCGCCGCCGGCGATCGCCCGCAGGGCCTCGCGGTTGCGCAGGGCGGCGCCCGCGTTGAGGATCGCGGCCGGGCTCGGGCGGGAGACGCCGCCCGCCGGCACCACGGTCGCCGGCCCCCAGAGCCGCAGCAGCTTCAGGGTGGCCGCGAGATCGAGGAGGTCGACCGTGGCGTCGGCGCCGGCGCGCAGGGCCGGTCCGGTGAAGCCGCGCAGCGCGATCACCCGGAAGGGCCGGCGCGCCCGGCGGAGCGACTCGGCGACGAGCTCCGGCAGGCGCCCCGCCCCCGCGATCAGGACCAGGGCCCCCTCGGGGGCGGGATCGGCCTCGGTCACGGCCCGGCCGCTCAGGCGGCGCTGATCGGGGTCGGAACCTCGCGCGGCGTGCAGATCGAGCGCTTGCCGCCGAGGCGGATGAAGTCGAGGATCTCGGCGACCGCCGCGTGGGACTCGAAGGTCGCGGCCACGTCCTCCACCCGCTCCATCAGCGTGCCCTCGGGGGCGAAGAGCAGGCGGTAGGCGCGCCGCAGCGCGTGGATGTCCTCGCGGGCGAAGCCGCGGCGCTGCAACCCGATGATGTTGAGCCCCGACAGGTAGGCCCGGTTGCCGAGTACCATGCCGTAGGGGATGCAGTCGTTCTCCAGGCCCGACAGGCCGCCCACGAAGGCGTGCGCGCCGACCCGCGCGAACTGGATCACGGCGGCGCCGCCGCCCAGGATCGCGTAGTCGCCGACGCTGCAATGGCCCGCCAGCATGACGTTGTTGGAGAAGATCACGTGGGCGCCGACCCGGCAATCGTGGCCGACATGCGAGTTGGCCAGGAAGGTGCAGTGGTCGCCGACCACGGTCTCCAGGCCGCCGCCGCTGGTGCCCGGGTTCATGGTGACGCCCTCGCGGATCAGGCAGTCGGCGCCGATCGTCAGGGTCGAGGCCTCGCCCCGGTATTTCAGGTCCTGCGGCTGGTGGCCGATAGACGCGAAGGGGAAGATCCGGGTGCGGGGGCCGATCGCGGTGCGGCCCGCCAGGACCACGTGGCTGATGAGTTCGCAGTCCGCGCCGAGCACGACCTCAGGTCCGACATGGCAGAAGGGGCCGATCCGCGCCCCGTCGCCGATCCGGGCGCCGGACTCGATCACCGCGCTCGGGTGGATGACGGGGGCGGTCACTCCGTCACCAGCATGGCGCTGATCTCGGCCTCCGCGACCAGCGTGCCGTCGACCCGGGCCTCGCCGCGGAACCACCACATGGTCCGGCGCTGGTTCAGCTTCGTCATGTGGAAGCGCACCTGGTCGCCGGGGGTGACGGGCTTGCGGAACTTGCACTTGTCGATGGTCATGAAGAACACCTGCTTGGTGTTCCGCCCGTCCGCCCGGATGTGGCGGCAGCAGATCGCCCCCGCCGTCTGCGCCATGCCCTCGATCAGGAGCACGCCCGGGAAGACCGGCATGTCGGGGAAGTGGCCCATGAACTGCGGCTCGTTGGCCGTGACGTTCTTGATGCCGACGCAGGATTCGTCCCGGTCGATCTCGACGATGCGGTCGACCATCAGGAACGGGTAGCGGTGCGGCAGCAGCTCCAGCAGCGTCTGGATATCGGCTATGCCCAGCTCGCTGCCGGTCTCGCGCGCCGCCTCACTCATCGAAATCCGCACCTCGACTTGCCGCCATCGGCGGCCCGCAATCCGGCCGCCACCGGGGCGCCGACCGCCCTATTCGGAAGAAATCGCCGGAAGCGCAAGGCCTTCCCGGTCAGGCGTCGTCTCCGGCGGGCTCCTTGCCCGAGCGTTCCGCGAGCCGCGCGAGCGTCGTCAGCTCGCGGAACCAAGCCCGCACCGGCTTGGCGGGCGTCCCGCCCCAGCGGCTGCCCGGCGGCACGTCGCGGTTGACGTTGGACGAGCCGGCGATCTGCGCGCCGCGACCGATGCGCAGGTGGCCGACGACGCCGACCTGCCCGCCGAGGACGACGTAATCCTCCAGCGTGGTCGAGCCCGAGATGCCGACCCCCGACACGATGACGCAGTGGCGCCCGATCACGACGTTGTGGGCGATCTGCACGAGGTTGTCGATCTTGGTGCCCTCCCCGATCACCGTGTCGCGCGAGGCGCCCCGGTCGACCGTGGTGTTGGCACCGATCTCGACGTCGTCCTGCACGATGACCCGCCCGACTTGCGGCACCTTGAGGTGGGTGGCGCCCATGGCGAAGCCGAACCCGTCCTGTCCGAGCCGGGCCCCCGGATGCAGGATCACCCGGTTGCCGAGGAGGGCGTGGCTGAGGGTCGTGCCCGCGCCGATCGCGCAGTCGCGCCCGATCCGGACGCCCGGCCCGATGACGGCGTTCGGCCCGATCACTGTGCCGGCGCCGATCTCGGCTCCCGGCCCGATCACCGCGCCGGGATCGACCGTGACCCCGTCCTCGAGCCGGGCCTCGGGATGGACGTGGGCGCCGGAGGCGACGCCGCGGACCGCGAACTGGGAACCGGGACGCAGCGCGTCCGGGTGCAGGCGGCCGAGCAGGGCCGCGTAGGCGCGGTAGGGATCGCGGCTGACGAGGGCGACGGTTCCGGCGGGGCAGCGCGCCGCGAAGCGGGGCGAGATGAGGCACACGCCCGCACGCGTCGCCGCGAGGGCGTCGCCGTAGCGGGCGTTGTCCATGTAGGCGAGGTGGTCCGGACCGGCGCTCTCCAGGGAGGCCGCGCCGCTGAACCGGCGATCCGGATCCGCTCCCTCGGGGAGGCCGAGGCCGGCGGCGGCCGCGATCTCGGCCAGGGTGAGGCCGGTGGCGGCGGTGAAGAAGACGGGATCTGTCATGTCCGACAACGCGCCGGCCGGGAGAATCCGGCCGGCGCGCGTGTTTTTTATCAGAAGCGCGAGCCGCCGGAGAAGCGGAAGGCCTGGACCTGATCCGCGCCGATATGGCCGAACTTGCCGAGGATCGGGACGAACACCTTCTGACCCTCGTCCTTGGACAGAGCGTAGGCGTAGTCGAACCGGATCGGGCCGAGCGGCGAGTTCCACAGGATGGACGCGCCGATCGAGGAGCGGATCGCCGCCGTGTCGCGGACGTTCACGCATTCCGGCTCCACGCCAATCGTGAAGGCGTTGAAGTTGCACTTCCCGGTCGTCGGCGAGATGCCGTTGATGAAGGCGTCGCCGTTCACGTTGAAGTTCCGCTGGCCGTGATAGCCGAACAGCGTGCCGGCATCGGCGAAGAGCGCGCCTTTCAGGCCCAGATCCCGCGGAACGAGGGGCAGCGGGAACTGCACTTCGAGGGTGCCGCCGACGTAGGTCGAGCCGCCGATGGCGTTCGAGCGGGCGTCGGCGATGCCGACGTCGCGCGGACCGATGCCGTTCGGCGCGAAGCCGCGGACCAGCGACGGGCCGAGGAAGAACTGGTCGGTCACCCGCAGCGGGTCGTTGTTGAGCGACGAGATGTGGCCGCCCTGGAAGCGGATGAAGCCGACCACGTCCTCGAAGATCTCCTTGTAGTACCGCGCGTCGGCGGTCACGCGGAAGAACTTGGAGTCGCCGCCCAGGCCCGCGACGTCGGGCTTCAGCTCGGCGTAGAGGCCGTTGCGGGGCGCGCCGATCACGTCGAGGGTCGAGTAGGCGAGCGTCAGGCCGGCCAGCGAGGTCAGCGTGTTGCCTTGCGAGCCCTTGATGGCGATCGAGGCCTCGCCGTCATACGCGCAGTTCGGGTAGATCGACTGGCCGCCGATGTTGCGGCCGGTGTTCGGGTCGATCGTGCCCGCCGCGTAGGTGGCGGTGTAGCCGGGGATCGGGATCGAGCAGTCGTTGTACGGCCGCTTGAGGGTGTTCGGCACCTTCAGCTCGGTGTTGTACAGCGAGTAGCGCAGCGTGATGCCGAACTCCTCGGTGATCGGCAGGCCGAGGCGCAGCTGACCGCCGTACACCGTGGTCTCGTAGCGCGAGTACCGGGTCAGGTCGGAGTACTTGTAGAAGGCATCGAAGCCCGCCGCGAGGCGGTAGCCGAGGAAGTACGGCTCGGTGAACGAGAAGTCGACGCCGCGCGAGTACTGGCCGCCCGTGCCGGCGAGCCGGACGTACTGGCCACGGCCGAGGAAGTTCGACTCGGAGACCGAGACCTCGCCGATGATGCCGTCCTGGGTGGAGTAGCCGCCCGCCACCGAGAACGAGCCCGTGGGCTGATCCTCGACGTCGATGTTGATGACCACCCGGTCCGGGGCCGAGCCCGGCTCGTTCGAGAAGCGGACCTTCTTGAAGAAGCCCAGGCCGTTCAGGCGCCGCTCGGCGCGGTCGGTCAGCACGCGGTTGTAGGCATCGCCCTCCGCGATATCGAGCTCGCGGCGGATGACGTAGTCGCGGGTGCGGGTGTTGCCGCGGATGTTGATGCGCTCGACGTAGACGTGCGGGCCGTCCTCGACCACGAAGCCGAGGGAGACCTGGTGGCTCGCCGGGTCGCGCTGGCCGGTCGGGCGGACCTGCGCGAACGGGTAGCCGGCGCGGTTGACCTGGCGGGTGACGTTGTTGAGCGTCTTCTCGACGTCGTCGGCGTTGTAGACGTCGCCCACGGAGGTGGCGATGTCGCTGTCGAGCTTCGCGGTGTCGAGGCCCGGCAGGCGCGAATCCACCTGGACGGCGCCGACCCGGTACTGCTCGCCCTCGCTCACCGTGATGGTGATGACGTAGCCGGACTTGTCGCCCTCGACGTAGCGCGCGTCGGCGCTGACCACCTGGAAGTCGGCGTAGCCGTTCTTCAGGTAGTAGCGGCGGACTTGGTCGAGGTCGTTGGTGATGCGGTCGGGATCGTAGACGTCGGAGGTCTTGATGAACGACAGGAAGTTCATCTCCGAGGAGCTCATCAGCCCCTTCAGCGTCCGCTCCGAGTAGGCGTTGTTGCCGACGAAGTTGATCGAGAGGATGCCGGTCTTGTCGCCCTCGTCGATCTGGTAGATCACGTCGACGCGGCCGTTGGGCAGGTCGACGGTCCGGTAGGTCACCTTGGCGGTGCCGCGGCCGAAGCGCTTGTAGACGTCGCGGATGCGCGCGAGGTCGGCGTTGATGATCGCCTCGCTGTAGGGCCCGCGGGACTTGGCCTCGACCACCCCTTCCAGGGTGGCCTTCTCGATCTTCTTGTTGCCCTCGAAGACCACGCGGTTGATCAGGTTGTTCTCGCGGACGGTCACCACCGTGCGGCCGCCCGACTGCGCGACCTTCACGTCGGAGAACATCCCGCTAGCGAGCAGGTTGCGGCGGGCCTCCTCGGCGGAGCCGGACGCCGTCCCGGTCACGTAGGACCGGATCGTGTCGGCATCGACGCGCTGGTTGCCCTGGACGACGATCTGCTGCGCCTGGGCAGCCCCGCTCAGGACGACACCCAGACCGGCAGTGACTAGGACGATGGTTTTCCGCACCGACTTACGTCGGGGCTTCCCCGTCAACGACATCATGCAATCGCCCGTTTCTGTTCTGGTCGCGGGGGTTAGCCCGTCACGGGCGACCGTTGATCGGCCGTCCCGTCACCTGGTCCAAGCGTGGCTTCGGTCCAAGCGTAGCTCTTAGCGGGATTCCCCTGCCAAGCAAACGCGCGGGAGGCCATCGTCAGGGGATTTTGGGGGGTCGTGGCCTTCGCGCCACTTAACGGTGCGGTCAGCTTACGGGCAAACCGCGGATCATGGTGAACGCGCCGTAAACGCCTGAGCGACCGGCCCTTTTTCGCGCCGCTCGCGGTCGCGTGAACGTCCCGTCAACCCCGTTTCGACGCGCCGGCGCGGCGTCATCCGGGCGGTGTCCGGGCGAGATCGCGGCGGGATTGGGGCAGCGTTTCCGGTGGAGATCCGACGGCGATCCTCGGATCCCCGCCGGCCCCGGATCAGGTGTTCCGCCAGGAGGCTCCGAGGTTGAGGATGTCGTTCCAGGCGGCGAACAGCATCAGCATCAGCACGAGGGCGAGGCCGATGCGGAAGCCGATCTCCTGGGCCCGCTCGCTCAGCGGGCGGCCGCGCACCACCTCGAAGGCGTAGAACAGCAGGTGGCCGCCATCGAGCAGCGGCACCGGGAACAGGTTGAGCAGGCCGATCGAGACGGAGAGCAGGGCGATCAGCCCGACCAGGCCGCCGACGCCGCCGGTCTTGGCGACCTCGCCGGAGACGCGGGCGATGCCGATCGGACCCGAGAGCTGGTCGGCGGATTCCCGGCCCGTCACGAGCTTGCCGAGATACGAGAAGGTGCGCTCGACGACGAAGTAGGTCTCCTTCACGCCGAGATTGAGCGAGTCGAGCGCCCCGTACTGCACGAGCCGCGCCTCCGAGCCCGCGGGCGAGCGGATGCCGAGCCGGCCGATCCGGTGGCGGCCGAACGGCGTCTTCTCCTCGAAGGTGGCCGGCGTCGCCTGGATGGTGATGGGCTGGTCGTTGCGCTCCACCGTGAAGGTCAGCGGCGTCCCGGCGCTGCCGGTCACCGTGCGGTACATGGCGTTGAAGTCGCCGATCTTCTCGCCGTCGATCGCGGTGATCACGTCGCCGGGCTGGAAGCCGGCCTGGGCGGCGACGCTGTTCGGCTCCACCGACGAGACCCGGGCGGGCAGCTCGTAGCGGCCGCCGAGCCAGATGGCGCCCGCGAAGAGCAGGATCGCCAGGATGAAGTTGGCCACCGGGCCCGCGGCGACGATCGCGGCGCGCTTGGACACGGGCTGGGTCGGGAAGCTGATCGCCCGCTCGTGCGGGCTCATCCGGGCGACGGCCTCGGGATCGGGCATGCTGGCGCCGTTCACGTCGCCGTGGAACTTCACGTAGCCGCCGAGCGGGATCGCGCAGACCTTCCAGCGGGTGCCGCGCCGGTCGTTGAACCCGAACAGCTCGGGACCGAAGCCGAGCGAGAAGGCGTGCACGCCGACCCCGCACCAGCGCCCGACCAGGAAGTGGCCCATCTCGTGCACGAACACCACGACGGTGAGCACGAACAGGAACGGGATCACGGCGCCGAAGAAACCGCCGGCGGTTCCGCCCATCGCGTTGAGGAAGTCCATAAGCCGTATCCTGGCCGTCTCGGCGCCGGCTTCTCGGGCCGGCCATCCGCCCTGTCTAGCAGATCGGCGGTGCCGACCGCCAACGCAATCCTGCGGCCCGGCCGCGGAAGGTCGCACGCGCCGTCCGATTCCGCACCGGACGATCGCGCGGGGGCGGTCCCGCTCGTCGGGGACCGCCCGTCAGTGGCCGCCGCCCCCGCCCGCGCCGGCCTTCGGCCGCCGGATCATGGGGACCGCGCAGGCCATCGCGAGGAACAGGACGGTGAGGGACAGGAACACGTCCTCGAAGGCCATGACGAGGCCCTGGATCCGCACCGTGTTGGTCATCGCCTTCAGCGCCATGTCGGAGGCGGCGCTGCCGTAGGCGTCGAAGCCGCGCTGCATCGCGTCGAGCCGCTCCAGCGCGGCCGTGTTCGCCCAGGTGAAGCGCTCGTGCAGCCGGGCGAGGTGCAGGTCCCAGCGGTCGTTGAGGATCGTGTTGATCAGCGCGAGCCCGACCGCGCCGCCGAGGTTGCGGGTCAGGTTGAACAGCCCCGAGGCGTTCTTCATCCGCGCCGGCGGCAGCGTGCCCAGCGCGATGTTGTTGATCGGGATCATGCACAGCATCAGCGAGCAGCCGCGCAGGATCTGCGGCAGGAGCAGCTCGTAGAAGTCCCAGTCCTTGGTGAGCCCGGTGACGATCCAGGTGCCGCAGGCGAAGCCGACGAAGCCGATCCCCATCATGATCCGGGGATCGACCTTGCCCGAGAGCCGGCCGGCGATCGGCGCGGTGGCGAACATGCACAGGCCGGAGACGAACATCGTCTCGCCGATCATCAGCGCCGAGTAGCCGCGCACCCGGGCGAGGTAGACCGGATAGATGTAGGTCAGCCCGTAGAGGCCGATGCCCAGCACGAAGCTCGCCACGCAGCCGCTGGCGAAGTTCCGGTCCGAGAAGGCCCTGAGATCGACGATCGGCTGCTTCGCCGTGAAGACCCGCCAGAAGAACAGCAGCGCCGACGTCCCGCAGACGATTGCGCAGGCGAAGACCGCCTCGTCCTGCAGCCAGTCGTGGTTGGGCCCCTCCTCCAGCACGTATTCGAGGCAGCCGAGGAAGCCGGCCATGAAGGCGAGTCCGGCCCAGTCGAACGACCGGATCAGGCCGTAATTGGGCTCGTCGAAATCGACCAGGATCCAGGTCGAGACCGTCACGAAGATGCCCGGCACGACGTTGATGAGGAACAGCCAGTGCCACGACATCAGGTCGGTCAGGTAGCCGCCCACCGTCGGGCCGATCGTCGGCGCCAGGGTCGCAACGAGACCGATCATCGGCGAGACGATGGTCCGCTTCGAGGGCGGGAAGATCGTGAAGGCCGCGGCGAAGACGGTCGGGATCATGCCGCCGCCGATGAAGCCCTGGAGCGCCCGCCAGACGATCATCTCGCCGATCGACGAGGAGGTGGCGCACATCAGGCTCATCAGCGTGAAGCCGCCCGCCGAGATGGCGAACATCCAGCGCGTCGAGAGCACCCGCGACAGGGTGCCGGAGAGCGGGATCGAGATGACCTCGGCGATCAGGTAGCTGGTCTGGACCCAGGGGATCTCGTCGCCGGAGGCCGAGAGGCCGGCCTGGATCTCGTTCAGGGAGGCCGAGACGATCTGGATGTCCAGGATCGCCATGAACATGCCGAAGACCATGCAGACGAACGCCACCATGCGGCGGCGGTCGAGGGGCGGCTCGGCGGCGCGGATCGGCGCGCCGGGCGCGAGGGCGGCACTGGCGGCCATCGCCGGTCTCAGCGGCTGGCGGTGCTGACCGGCCGCGGCGCGGAGGCGCGGTCGAGGACGGAGCGGTCCGCGCCGGTGCGGGTATCGACCCGGACCACCGCCGACAGGCCCGGCCGCAGCAGGCCCTCGCGGGCGACCTCCTCGGGCACGCGCACCCGCACGGGCAGGCGCTGGACGATCTTGGTGAAGTTGCCGGTGGCGTTGTCGGGCGGCAGCAGGCTGAACACCGAGCCGGAGGCCGGCGAGAACGATTCCACCACGGCGTGGATCTCGCGGTCCGGATAGGCGTCGACCGTCACGGTCACCGGCTGGCCGGGACGCATGCGCTCGACCTGGGTCTCCTTGAAGTTCGCGTCGATCCGGACGCTCTGGAGCGGGACCAGCGCGGCGATCCGCGTGCCGGGCCCGACATAGGCGCCGGCCTCGACGGCCTTGTTGCCGACCACCCCGTCGAAGGGCGCGCGGATCGCCGTGAAGTCGAGGTCGCGCCGGGCCCGGTCGACGGCGGTGCGGAGCTCCGCCGCAAGGCTCTCCGCCTCGCGCTTCTGCGCCTGGAGCACGTCCACGTTGGCGCGGGCCGCGAGGAGGCCGGCCTCCATGGCCTTTACGGAGGCCTCGGTGCGGTCGCGGTCGGCGCGGGTCTGGTCGATGCGCGACTTGGCGACGTAATCCGCCTGCATCTGCGTCGACCGGGCGAAGTCGGCCTGGGCGCGGACGGCGTCGGCGCGGGTCGCGTCGAGCTGCGCGGCGGCCTGGGCGACCTGGGCCTGCGCAGCCTCGGCCTGCCGGCCGATCCGCGCGATCGTGCTCTCCTGAGTGGCGAGCTTGTCCTGCGCCGCCTGCAGCGCGAGGCGGTAGTCGCCGTCGTCGAGCTTGGCGATGACGTCGCCCTTCTTCACCGCGAGGCCGTTCACGACCGGCACCGACTGGAGATAGCCCGGGATCTTGGCCGCCAGGACCGAGATGTCGGCCTGGACGTAGGCGTCGTCGGTCGAGACGAAGAACCGCCCGACGGTCCACCACTGCCATCCCTGATACACGCCGCCGCCCAGGGCGGCCGCCAGCAGTCCGAGCAGGACGAGCCGCTTCACGGAGCGCTTGCGGGCGGGCGGCGCCTCGACCGGCACGGGCGTCGGCAGGGACGCCGCGGCGGGGGCCGGCGCGGCCGGCGCCGTGCGCTCGGCGCGCGCCTCGTCCCCGGCCTCGATTCGGGCCTCAATAGCGGCATCGAGACCGGAATTCGGCCGATCGGCGTCCTCGCGAAGGGACATATCAGCGCCTCGACATCAATGACCGAACCGTTCGGTCAATAACGAGGCACGGCTTGACGCGCCCCCGAAGAAGCCGCAGGTTATTTTGACCGAACGGTTCGGTCAAGCGTGACGGTGTCACGGTGCGGAGCGGGATCATGGCTCAGGGTGCGGCGTTGGAGCGGGGTCAGGCCCAGCACGAGGGCGACAAGCGGCAGCAGATCCTCGAGGGCGCGCGGACGGTGTTCCTGGCGGCGGGGTTCGACGGCGCCAGCATGGGCGAGATCGCGCGGGCGGCCGGGGTCTCGAAGGGCACGCTCTACGTCTACTTCGAGAACAAGGAGGACCTGTTCGAGGCGCTGACCATTCAGGAGAAGGCCAGCCTCGCCGAGGCCCTGTTCACCCTGGACGCGGACGATCCCGACGTGCCGGGCGTCCTGACCCGGCTCGGAAGCAGCTTCCTGACCGAGATGTGCCGGCCGGCGCACGTCTCGCTGGTGCGCATGGTCATCGGCGCGAGCGAGAAGTTTCCGCGCTTCGGGCAGGTCTACTACCAGGCCGGTCCGGCCTGCGGCGTCGAGCGCCTCTCGCGCTACCTCGACGCGCAGGTCCAGGCGGGACGCCTGACGATCGCCGACACCGAGCTCGCGGCCCGGCACTTCCTGCATCTCTGCCAGGCGGGTCTGCTGACCCGCCTGCTGTTCGCGGCGGGCGGCATCGCCGGCGAGGCCGAGATGCGCCATCAGGTCGACGAGGCGGTGCGGGTGTTCCTGGCCGGGTACGGCCCCGCGCGCTGAGGCGCGGCTCAGGCGGGAAACGTCGTTGCGAGCGCAGCGAAGCAACCCAGGGCGGGCGACATTCTGCGAGCGTGGCGTCGCTGGATTGCTTCGCTGCGCTCGCAATGACGGCTCAGCCGGCGGCGCGCAGCTCCGGCAGGGCCTCGGCGCTCCAGATCCGCACGTGGGCGTCGATGGCGAGCGCCTCGTCGACGTCGGCGGGCGCGGCCCGGTACTGGCCGGCGAAGTGGGTGCAGGCGCGCTCGACCAGATCGCTGATCCCGTAGAAGCCGATCCGGCCGGCGATGAAGGCCGCCACCGCGATCTCGTTGGCGGCGTTCATCACGGTGGGCGCCGCGCCGCCGGCGGCCAGGGCCGCGCGGGCGATCCGCAGGCACGGGAAACGCGCCTCGTCCGCGGCCTCGAAGGTCAGCGAGCCGAGCTTCACGAGGTCGAGGGGCCGGCCGCGCTCGATCGTCAGCCGGTCGCCGAGGCCGAGGCAGTGCGAGATCGGCACGCGCATGTCGGGCAGCGCCAGCTCGGCGGTCACCGCCCCGTCGAGCCAGTAGACCAGGCCGTGGATCACCGATTGCGGGTGCACGACCACGTCGAGGCGCTCGGGCTCGATGCCGAACAGGTGGTGCGCCTCGATCAGCTCGAGGCCCTTGTTCATCAGGCTCGCCGAATCGATGTTGATCTTCATGCCCATCGACCAGGTCGGATGGGCGGCGGCCTCGGCCGCGGAGGCGGCGGCGATCCGCTCGCGGGTCCAGGTCCGGAACGGGCCGCCCGAGGCCGTGATCATCATGGTGCGGACGTCGGCGAGCGGCCGGCCGGCCAGCGCCTGGCTCAGCGCGTCGTGCTCGGAATCCATCGGCAGGATCGTGGCGCCGTAGCGGGCGGCGTCGCGCATGAAGGCGTCGCCGGCGCAGACCAGGCTCTCCTTGTTGGCGAGCGCGACCTTGCGGCCGAGCCGGAGGGCGGCGTGGGTCGATTTCAGCCCGGCCGCCCCGCTCACGGCGGCGACGACGATGTCGGCGTCGCGGGCGGCGGCCTCCATGACGGCCGCCTCCCCAGCCCCGCTCGGGATGCCGGAGCCCGACAGGGCCTCGGCCAGTGCCGGGCCGGCGGCCTCGTCGGCGAGCGCCGCGAAGGAGGCGTTGAGCTCGCGGGCGACCTTGGCCAGGGCGACGGGATCCTTGCCGCCGACCAGGGCCCCGACGCGGAACCGGTCGGCGTGCTGCGCCAGGAGGTCGGCGGTGGAGCGGCCGATCGAGCCGGTGGCGCCGAAGACGGTGACGACCTGGGTCACGGGTTCAACTCCCTCATCGTCACGTGATCAGACCGCCGCCGCGCAGGGCGAGATAGACGGCCGCCAGCACGGCGACCGCGAAGAATCCGTCGAGCCGGTCCATGACGCCGCCATGGCCGGGGATGATCTTGCCCGAATCCTTGACGCCGTAATGGCGCTTCAGGCCGGATTCGATCAGGTCGCCGGCCTGACTCAGCACCGAGGCGAGCGCGCTCACGCCCGCCACGACCGGGAGAGAGGCGGCGCTGGGCAGGGTCATCCCGGCGAGGTCGGCGACCACCGGGACCAGCGTCCCGGCGGCGACCGCGCCGACGAGGCCGCCGAGGGCACCCGACCACGTCTTGTTGGGCGAGACCCGGGGCATCAGCTTGGGGCCGCCGATCTTCCGGCCGGCGAAGTAGGCCGCGATGTCGGTGGACCAGACCACCGCGAACATCCAGGCCGGCCCGACGAGGCCGATGGCAGGGTCGTCGCGCAGGGCCACCGGCACCGCCGCGATCGCCGCCGCGCCGAGCACGCCGAGGAAGGCGCGGAGCCGGCCCCGTCCGGTCCGCGCCACCGTGGCGCAGGCCGCGGCGCCGAGCAGCAGGACCGCGAGGCAGGCCGGCGTCGGGGCGCCGCCGCGCTGGCAGAGCAGCAGGGCGCCGAGCGTCGCCGCGCCCAGCGCGATCAGCACCTCGCGGGGCTCGGTGCGGCTCATCACCATCCACTCGGCGAAGCCGACGATGCCGGCGGCGAGCCAGATCCCCGCGAAGGGCCAGCCGCCATAGACCAGAGCGGCCAGCACGCCGGCGCCGAGCACGAGGCCGGAGGCGACGCGCAGCCACAGCTCGCGCCGTCCCGAGGGACGCGCGGCCGGTGCGGCGGCGGAGGTCACGCGCGTCCTGCCCTTCGCCTCAGACCTGCATGATCTCCTTCTCCTTGGACGCCAGCACGCCGTCGATCTCGGCGATGTACTGGTCGGTCGCCTTCTGCACGTCGGTGGCCTGACGCTTCTCGTCATCCTCCGAGATGGCGCTGTCCTTCAGGAGCTTCTTGAGATGGTCGAGGCCGTCCCGGCGCACGTGGCGCACGGCGACGCGGGCCTCCTCGGTGTACTTGTGGGCGACCTTGACCATCTCCTTGCGGCGCTGCTCGTTCATCTCGGGGATGCGGAGCCGGATGGTCTGCCCCTCGGTCTGCGGGTTGAGGCCGAGGTCGGATTCGCGGATCGCCTTCTCGACGGCCGTGACCATGCTGCGGTCCCAGACCGAGATCGACAGGAGCCGCGGCTCCGGCACGCTGACGGTGGCGACCTGGGCCATCGGCATCATCGAGCCGTAGGCGTCGACCTGGATCGGGTCGAGGAGCGACGGCGTGGCGCGCCCGGTGCGCAGCGAGCCGAGATCCTTCGAGAGCGAGGACACAGCGCCCTGCATGCGGCGCTTGATGTCGTTGAGATCGAATTCCGGTGTGGCCATGAGGGTCGTCCCGAGACGTCTGACGTGGTCTTGAGCCCGGCGCGGGCAGTCGCGGCCTCAATGGACGAATTTTTTCAGGGCCGCAAACGGTCGCGGCCCGGTCGTGCCGCGCGTCAGGGCGCCACGAGGGTCGAGGGCGCGTCGCCCGACAGGATCGCGGCGATCGAGCTCGGCGGGTGGAGCGAGCCGACCACGATCGACAGGCGGCTCTCCCGGGCCAGCGCGAAGGCGGCGGTGTCCATCACCTTCAGGTCGCGGGCGATCGCCTCGTCGTGGGTGATGCGGTCGTAGCGCGTGGCGCTCGGATCCTTCTTCGGATCCGCCGAGTAGACGCCGTCCACCTGCGTCGCCTTGAGGACCGCGTCGCAGCGCAGCTCGGCGGCCCGCAGCACCGCGGCGGTGTCGGTGGTGAAGAACGGGTTGCCGGTGCCGCCGGCGAGGACGACGACCTGGCCCTTGTCCAGGTGGTGCAGGGCCGGCTGGCGGGCATAGGTCTCGCAGATGGTCGGCATCGACACCGCCGACATGGTCCGCGCCTGCACGCCCGCGGCGTTGAGCGCCGTCTCGATCGCCAGCGAGTTCATCACCGTGGCCATCATGCCGAGCGAATCCCCGGTCGCCCGGTCGATCCAGCCGGCCGCGGAGATCCGCGCGCCGCGGATCATGTTGCCGCCGCCCACCACGATGGCGATCTCGGCGCCCGACTCGATCGTGCGGGCGATGTCCTCGGCGAGCGCCGCCAGCGTCGGCGGATGCAACCAGTAGCCGTCGGGAGCGGCGAGCGCCTCCCCCGACAGCTTCACGAGGATACGGCGAAACGGCGTCGTCTCCGGCATCTGGGCCCCCGGCTCCACCCCGCATCGCGTGAGCGGGGAGGCTTCTACGTCAACCGCCCGAGCGCCGTCGAGGGGCCCGGCCCGGATCCGGCGGGGATCGTGGGCCGAAATGCTACCGGCGCGCGAGCGACGCGCGAGAGACGTGCGCCCGGGGAGGACGTCTGCGCCGCCGCCGCGGTCCGGGTCCGGAGCGCCGGCGCTCGTTCTCAGCTGCCGGCGAGGACGCCGACGGCGCCGAAGACGGTCATGGCGAGGCCGGAGGCGAACACGCCGATCATGAGGTAGGAGAAGGGCTTCAGAAGCATGCCCGGAACTTAGCGCGGCGCCGCACGGCGGGGTGTGCGGCGCAACACGACCCCGCGCGGATCGATCGGGCGCCTCCGGAAACGGGAAGCCCCGCCCGGCGCGTGCCGGGCGGGGCTGATCTCACGACGGCCCGGCAAGCCGGGCGCTCGCGGTCGGTGTCAGGCGCGGCCGGCCTGCTGGGCGACCTCGGTGGCGAAGTCCGGCCCCTCTTCCTTCTCGATGCCGTCGCCCAGCGCGTAGCGGACGAAGCCCGTCAGGGTCACGGCGCCGCCGACCTTGGAGCCGGCCTCCTTGAGGACCTGGCTCACGGTCTTGGAACCGTCGTGCACGAAGGGCTGCTCCAGGAGGGTGACCTCCTTGTAGTAGCTCTTCAGGCCGCTCTCGACGATCTTGGCCATCACGTGGTCCGGCTTGCCGGCGTTCTTCTCGCGCAGGATGTTCGACTCGCGCTCGACCGTGGCGGCGTCGACGCCCGAGGCGTCCAGCGCCACCGGGTTGGTCGCCGCGATGTGCATGGCGATCTGGCGGCCCAGCGCCGAGAGCGCGTCGACGTCGCCCTCGGACTCGAGCGCCACGAGCACGCCGATCTTGCCGAGGCCCTCGGAGATCTGGTTGTGCACGTAGGAGGCGATGACGCCCTTCTTGACCTCGAGCTTGGTCACCCGGCGCAGGTTCATGTTCTCGCCGATGGTGGCGATCAGGGCCTGCAGCTTCTCCGAGACGGTCTCGGTGGCGCCCGGGAAATGGGCGGCCTGGAGGCCCTCGAGCGTGCCGTCGGTGTTGAGCGCGATCTTGGCGGCCTCGCGGGCGAAGGCCTGGAAGGCGTCGTTGCGGGCGACGAAGTCGGTCTCGGAGTTCACCTCGACCACGGCGGCGTGGCGGCCGGCGGACTCGACGGCGACGAGGCCCTCGGCGGCGACGCGGCCGGCCTTCTTGGCGGCCTTGGCGAGACCCTTCTTGCGCAGCCAGTCGACGGCGGCCTCGATGTCGCCCTGCGTCTCGTTGAGCGCGCCCTTGCAGTCCATCATGCCGGCGCCGGTCTTCTCCCGGAGCTCCTTCACCATCGCGGCGGTGACGTTGGCCATGGCGGTCCCTTTCGTGTGGTCTGGATGCGAGAGGCCCGGCGCGCGGGTGAGCGGCCGGGCCCGGTATGCCTGGATCCGCGACGGCCCGATGACGGTGCCGCCGCGAAGCCCCGATGGATCAGGCCGCGGCGGCGGCCTCGACGAAGCCGCGGGCCTGCGAGACCCACGAGTCGCGGTCGATGCGGCCGTTGAGCTTCAGGTCGGCATCGACCTTGGCGACGTCCTCGGGGGTCATCGCGGCGAGCTGCCAGTAGTGGTAGATGCCGGCGTCGTTGAGCTTCTGCACGATCTGCGGGCCGGCGCCGTTGAGCTTGGTCAGGTCGTCCGGCGCGCCGCGCGGGGCGGCGAGCAGCTCGAAGTGCTCGGTCGACTCGGCGAGCATCGCCACGTCGGCCGGGTCGAGGGCGTCGGACTCGACCGTGACGGCCGCGTCGTCGTTCGCCGGCAGCTCTTCGGCCATCGGCTCCTCGGAGGCGCCGATATCCATGCCCGACGAGCCCTGGGCGCGCGAGATGCCGTCGATGGCGGCCTTGGCGATCAGATCGCAGTACAGCGCGATCGCGCGGCCGGCGTCGTCGTTGGCCGGGACGATGTAGCTGATGCCGTCCGGGTTGCAGTTGGTGTCGACGATGGCGGCCACCGGGATGCCGAGGCGGTTCGCCTCCTTGATCGCCAGCTGCTCCTTGTTGGTGTCGATCACGAACAGCAGGTCCGGCACGCCGCCCATGTCCTTGATGCCGCCGAGCGCCTTCTCGAGCTTCTCCTTCTCACGGGAGAGCATCAGGCGCTCCTTCTTGGTCAGGCCCGGGCCGCCGGTCTCCAGCGTCTCGGTGACCTTGCGCAGGCGCGAGATCGAGCCCGAGATGGTCTTCCAGTTGGTGAGCATGCCGCCCAGCCAGCGGGAGTTGACGTAGTACTGGGCCGAGCGCTTGGCCGCCTCGGCGATCGTGTCGGCCGCCTGGCGCTTGGTGCCGACGAACAGCACGCGGCCGCCCTTGGCGACGGTGTCGCTCACCGCCTGCAGCGCCTGGTGCAGCGCCGGCACGGTCTGGGCGAGGTCGATGATGTGGATGTTGTTGCGGGTGCCGAAGATGTACGGCTGCATCTTCGGGTTCCAGCGGTGGGACTGGTGACCGAAATGGGCGCCCGCCTCGAGGAGCTGACGCATAGAGAAATCGACGGCCATGGCTCTTGTGCTCTCCGGTTATATCCGCCGCGGAGGGATGCGGTCGGCCGAGAGTTCGGACGACCACCGGAAACGCCTCATTCAGGCATGAGGCCGGCTCCGCGTGTGGGATGGGCGGGCGCTTAGCAGAGGGCGGGTCAGAAGGCAAGAAGCGGCGGGGCGGCGCGGGCCAGCCCTCAATCACAGCCTGTGTTCAGACCGCTTGCAACACGCGGGCTCGCCTCGCGAGAGTTCGAACCATGGCGGCGGTCGCATTCGACACCCTGAAATTCGCCCGGACCCTCCGGGAGAAGGCCAAGCTCTCCCCGGAACAGGCGGAAGGCTTGGCCGATGCCATGGCGGAAGCGTTGCAGGGCGATCTCGTCACGAAGGCGGATCTGCGCGCCGAGCTGGCGGATACGCGGTCCGAAATCGTGCGCTGGGTGGCGGGCCTGATCGGCTTCCAGACACTCGCTGTGATCGGCGCGGTCGTCGCCCTCGCCCGGGCGCCGCACTGACAGGCGCGCAGCCCGGATCACCCGCCCGCGAACACCGCCGCCACGTCGTCGGCCGTCATCACCCGGTACGCCCCCGCCGGCAGGTCCGCCGGCAGAGCGAGACCGCCGACCCGATCCCGGTGCAGCGCCGCGACGTGGTTGCCGACGGCGGCGAACATCCGGCGGACCTGGTGGTAGCGGCCCTCCGTCAGCGTCACCGCGCAGCGCGTGGCATCCTCGACGTCGAGCCGCACCGGCAGGAGCGGGCGCTCCTCGCCCTCCAGCACGAGCGTCCCCGCGGCGAACACCTCCGCCTCGCGGCCGGTCAGCGGCCGGTCGAGGGTCACGCGGTAGCGCTTCGCCACCTGGGCCTTCGGGCTGATGATCCGGTGCAGGAGCGCCCCGTCGTCGGTCAGCAGCAGCAGGCCCGAGGTCTCCTTGTCGAGGCGCCCGACCGTGGAGAGCGGCGGGTCGCGGCGGCGCCAGCGCTCGGGGAGCAGCCCGTAGACCAGCGGGCCCGCCTCCTTGTGCGAGCAGGTGACGCCCAGCGGCTTGTGCAGCATCAGGCACAGGCCGGGGAGCGGGTCCAGGGCCTCGCCGTCGATCGTGAGGCGCTCCGGCAGGTCCGGCGCGAGGGCGATCCGGTCGCCGGCCTCCGCGAGCTCCGCGCCGTCGAGGCGGATCGCGCCGGCGCGGGCGAGCGCCTGGATCTCGCGGCGCGAGCCGTAGCCGAGATTGGCGAGGAGCTTGTCCAGGCGGACGGATCTCGCCGCGCTCATGGAAGCGGCGCGCTCACCGGCGGGCCTCGTAGACCCGGTAGCCGTTCGCCTGGACGGCCACCGCGACGTGCCGGAACGCCTCGCGCAGGCTCGCCTCGTAGGGCAGGTGCGCGTTGGCCACGAGCCACAGCGCCCCCCCGGGGCGCAGGGCCTCGGCGGCCCGCGCGATGAACGCCCGGCCGAGCGCCTGATCCTCGCTCCCGCCCTCGTGGAACGGCGGGTTCGTGACGACGAAATCGAGGTGATCTGGCACGGCGCCGGACGCCCGAATATCCGCCCAGAGGATCGTCGCCCGCGGGTCGGCGACGTTGCGGCGGGCCATCTCGACGGCGCGCCGGTCGATCTCCAGCAGGGTCAGGGCGGTCACGGCCTCGGAGCCCAGGACGGCCCGCGAGAGGACCCCGAGCCCGCAGCCGAAATCGGCGCCGCGGCCCTTGAGGGCCGGGAGGTTCGCGAGCAGCAGCGCCGTGCCCGGATCGAGCCGGTCCCACGAGAAGATGCCGGGCTGCGTGCACAGGGCGAGGTTGTCGACGTGGCGCGGGCCGCCCTCGTCGATCGCCTCGGCGAGGCCGGCCGGCGCCGTTGGCCGCTCCGCCGTGCAGATCCGGTGGTGCCGGCGCGGCTGGTCCGCGGCCGCGCAGCCGAAGGTCGTCAGCTCCTTGGCGAGGCGTGTGCCGCCGCGATCCTTGGGCGCCAGGGCGACCATGCGGCCGCCCGGCCCGAGGGCGCGCAGCACCTGGGCCAGCACGTAGCGCCGCTCGACCGTTCCGGGCGGCGCCAGCACGGTGGCCGAGTCGAGGCTGTTCTCGGACAGATCCTCGAGCCGCGCGGCGCCGGGGATCAACGGGGAGAGCTGGACGGCGTCGCCCGGGACCTCGGCGAGGTCCACCGGCGGCAGGCCGTAGACGGCGTGGCGCATAGACGATTCGGGATTTGGAGTGCCGAAACCGGAACGCGAATCCGCGGCGGAGCGGGGTAAACCCGCGCCCGACTCGATTCATCCGGGGGAACACCGCGTTTATACCGGAACCGGCCGCGAAGCCCAGCCTCCCGCGCGGCCCGGCGCGTCAGCCCCGCGGAAATTCCAGGCCCATCTCGCGGTAGCGGGCCGGGTCGTCGGCCCAGTTCTCCCGCACCTTCACGTGCAGGAACAGGTGGACCTTGGCGTCGGCCGCCTCGGCGATCTCGATCCGGGCCGCCTGCCCGATCGACCGGATGGTCTGGCCGCCCTTGCCGAGCACGATCGAGCGCTGGCTCTCCCGCTCGACGAAGATCGTCTGCTCGATCCGCACCGAGCCGTCGGGCCGGATCTGCCACTGGTCGGTCTCCACCGTGGAGCGGTAGGGCAGCTCCTCGTGCAGCCGGTCGTAGATCTTCTCCCGGGTGATCTCGGCGGCGAGCATGCGCAGGGGCGCGTCCGAGACCTGATCCTCCGGATACAGCCACGGGCCCGCCGGCATGCGGGCGGCCAGCGCCCGGCGCAGGTCGGCGACGCCGTCGCCGTTGAGCGCCGAGATCATGAAGGTCTCGGCGAAGGGCGCGGCGGCGTTGAGCTTGGCGGCGAGATCGAGCAGCCGCTCGCGCGGGATCAGGTCGATCTTGTTGAGGATCAGCAGTTTCTCGCGCTTCACCTCGCCGAGCCGGCCGAGCACCGCCTCGACTTCCGCGTCGACACCCTTGCGCGCGTCGACCAGCAGGCAGACGGCGTCGGCGTCGGCGGCGCCGCTCCAGGCCGAGTGGACCATCGCGCGGTCGAGGCGGCGCTTGGGCGCGAAGATGCCGGGGGTGTCGACCAGCACGACCTGGGCGGAGCCCTCGATGAGGATGCCCCGCACCAGGGCCCGGGTCGTCTGCACCTTGCGGGAGACGATCGATACCTTGGTGCCGACGAGGTTGTTGAGCAGGGTCGACTTGCCGGCATTCGGCACGCCGATCAGCGCGACGAAGCCGGCCCGGGCGTCGGCGGGCGTGCCGGGAAGGGTGGACGGGTCGCGCGCGGGGTCCCGGGCCGGCGCGATGCCGGGCCCGTCCTGCGCGTCGTGATCGTCCTGCTCGTGCGCGCTCATGCTGTCTCCGTCGGTTCCGCGTCCGCGGAGGCCCCGATTCCCTCCCGCTCCATCAGCGCCCGCGCGGCGGCCTGCTCGGCGATCCGCTTCGACGTGCCGTCGCCGAGACCGGGCTCCAGGCCCTCGACCTGCACGGCGATGCGGAACCGGGGCGCGTGGTCGGGACCGGTGCGCTCCACCACCTCATAGCTGGGGATCGGCAGGCTGCGGCCCATGGCCCATTCCTGCAGGGCGGATTTGGCGTCGCGGCCCCGCGCCGCCGCGGTCGGCTCGCCGGGATGGAAATGCGCCTCGACCACCGCCCGGGCGGCGTCGAACCCGGCATCGAGGTAGATCGCACCCAGGATCGCCTCGCAGACGTCGGCGAGGATCGTCTGGTTGCGCCGGCCGCCGCCCATGACCTCGCCCTGGCCGAGGATCAGGTGCGGGCCGACCTCCCACGAGGCGGCCACGGCCGCGCAGGTCTCGCGCCGGACCAGGGCGGCCAGGCGCCGGGAGAGGTCGCCCTCGTCGGCCTCCGGGAAGGCGCCGTAGAGGCGGTCGGCGACAGCGAGCCCGAGCACGCGGTCGCCGAGGAATTCCAGGCGCTGGTAGCTGCCGCCCCGGCCGCTCGCCTTGCTGGTGTGGGTCAGCGCGCGGGTGAGCAGGTCCTGATCGCCGAAGCTGTGGCCGATCCGCTCCTCGAGCGCGGTCAGCGGCGGGCGCGGCTTGTGGGCCCGCCGGGATCGGGCGTTGGCCCGGGGCTGCGCGGCGTCGTCCAAGTCCGGGCCGGTCAATGGATCGTCGTGAACAGGCGCGACCAGCGCACGTGGGCCGGCCAGTTCCAGACCTGCCAGGCCGGCGTACCCTCGTCGATCGAGAAGAAGATCATCTCGGCGCGCCCGACCAGGTTGGCGAACGGCACGTAGCCGACATTGGCGAGATCGCGCGAATCGGTGGAGTTGTCGCGGTTGTCGCCCATCATGAAAAAGTGACCGGGCGGGACCGTGTACAGCTCGGTCTTGTCCCAGAAGCCGTTGTCGCCGTCGCGCTCGATCACCCGGTGGACCACGCCGTTGGGGAGGGTCTCCAGGTACTGGGGCACCTTGGTCGGCTGGCCGTAGGGATCGGTGGTCTCGTAGTCGGCGATCCGCTCGCGCTTGACCGCCTTGCCGTTGATGTTCAGCACGCCGTCGATCATCTGGATCTTGTCGCCCGGCAGGCCGATCACGCGCTTGATGTAGTCGGTCGAATTGTCCTTGGGCAGCTTGAACACCGCGATGTCGCCGCGCTTCGGGTCCGCGCCCCAGATCCGGCCGTCGGCCTGGATCGGGATGTACTCCGAGAGCGGCAGCGAGTACTTGGAATAGCCGTAAGAATATTTTGACACGAACAGGTAGTCGCCGATCAGCAGGGTCGGCACCAGCGAGCCCGACGGGATGTTGAACGGCTGGAACAGCAGGGTCCGCACCACGAGGGCGATCAGCAGCGCCTGGATGCCGACCTTCAGCGTCTCGCGGATGCTGGCCCAGGTGCCGGTGTCGGCAGGTTTCCTGAGCGGCTTGCCGTCGTAATCCACGCGCGCGTTCCGTCTTCGATTGAGGTGCGACGCCCGCGATCCGCGGGGCGCGGCCCCGCCGCGCGCGGCCTGATGTGCGGTTGTCCCGAGGAATGCGCCGCAATCGTGTCCGCCGTGTCCGGGGGTCTAGACCATGCGCGAGCCCCCCGCAACGCGCGACCGCCGCAGGCTAATCCGCGACGGCGGCCTCAACCGGCGACAGGGACCGGCAAGGCCTCGATGATCACGAAGGCTTGCGCCATCGGCGGATCGTCCGTGAGGCTCACGTGGAGCCGCGCCGCGTGCCCCGCCGGCAGGAGTTCCGCGAGCCGCTCGGCCGCGCCGCCCGCGAGGCGGAGGGTCGGCTGCCCGGAGGGCAGGTTCACCACCTCCATGTCGCGCCAGAACACGCCGGCGCTGAGGCCGGTGCCGAGCGCCTTGGCGCAGGCCTCCTTGGCGGCGAAGCGGCGCGCGTAGCCCTCGGCGCGGGCGGCCCGCCGGTCGCAGCGAGCCCGCTCGCCGTCGGTGAAGACCCGGTGGGTGAAGCGCTCGCCGTGGCGCTCCAGGGTCCGGGCGATCCGGCGGATGTCGCAGAGATCCGAGCCGATCCCGACGATCATGGGTTCCGCGCCCGGTCCATGGCGGCCCGCATGTCGCGCACCGCCCGGTCGAGCCCCACGAAGATCGCGTCGGCGATCAGGGAATGGCCGATATTCAGCTCCCGGATCTGCGGCAGCGCCGCCACCGGGCCGACGCTGCCGAGGGTGAGCCCGTGGCCCGCGTGGATCTCGAGGCCGAGGCCGGCCCCGTGCTCCGCCGCGCGCCGGATGCGGGCGAGCTCGCGCGCGGTCCGGGTGGCGTCGTCCTCCAGCGCCGCCTCGCAGTAGCTGCCGGTGTGCAGCTCGACGACGGGCGCCCCGAGGGCATGGGCGGCGTCCATGATCGCGGGCTCGGGCTCGACGAACAGCGAGACGCGGATGCCGGCCTCCGCGAGGGCCCGGACGCGCGGCGCGAGGTGCGCGCGGCCGCCGACGATGTCGAGGCCGCCCTCGGTGGTGCGCTCCTCGCGCTTCTCCGGGACGAGGCAGGCGGCGTGCGGGCGGGTCTCGAGCGCGATCGCCACCATCTCGTCGGTGGCGGCCATCTCGAAGTTGAGCGGCACGGACAGGCCGCGCTTGAGCGCCGCGATGTCGGTGTCGCGGATGTGGCGCCGGTCCTCGCGGAGATGCGCGGTGATCCCGTCGGCGCCCGCCTCGACGGCGAGCAGGGCCGCCCGCACCGGGTCCGGATAGTCGCCGCCGCGGGCGTTGCGGACGGTCGCGACGTGATCGATGTTGACGCCCAGGCGCAGTTTCTCGGAGGTCATCCGCTCGTTCGTCCCCGTGTCGGCGCGGCGCGACAGGCTCACCGGGGGGTCGGAAGGCGCCGCGCGCCCTCACCCCGTGCCGGCGATATGCGGAGGATCGCGCGCGCCGGCAAGACGGTCGGGGTTCGGGGGCGGGCTCCGGCGGCCGGCCCGCCCGGTCAGGCGAGCCGCAGGCGCGACCGGCTGTCCTTCCGCTCGGGCAGTGTATCGAGGGCGGTCCTGACGATGGTCTTGGCGTCGAGGCCCGCCTCGGCGTACATCTTCTCCGGGCTGTCGTGGTCTTGGTAGGCGTCCGGCAGCGTCATCGTCCGCACCCGCACYCCGCCCGCGTCCAGCGCGCCCCGCTCCGCCAGCAGGTGCAGCACCATCGCGCCGAACCCGCCCCGCGAGCCCTCCTCGATCGTGATCAGAACCTCGTGSTCGCGCGCCAGATCCAGGATCAGCGCCTCGTCCAGCGGCTTGGCGAACCGCGCGTCCGCCACCGTCACCGCCACGCCCTGCTCGGCCAGCGTGTCGGCCGCCTTCAAGGCCTCCGACAGCCGCGTGCCGAGCGACAGCAGCGCCACACGCGCCTCCGGGTCGCGCCGCACCACCCGGCCCTTGCCGATCGGTCGCGCGCCAGATCCAGGATCAGCGCCTCGTCCAGCGGCTTGGCGAACCGCGCGTCCGCCACCGTCACCGCCACGCCCTGCTCGGCCAGCGTGTCGGCCGCCTTCAAGGTCTCCGACAGGCGCGTGCCGAGCGACAGCAGCGCCACACGCGCCTCCGSGTCGCGCCGCACCACCCGGCCCTTGCCGATCGCCAGCGCCTCGCCCCGCTCCGGAAGCTCGACGCCCACACCCTCGCCGCGCGGGTAGCGCAGCGCGATCGGGCCCKTGTCGTGCGCGTGGGCGGTCGCCACCATGTGCACCAGCTCGGCCTCGTCGGAGGCCGCCATCACGGTCATGTTCGGCAGGCAGCACAGGTAGGCGAGGTCGAACGCGCCCGCGTGCGTCGCCCCGTCGGCGCCGACCAGGCCCGCCCGGTCCAGGCAGAACCGCACGGGCAGGTTCTGCAGCGCCACGTCGTGCACCACCTGGTCGTAGGCCCGCTGCAGGAAGGTCGAGTAGATCGCCACGAACGGCCGGTAGCCCTCGGTGGCCAGACCGCCCGCGAACGTCACCGCGTGCTGCTCGGCGATGCCGACGTCGAAGGTCTTGTCCGGGTGCGCCTTGCCGAACAGGTCGATGCCGGTGCCCCCCGGCATCGCGGCGGTGATCGCCACGACCTTGTCGTCGGCGTCGGCCGCCTTGATCAGGCTCTCGCCGAACACCCGCGTGTAGGCCGGCGCGTTCGGCTTGGCCTTGGCCTGGACCCCTGAGACCACGTCGAACTTGACCACGCCGTGGTAGCGGTCGGCCGAGGCCTCGGCCGGGGCGTAGCCCTTGCCCTTCTGGGTGACGACGTGGAGCAGGATCGGGCCGTGCTCGGCGTCGCGGACGTTCTTGAGGACCGGCAGCAGGTGGTCGAGGTTGTGCCCGTCGACCGGGCCGACGTAGTGGAAGCCCATCTCCTCGAACATGGTGCCGCCGCCGACCACGAGCGAGCGGGCGTATTCCTCGGCCGCGGCGGCGCGCTGGTAGAGCGCCTTGGGCAGGAGCTTGCCGAGCTGCTTGGCGGTCTCGCGCAGGGACTGGTAGGCGCCGCCCGAGGCCAGGCGGGCGAGGTAGGCCGACATGGCGCCGACGGGGGGCGCGATCGACATGTCGTTGTCGTTGAGGATGACGATCAGGCGCGAGTGCAGGGCGCCGGCATTGTTGAGGGCCTCGTAGGCCATGCCGGCCGACATCGAGCCGTCGCCGATGACCGCGATGGCGTTGCGGCGCTTGRGCGGGCGGTTCTTCGACTTGGCGGCGGCGTTGTCGAGGTCGCGGGCGACCGCCATGCCCAGCGCGGCCGAGATCGACGTGGAGGAGTGGGCGGCRCCGAAGGGGTCGTAGACGCTCTCGGAGCGCTTGGTGAAGCCGGACAGGCCGCCGCCCTGGCGCAGGGTCCGGATGCGGTCGCGGCGCTCGGTGAGGATCTTGTGGGGGTAGCACTGGTGTCCGACGTCCCAGACGATGCGGTCGTCGGGGGTGTCGAACACGTGGTGGAGCGCCACGGTCAGCTCGACCACGCCGAGCCCCGAGCCGAGATGGCCGCCGGTGATCGAGACCGCGTCGATCATCTCGGCGCGCACCGCGTCCGCCACCGCCGGAAGCTCCGACTCCGGAAGACGCCGCAGCGCCGAAGGNTGGCCGCCGGTGATCGAGACCGCGTCGATCATCTCGGCGCGCACCGCGTCCGCCACCGCCGGAAGCTCCGACTCCGGAAGACGCCGCAGCGCCGAAGGAGACGGAACGCGGTCCAGCAACGCCGATTGCTCAGGGGAGAGTGCCAATGCTCGCATCCGTTCGTTCGAGTATGGCGACGGCTCCGTCACGGGCCCTCGGCAACCGCGACGCCAGCAGCCCGGGGACACGCGTTCATGCTAGAACCCGCCCGTCCGTCGCTGTCATGATAGTGCCAGTTACGGACGATCGGCGGCGCGATCAATGTCGGGCCGGCGTTTTTTTCAGTCACGTGCCCTTAACGCCACAAGAGGTTCGCCTTTGAATCCGGCTCGTCTGTGCACAATCCTGCTCATGTTCGCGATTACGGGTCACGGCCAAGCTTACGCCCAGCCACGGCCGCCGGACGGCAATCTCGACTTCCTCTGCAACTTCCTCGGCGACTGCCCGGCGCGGGTCGCGCCGGGCGGTCCCGATCGCGATGCCCGCCCGTTCAGCAACAGCCTCGGCCGGCCCTGCGCGTGGCGGGACCGCCCGACCCCGGAGGGCGTCCGCCGGGTCCGCGTCTGCTGGTGATGCGGGCACCGACGCTCGCCGCCGCGGTCCTGACCCTCGCGCTGGGCGCACCCCCGGTCCGCGCCCAGGATTCCTGTCCGGCCCTGTTCGCGGACGGGCAGACGCCCGTCCTCACGAATCCGAAGCTCGCCGTCCGCGCGGTCCCGCTGTGCTTCGAGGCCTTCGCGGTCCTGCATTCGGGCGTGACGCGCACGCCGCTCTACGCCGCCGAGCACCTCACCCGCGCCAGCGTCGCGGCGGCCCGGGCGGTGGCCCGCGACGATTCCTTCCACGAGGAGACGCGCCTGCCGGAGGATCAGCGCGCCGCGCTGGAGGATTACGTCCGCAGCGGGTTCGACCGGGGCCATCTCGCGCCGGCCGGGGACATGCCGACCCTCGCCGCCCAGGCCGAGTCGTTCAGCCTCGCCAACATCGTGCCGCAGAACCGCGTCCTGAACCGGGGGCTCTGGGCGGATGTCGAGGAGAGCACCCGGCGGCTGGCCACCCGCCGGGGCGCGCTGTTCGTCGTCACCGGGGTGATCTTCGCGGGCGACGCGGTGCAGCAGATCAAGGGCGGCGTGCTCGTCCCGACGCAGCTGTTCAAGGCCGTGTACGACCCGTCGCGCGGCGAGGCGGGGGCCTACCTCGCCCGGAACGACGATTCCAAGGACTGGCGCGCCCTGTCGATCGACGATCTCCGCCAGGAATCCGGCATCGACGTCTTTCCCGGCCTGCCGCCCGCGGCCCGGGCGACCGCGATGGGGCTGCCGGATCCTCAGGCCTCCGCCCGCGCGGAGGAGCGCCGGCCCCGGCACGAGCAGACCTGGCAGGACTGGCTCGAGCGCGAACTCACCCGCGCCCTGCGCAAGCTCGTCCGCGACTTCCTGCGCACGTTCTTCTGAGAGCTTCTGAGAGGACCCGATGCCCGAGAACAAGCGACGCGCCCGGCCCAAGACGGAAAGCCCGGACAGCGAGAGCCCGGACGGCAAGAACTCGGACACCGAGGGCTTCGCGCCGTTCGCCGACGATGCCGGCGTGCGCTCCGTCGGCGCCCTGAGCTTCGAGAACGGCACGGACCGGATCGCCCTGCACGGGTCCCTCGACCTGACCCGCGACCGGACCGGCCTGGAGCAGGCCAGGCTGCTCCGGGAGACGCTGGACGCGATCGTGAAGGCCCTGGAGGCGTCCGACCTGCCGGACGCGGTGGCGGAGGTGCCGGACGCGCCGCCGGGAACGGTCAAGAACCCCTTCGCGTGAGCGTTCCGGCGCCCGCCGGCGGCGGGCCCGTCTTTGCCGCGTCCTTGCCGCGTCCCGGCGGGCCTGATACTCGGAGAGGGTCATTCCTATATCGTAGGGACGCGCGTCCAGGACGGGTGCTGAGGCCCGGTGCCTGACCCGTGCCGCTGGCACGATCCGCGCGGTCCCGAACAACGCGCCGAGGACGATCCGCGATGGCTCGCGAATTCATCTACCACATGCGGGGCCTGACCAAGGCCTATACCGGCGGCAAGAAGGTCCTGGATAGCGTCAACCTGTCCTTCTACCCCGACGCCAAGATCGGCGTGCTCGGCATCAACGGCTCCGGCAAGTCGACGCTGCTCAAGATCATGGCGGGCATCGACAAGGAGTTCACCGGCGACGGCTGGGTCGCGCAGGGCGCGCGCGTCGGCTACCTGCCGCAGGAACCCCAGCTCGATCCGAGCAAGTCCGTCCGCGAGAACGTGATGGAGGGCGTCGCCGAGAAGCAGGCCATGCTCGACCGCTACAACGAGCTCGCCATGAACTACTCGGAGGAGACCGCCGACGAGATGATCGAGCTCCAGGACCGGATCGAGTCGCTGGGCCTCTGGGAGCTCGACTCGAAGGTCGATCAGGCCATGGAGGCCCTGGGCTGCCCGAGCGACGAGCAGCCGGTCGCGACCCTCTCGGGCGGCGAGCGCCGCCGCATCGCGCTGTGCCGCCTGCTCCTGTGGGAGCCGGAGCTGCTGCTCCTCGACGAGCCCACCAACCACCTCGACGCCGAGACGGTGAACTGGCTGGAGGGTCACCTGCGCCAGTATCCGGGCGCGATCCTGATCGTGACCCACGACCGCTACTTCCTCGACAACGTGACGAGCTGGATCCTGGAGCTCGATCGCGGCAAGGGCATCCCGTACGAGGGCAACTACTCGGCCTGGCTTGTCCAGAAGCAGAAGCGCCTGGAGCAGGAGGGCCGCGAGGACATGGTCCGGCAGCGCTCCATCGCCCGCGAGCAGGAATGGATCGCCGCCTCGCCGAAGGCCCGCCAGTCGAAGTCGAAGGCGCGCATCACCCGCTACGAGGAGCTGGTCGCCAAGCAGGCGCAGAAGGTCGACGCGTCCGCGCAGATCGTCATCCCAATCGACGAGCGGCTCGGCAACAACGTCATCGAGTTCGAGCACCTCAGCAAGGCGTTCGGCGACCGGCTGCTGATCGAGGACCTGTCGTTCAAGCTGCCCCCGGGCGGCATCGTCGGTGTGATCGGCCCGAACGGGGCCGGCAAGACCACTTTGTTCAAGATGATCACCGGCCAGGAGAAGCCCGACAACGGCAAGATCGAGGTCGGCGAGACCGTGAAGCTCGGCTACGTCGACCAGTCGCGCGACGCCCTCGACCCGAACGCCACGGTCTGGCAGGAGGTCTCCGGCGGCAACGACATCATCTATTTCAACAAGCGCGAGATCAATTCGCGCGCCTACTGCGCGGCCTTCGCGTTCAAGGGACCCGACCAGCAGAAGAAGGTCGGCACCCTCTCGGGCGGTGAGCGCAACCGCGTTCACCTCGCCCGGACCCTGAAGGGCGGCGCCAACGTGCTGCTCCTCGACGAGCCGACCAACGACCTCGACATGGAGACCCTGCGCGCCCTCGAGGACGCGCTGGAGGATTACGCCGGCTGCGCGGTCATCATCAGCCACGATCGCTGGTTCCTGAACCGCATCGCCACGCACATCCTGGCCTTCGAGGGCGACAGCCACGTCGAGTGGTTCGAGGGCAACTTCTCCGACTACGAGGCCGATAAGGTCCGCCGGCTCGGGGCGGATTCGATCATGCCGAAGAAGATCAAGTACAAGCGCTTCTCGCGCTGAGACCGGTCGCGGCTCCGGGGCGCCGCCGGCGTTCCGGAGCCGCGCGCCCGTCCGAGGACGTTGCCGTCACCTCTGCCCGGTGACGGATCACCGGAGGCGCGCCCGCGCCTCCGCCAGGATCGTCGCCAGGCTCTGCGCGAGCGGGATGGTCGGGGCCCATCCGGTGGCGGTCGCGAAGGCCGCGGGGTCGCAGCCCTCGCTGCGCACACCCGCCGGGCGGACCCGGCCGGGCGCGACGCGCAGGTCGAACCGCGCCTCCGTCAGGCCGCGCAGCGTCTCCAGGATGTCGGAGACCGGTGTGACGACCCCCGATCCCACGTTGAAGATGCCGCCGTCCGGCAGGTCGTCGATCCGGGCGATCACGCGCAGGCACGCCGCGGTGACGTCGGCCACGTCGAGGAAGTCGCGCCCCGCCGAGAGGTCGCCGACCTCCAGGCTCGGCGGCGCCAGCCCCCGCTCGATGCGGGCGATCTGACCGGCGAAGGAGGCGACCACGAAGGTCTCGCTCTGCCCGGCCCCGATGTAGTTCGACGGCCGCAGCACGAGATGCTTGATCCGGGCATTCGCCAGCACGTCGCGGAGGATGTACTCGCAGGCGTTCTTGGTCCGGCCCGAGATCGTGTCGGGGCGCGGCGTGACGTTCTCGTCCGGGCGCGGGCAGGCGCGGAACACCTCGCCGTAGACGACCGTGGAGCTGAGGAAGACCAGCGCCGCGCGGGTCCGCGCCACCGCCTCGGCGAGGTTGAGGGTGCCGAGCAGTTCCGCCCGCCAGGCGTAGGACGGCGTCTCGCTCGACTGCGCCACCGAGGCCAGCGCCGCGAGGTGGAACACGCAGGTGGGGTCGAAGGCCGCGACCGTCTCGGCGAGCGCGCGCGCGTCGAACGGGTCCACGGCCCTCAGCGTCACGCCGTCGAGGGGCGGTGGCGGGCTCCGGTCGAGGCCGAGGATGGGGCTGCCCGGCGGCAGGTCCCGACGCAGCGCCTCGAGCAGGCGGCGGCCGAGATAGTCTCCCGCTCCGGTGACGAGGACGCGCATGCCCCTTGCCCTCAACCCTGCCACGAACCCAGCGACGCGCCCCGTGCCGGCGCGGGCGCCGGGAACCGGGATCGTCGGCCGCGTCTATACCGCGCCCCGCCGCGACGCGAGGGGGCGGCGCGGCCAACGGCCGCCGCGGCGGGCGGATCATCGGTGCGACCCCGCCGTTGTGCACATCCGAACAAAGGCGCGTGATCGGCGGGGCCTCGGGCGGCCGGCGCGCTATGGTTGCACCGCGGCCCCGGCCGCTCCGCGTCCGGACGGAGAGCGCCACGGTGATGGGCTGAGTGACGCGCCTCGACGATCTCGAACGGCCCGGCGCCGCGGAACCGCGGGCGCTCCCCCCACCGCCCGCGGAGGCACGGCCGGCGAAGCCCGCGCGCGACGCGCGGGTCGACGTGGTGCGCGGCCTCGCGCTCCTGACGATCTTCATCGACCACATCCCGCGCAACGCGCCGGCCCTGCTGACGCTGCACAATTTCGGGTTCTCGGACGCGGCCGAGATCTTCGTGCTGCTGGCCGGCTACTCGTCGATGATCGCCTACGGTGGGCTGTTCCGGCGCGCCGGGATCCGGACGGCGCTCACGCGCATCGCCAAGCGCTGCCTGCGCATCTACCTGTTCCAGGCCGGGCTGCTGCTCGCGACCCTGGTCATCGTCCGGATCTGGATGGACCTCACCGGCCTGACGCCGCGATTCGGCGTCGCGCCGCTGCTGCAGATGGGGCTGCTGCCGGGCCTGCTGCGCGGCCTCGCGCTGAACGCGCTCCCGAACTACCTCGACATCCTGCCGCTCTACATCCTGCTGCTGGCGCTGTTCCCGCTGATCTATCTCGGGATGCGGCGCGGGATCTGGGGCGTGCTGGGCCTGTCGGGTGCCCTCTGGCTCGCCGCCAACGTCGATCATCAGCTGAACCTCCCGAACGCCGCGGCGGTGGATGACGGGTGGTACTTCAACCCCTTCGCGTGGCAGTTCCTGTTCGTGATCGGCGCGGCGCTCGCGGTCACGGTCCGCGCCCATGACGGCCTGCTGCCGCGGCGCGGATGGGCCGTGGCGGCGGCCGCGGCCTACCTCGCCTTCGCGGTCCTGCAGGGCGGGTCCTGGGCGGAGTGGGGGCTTCCAGACCTCCGGCCGCTGGCGATCGGGCCGCCCGACAAGAGCCACGTCGCGCCCCTGCGCCTGATCAACATGCTGGCGCTGGCCTACCTGCTGTTCAGCGCGCCCGCCGTGGCCCGCGCGAGCCGGTGGCGGCGGCTGCGCCTCGTCGACGCCTGCGGGCGGCACTCGCTGGAGATTTTCGCCGCCGGATGCCTGGCGGCGCTGATCGGCCGCATCCTCTACCGGACCTTCGACCCCACCTGGCCGCTGCAAATCGCGGTCAATGTCGGGGGGATCGCGGTCATGCTCGGCCTCGCCCACGCGCTGGACGCGCGCCTGCGCCGGGCGGCCGGGACCGGCCCCGACGCGCGCCGGCCCGGATAGGCCGGGAGGAGCCGCGATGCCGCCGATGCGCCGCAAGGGCGATCTGCCGGAGAAGATCTGCGCCCAGTGCGGCCGCCCGTTCGCGTGGCGCAAGAAGTGGGAGCGCGTCTGGGACGAGGTCCGCTACTGCTCGGACCGGTGCCGGGCCGAGGCGAAGGCCGCGCGCGGGCGCGACGCGGCGGGGCGCTGATCGCCCAGCGCGGCCAGCGCGTCCGGCGTGTCGACGTCGAGGGCGGTGGCCGGATCGCCCGGGATCTCCAGCACGTCCGGCCGCCCCCTCAGGAGCGGCCCCGCGCCGTGATCGCCGGCGAGGCGGGCGATGTCTGGGCCGAGGCGGCGCAGGTTGAGCAGCACCGGGTTCCCGCGCCGGCCGGCCTGCACCGGCACCACGGCCGCAGGCGGCTCCGCGGCGCGCGCTGAGGCCTCCGCGAAGGCCTCCGCCAGGCGATCGAGATGCGCGGCGGTGACGCGCGGCATGTCGCCCAGCACGACGATGGCGGCCGTGCAGGTGGCGGGCAGCGCCGCGAGGCCGGCGCGCAGCGAGCTCGCGAGGCCGGAGCGGTAATCCGGATTGTCGACGCGGACGAGGTCGAGCCCCGCCAGCGCTTCGCGGACCGCCGCCCCGTGGGCGCCGAGCACGGCGACCACCGGCCGGGGCCGGGCGCCGAGGGCCGCCTCCGCGGCGTGGCGCACCAGCGGCCGCCCGTCGAGGGGCGCGAGCAGCTTCGGCGCGGCGCCGAACCGGCTGCCGAGGCCCGCGGCGAGCAGGATCGTGCCGATCTCAGGCATCCCTGTCCTCCGCCCCCGGATCCGGCTCGTCCGCCGCGGCCGCGCCGCCGGCGCGGGGCTGCGGGCGCGAGACGATCTCCATCAGCAGGCCGCCGACGCCGAGGGCGACGATGTCGGCCCGGGTCACGGTCAGGTCCGCCAGCAGGCGGTGGAGGATCCAGTCGAAGCCGTTCTCCTTGGGCGAGCGGGCGCAGCCCGGCGCGCCGATCACCGGCACGCCGCCGCGGGCGCCGACGAGGAGCAGGTTGCCGGGGTCGACCGGCATCCCGAGATGGTCGACCCGGCCGCCCGCCGCCGCGATGCCGGCCGGGATGACGTCGCGCCGGTCGGCGATCGCCGAGGCGCCGAACACCACCACGAGGTCGGCCCCGGCGCGGTCGATCATCTCCGCCAGGGACGCCGCCACGGATGCGGCGGTGTGGGGCACCCGGGTCTCGGCCACGATCGCGGCGCCCGCGGGCGCGAGGCGGTCGGCCAGGGCCCGGAGGGTCTTGTCGATCGTCGTCTCCTTGAGGCTCGGCAGGCGCGTCGAGACCACGGCCACCCGGCGGCGGCGATACGGCACCACCCCGAGGACGTCGCCCTCCGCGGCCGCGCAGGCCCGGGCCAGCACGGCGCCCGGCACGGCGTAGGGGATGATCTTCACCGTGGCGACCATCTCGCCCTCGACCACCGGCCGGAAGCGCGGCAGCGTCGCCACCGTCACCGCCTCGTCGACGGCGTTGACCGCGTCGATCCGGGCCGGATCGAGGGTGAGCACCCCCGCCGTCTCGGCGAACAGGTTGCTGCGGCCGGTGAAGGGCGCCTCGACGCGCAGGTTCGGCCCGCGCAGGCGCGCGGCGAGCCGCGCCGCGGCGGCGTCCTCGCCGACGTCGCCGGGCTCGAGCGTGGCCGCCACGATCTCCGACAGGCCGGCCCGCGCCAGGCCGGCGGCGGCCTCCGCGGCGATGACGGCGCCCTTGCGCAGGGTGATGTCGGCCCGCCGCACCGTGTGCGCGCTGATCAGCCCGGCCGAGTCCGCGACCGGGACGGTTCCGAACCTCACGCGACCTCCGGGCGGGGCACGCGGCGCAGGGCGGCGACGATCTCGGCGAGCACCGCCAGGGCGATCTCGGCCGGGCTCACGGCGCCGATGGGCAGGCCGATCGGCGCGCGGATCCGGCCGATCTGCGCCGGCGTGAAGCCGGCCTCCGTGAGCCGCGCGACGCGCGCCGCGTGGGTCTTCCGGGAGCCGAGGGCGCCGACGTAGAAGCACTCGGCCGTCAGCGCCGCCTTCAGCGCGGGATCGTCGATCTTCGGATCGTGGGTCAGGGCCGCGAGGGCGCAGTAGCGGTCGAGGACCGGCACGCTGGTCCCGAGGGCGGCGTCCGGCCATTCGGCGACCAGCGCGGTGCCGGGGAAGCGCTCGGGCGTCGCGAAGGCGGTGCGCGGGTCGATCACCGTGAGCGCGAGGTCGAGCCCCGCGGCCATCGGCGCCAGGGCCTGCGAGATGTGGACCGCGCCGACCACGACGAGCCGCACCGGCGGCACCTGCACGGTCAGGAACAGGGTCCGCCCGCCCGCCTCGACGAGGCCGCTCTTGCCGGAGGCGAGGTGCTTCGCCAGCACGTCGGCGAGGGGATCGGCGGCGATCGCGTCCTCGCCGACGAGGCGCTGCGCGCCGTCGGCGATGTCGGTGATGAGGATCGCGGCGCGGCGCGCGGCCCGCGCGTCGTTGAGCGCTGCCAGGACGTCGCCGCGCATCAGTCGACCCGCTCGACGAAGACCCGGATCCGGCCGCCGCAGGACAGGCCGGCGCGCCACGCGGTCTCGTCCGCGACGCCGAATTCGAGGACGCGCGGCACGCCCGCCTCGATCACCTCGATCGCCTCGGTGATCACCGCGCCCTCGACGCAGCCGCCGGAGACGGAGCCGAGGAAATTGCCCTCGCCGTCGACCACGAGGTGGCTGCCCACCGGTCGGGGCGCCGAGCCCCAGGTCTCGATCACCGTGGCGAGGGCCACGGCGCGGCCGTCGCGCCGCCAGGACTGGGCGGCGGAGAGGATGTCTGTGTCTGTGCTGAGCATGGCCTCGTGGACTTCCGGCCGGCGGGCGCCCCCCGCCCCTCACAGGTATGGCCCGCGTGCCGCGGTGCAAGAAGCCCTCATGCCGAAGGCGCGTCAGGAAACATTGGCCGAGATCGTCGGTCGGCCATACTCTGCACCCACGATCTTTCGCGGAGACGGCGCCCCGATTAGTGTCCGGCATGTCCAAACCACAGCCTCATCCTGAGGTGCCGGAGCGCGGCGGAGGCCTCGAAGGAGCCCTCCAGCCGGCCGCGCGATCCCTGGAGCCCTCCTTCGAGGCCCGCTGGCGCGGTCACCTCAGGATGAGGGCGTGGGGTGGACGTTTCGCTGAAACCGAGGCCCCTTTCGCCCGATGGGCCCGGCCCCGGCGCCCAGCCCCATGAACGCCCCGGACCCCGCCCTCGCCCGGGCGCTCCGGAAGGATCCGCCGCGCTCGGGCCCGCGCCGCCTGTGGAAGCGCGTCAGCCGGGCGATCGGCGACGTCCTGCCGAAGGGCCTCTACGCCCGCTCGCTGATCATCATCATCGCGCCGGTCGTCCTGCTCCAGTCGGTGATCGCCTACACCTTCATGGAGCGGCACTGGCAGCTCGTGACCAAGCGCCTGTCGGCGGCGGTCACGGCGGACGTCGCCGCGCTGATCGACATCTACGAGAGCTACCCGCAGGACAAGGATGCCGAGACCCTCGCGCGCATCGCCGGGGAACGGCTGAACCTCGACCTCGACATCCTCAAGGGCGCCAAGCTGCCGCCCCCGGGCCCGCGCCCGTTCTTCTCGATCCTCGACGAGGCCCTGTCCGACGAGATCAAGCGCCAGATCCGAAGACCGTTCTGGATCGACACGGTCGGGCGCTCGAACCTCATCGAGATCCGCGTGGCGATCCCCGACGGGGTGATGCGCATCACCGCCCGGCGCAGCCAGGCCTACGCGTCGAACTCGCACATCTTCCTCGTGTGGATGATCGGCTCGTCGCTGGTGCTGCTCGGCGTCGCGATCCTGTTCCTGCGCAACCAGATCAAGCCGATCCTGCGGCTCGCGGCCGTGGCGGAGGGCTTCGGCAAGGGGCGCGAGATCGAGTTCCGGCCCCGCGGTGCCCGCGAGGTGCGTCAGGCCGGCCACGCCTTCATCGAGATGAAGCGGCGCATCGAGCGGGCGATGGAGCAGCGCACGACGATGCTGAACGGCGTCAGCCACGACCTGCGCACCATCCTGACCCGGTTCCGCCTGTCCCTGGCGCTGATCGAGCAGACCGAGGAGATCGAGGATCTCAGCCGCGACGTCGACGAGATGAGCCGGATGCTGGAGGGCTACCTCGCCTTCGCGCGGGGCGATTCGGCCGAGCCCGCGACGCCCACCGACATGCGCGCCCTGCTGGAGGACCTGCGGACCGACGTCGAGCGCCTCGGCGCCCACGTCTCCGCGGTCGATCTCGCCGGCGCGCCCGAGGTCACGGTGCGGCCGGGCGCCTTCCGGCGCTGCCTGTTCAACCTCGCCGCCAACGCCGTCCGCTACGGCGAGACGGTGGCGATCTCCGGCCGGCTGGAGGCCCGGACCTTCCTCGTCTCGATCGACGATGACGGGCCCGGCATTCCGGCGGAGAGCCGCGAGGACGTGTTCAAGCCGTTCGTGCGGCTCGACGACGCGCGCCAGGATGCCGGCGGCTCCGGGCTGGGCCTGTCGATCGCCCGGGACATCGCCCGGGCCCACGGTGGCGACATAACCCTGCACGACAGCCCGCTGGGTGGCCTGCGGGCCACCGTCCGGGTCCCGGCCTGAGCCGGATCCGGCTCAGGTATCGGCGGGCCGGCGCAGGCGCAGGAACTCGGCCTGCACGTTGCGGATCAGGTGATCCATGCTCGCCTCGTCGAGGGCGGCGCTCGTCAGCCGGGCGCGCAGGCCGGCCTCGCCGTTCCAGGCGTAGCCGGCCTCGAACGGCAGGTGGCGCCGCAGGAGCGGGCTCACGACCGACTCGCGCCGGTAGGCGGGATGTCGCAGCAGCCGCCCGATATGGAGCGCCAGCGTCTCGACGCTGGAGGATCTGGAGCCTGAACTCCCAGCTCCCTTGCCTTTCGAATCGACCGATGCCCAACGCATACGTGTCCGCCCTCCCGGAGACGCCACTGTTGCGCGAAATGATTGCGCATCCATGAGCGTTCGGGCGAGCCGGCGAAAAACTGCAGCTCGCGGGGTCCCAACCTTCGCAGCACGGTGATATGCAGGGGCGCTTTCCCAGGGCCGCGGTCAGCCGCGCGCCGGATCCCGAGTGCCGAACATGAACCCGCTCGTCCCGCTCTTCGCCCTCATCTCGCTGCCGCTCGCGGCCATCGGGCTCGTGCTCTACACCGATGAGGGCATCAACCCGGACCTGTTCTACGCCTCCGTGAAGACCTTCGTGATCCTGGGCGCGATCGCCGCGGCGATGTCGTTCGGCGCGATGAAGCTCTCGGAGCGGTCCAAGCACTGACGTCCCACCGCCCGGAGGGCGCGATGCTGCACGTGGTCCCGGCCTTCTCGCGCATCGGCGAGGAGAACGCCTTCGCGGTTCTGGCGCGGGCCCAGGCCCTCGCCGCGCAGGGTCGGGACGTGATCAATCTCGGCATCGGCCAGCCGGACATGCCCACGCCCGCCCACGTGGTCGAGGCGGGGATCAAGGCGCTGCGCGACGGACACCACGGCTACACGCCGGCGGTCGGCATCCCGCAGCTCCGCGAGTCGGTGGCCCGCGACATCCACCGCCGCCACGGCGTCGAGGTCTCGCCGGATTCCGTGATGATCGTGCCGGGCGGCAAGGTCACCATGTTCATGGCGATCCTGATGTTCGGCGCGCCCGGGACCGAGATCCTGTATCCGGACCCCGGCTTCCCGATCTACCGCTCGATGATCGAGTTCACCGGGGCGACGCCCGTGCCGGTGCCGATCCGCGAGGAGAACGGCTTCGCCTTCTCGGCGGCCGAGACCCTGGCGCTGATCACGCCGAAGACGCGGCTGCTGATCGTCAACTCGCCCGCCAACCCCACCGGCGGCGTGACGCCGAAGGCCGAGATCGACGCCCTGGTGAAGGGCCTCGCCGAGCACCCCGATGTCGCGGTGCTGTCGGACGAGATCTACGGCACCATGACGTACGACGGCGAGACCCACCACTCGCTGCTGAAATATCCCGAGATCCGCGACCGGCTGGTCTACCTCGACGGCGCGTCGAAGACCTACGCGATGACCGGCTGGCGGCTCGGCTGGTCGGTCTGGCCGAAGCCGCTCTACGACGCGGCGCGCAAGCTCGCGGTCAACGCGCATTCCTGCGTCAACGCGGCGACCCAGTGGGCCGGTATCGCGGCGCTCGACGGACCGCAGGATTGCGTGGCCGAGATGGTCGCCGAGTTCGACCGGCGACGGGCGATCGTGGTCGACGGGCTGAACGCCCTGCCGGACGTCTCCTGCATCGCGCCCAAGGGCGCGTTCTACGCCTTCCCGAACATCGCCCGGACCGGCTGGAAGGCGAAGCCCCTGGCCTCGACCCTCCTGGAGGAAGCGGGCGTGGCGGTGATCGGCGGTCCGGATTTCGGCGTCCACGGCGAGGGCTACCTCCGCCTGTCCTACGCCAATTCGGCCGAGAACATCCGGAGGGCGCTGGAGCGGATGGGCACGTTCCTCAGCGCGCACAGGCCGGGCTGAGAAGACGCCCGGTCACCGACCTCGGCAGGGACGCCATCATCCGCGCCGCCGTCCTCGCGAGGGCGGCGAAGCGATCCAGTCGCCGCGACGACCGCCGAAGCTGGGCAGCCCTGGGTCACTTCGCAGCGCTCGCGATGACGGTTGTGGCGACCGAACCGTTTGAACGCACACCGGTTCGACCGGCACGCCTCAGGACTTGCCGGGCGCCCGCTTGTCGATCCAGCCGACCAGCCAGTCGGCGATGTCGAGGCTGTTCTTGTCCTGCATCAGCATGTGCGAATTGCCGTGGATGCCGATCTCGGGCAGCAGGATCAGCTCCGCCTTGCCGCCCGCGGCGTTGGCGGCCGCCACGAAGCTGCGGCACTGCTTGAGCCGCGGCGCCCAGCGGGGCGAGGCGTCGACGTAGTCGCCGAACAGGACGAGGATCGGCAGGTCCTTGTAGGGCGCGAGGTCGTCCTTGGCCGGGTCCGGGCAGGCGGCCGGCTCGATGGCCACGATGGCGCGCAGGCCGGTCCGATCGAGGGCGGCGGTCTGGAACGGGTAGATCCCCGACTGCGAGTGCGAGATCAGCACCGCGCCCTTGAGCCGCTTGGCGAGCTCCGACAGGGCCGGCACGGTCGGGTTCGGCACCGGCAGGGCGGCCGACCAGTCCGGGACCATCTGCTTCCAGAACTCGCCCTGGGCCTCCAGGGGGAACTGCATGCCGGGGAACACCTTCGGGTATTCCGGCCCGAACCGGAAGATCGCCCAGGCCGGCTCGCGCCCGGCCGAGAACACGGCCGGCAGCGTCTTGGGGTCGGCCTGCCCCGTCTTCACGGCGTTGATCTGGGCCGGGCTCGCCGCCGAGCGGCCGCGCCAGGCCTGGTCGATCACGTAGGTCGGGAAGCCGCGCCGGACGAGATACTCGTCCCAGCCCATGCGCCCGTCGGGCGTCGTCTCCCAGGTCTTGCCGGTGAGGCAGCAGCCGTGGATCAGGACCAGCGGCGGCCGTCCGGCATTCACCGGGACCTGATAGCGGACGTAGATCTGGTCGACGCTGATCGTGCCCGACGGCGCGTAGGCCGGCAGCGTCGAGAGCGTGTCGGACTGGACGTCGCGGCCGCCGACGAAGAAGCTGCCCTGCTCGGCGATCGTCAGGGGGCCGGCGGCCGGATCGGCCGCGCGCGCGGAGCCGCCGGCGATCAGCATGGCTGCGACCAGCGCGCAGGCCCGCCGGCGGGCGCGCCCGGGCGCGGGCACTGACAGTCCTGCCATGAAATGTCCCGTCCTCCCGCGCGCGGGCCGTCCACCGGACCCGTCGTCGCGCGGGAGCCTAGCACGAAGCTCGGCCGCCGTGGGAGATCCGCCCTTCGGGCAGGTTGCCAGTCAGGCTCCGATGTCGCGCTCGACACGCTCGACCGCCTCCGCGGGCAGGTCGAGGGCCTCGGCCAGCATCTTCAGGAACTGACGCTCCTGGAGCGTGTCGGGCTCGATGGCGAGTCGCGCCGCCGCGAAGATCCGCGCCGCCGCGTCGGGATCCGCGACCCGGTCGGCGATCGCGTCGACGTCGGCCGGGTCCGCGAGCTCGCGCTCGAGCCAGGCTCGACCGTCGGGATCGAGGCCCGCCTCCGCCACGGCGGCGTCGAGGCGCTGGCGCTCCGCGGCGTCGACCATCCCGTCGGCCGTCGTGGCCGCCACCATGGCCCGCAGCATCAGCCGGGCCTCGTCCTCGTCGACCGTGGTGAAGTCCGGCCCCCCGGCCTCGGGCGGGGGCGCCCCGCGCAGCGCCCGGTAGGCGAGGCCGCCGATCAGCGCCAGTCCGCCGAGGGCGGCACCGGCGGCGAGCCCGCCGCGCCTCGACCGCACGAGCGCGTCGACGATCCGTCTGCTGTCAGCCATGCCGTCCTCCCGGGATCCGATCCAGATCGGATCGGAAACCTCCCGGGAGGCGCTCGGGTTCAGCCGCGCTCAGGCGTCGGCCTCGTCCTCGTCCTCGTCGATATCCACGAGGAAGACGATGTCGGCCTCGTCCTCATCGTCCGAATCGGTCCCGGTGTGGCGCGGATCCTCGACGAAATCACCCTCGCCGTCGTCCTCGGCGAGGGCGTCCTCGAAGATCTCGACCTCGTCCTCGGTGGCGGCCCGGACCGTGAGCGCCGACGTGCCGTTCCAGACCGGCTTCCCGCCGGTCGTCATGGTCCGGATGTCTTCCTTGAAGCCGTCACAGGTGAAGAGGTCCTTGGCGGACGCCTCGTCGCTGTTGATCACCGCAACGGCGGTGCCGTCGATCTCGAGCGTGAACATGGCCGGCATCCCTCTCGTAACCGTCCTCAGGCGCGCCCGGTCAGCGGGCTGGCGCACGGGTGCGACGCGCTGCCCCGGGAAGAAACGTCTCGGTTTCGTCCGTCTGACAGGAGCGTCACGCGGGGATGCTGTAGGGGTGAAGCGGACGGCCGCCAAGCCCGTCGCGGCCCGACCCGCACGATTCGGCGCGGCACGGATCCTGCGCCCATCGGGGCGGCCACAGTCTCGAACACGAAGGATCACCCGCGCATGCGGATCAGGCTCGGCTGCGAGATGCGCTACGCCTTCCCCTACCCCGTGCCCATGGTGGTGATGCTCAACGTGCATCCCTCCGGGGCGGCCGCCCTGGAGGCGCCCGACACGCTCCGGACCGATCCGCCCGTCCCGGTGGCGATCTACCGCGACGGTTTCGGCAACCTGTGCGGCCGGCTGACCGCGCCCGCCGGCAACTTCACCGTCGGGACCGACGCCGTGATCCGAGACAGCGGGAGGCCCGATCCGGCGCACCCGGAGGCCGCGCAGCACGCGATCGAGGCGCTGCCCGCCGAGACGATCGTGTTCCTGCTCCCCAGCCGCTACTGCGAATCCGACCTGCTGGCCGACGCGGCGTGGCGCCTCTTCGGCCATACCGAGCCCGGCTGGGCCCGGGTGCAGGCGGTCTGCGACTTCGTCCACGCCCACATCGCGTTCGGCTACGAGTTCGCCCATCGCGACCGCACGGCCGCGGACGCCTACGCGGGCGGGCGCGGCGTCTGCCGGGACTTCACCCACCTGGCCGTCGCGTTCTGCCGCGCCCTGAACATCCCGACCCGGTACTGCACCGGCTATATCAGCTTCATCGGCGAGCCCGAGCCGCACCCGGCGGGCGACTTCGCGGCCTGGATGGAGGTCTACCTCGGCGGCGCCTGGCACGTGTTCGACCCGCGCAACAACAGCCCGCGGATCGGCCGTGTCATGGTCGCGTACGGCCGGGACGCCGCGGACGTGCCGCTGACCCACACGTTCGGACCGAATCCCCTGGTGGGCTTCCGGGTCTGGGCCGACCGGATCGACCACCTGGACTCCTCGGGCGACGCGCCGGTCCTGCCGGAGGAGCCCCTGCCGCCGCAGAGCATGGCGACACGGACCGGGTGAGCGTCAGACGCCGGCGCCGCGGGCGATGGCGCGCTTGACCACGCCCTGGACGTCCGGGTTCGAGAGGAACAGGTCGTGGTTGATCAGGCCGCCGCCGTAATCGGAGGCGTCGGCGACGCGCACGCCGAGCGCCTCGAGCTTGGCGCGATCGGCGGCGCCGGCGCGCACGCCCCCCGCCAGCGCGGCGGAGAGCTCGAGCGCCCGGTCGTTGGTCGAGGAGATCACGGTGATCTTCGAGACGTCGGGTCCCATGCGGGCGACGCCGTTGGAGAACAGGTCGAAGTCGATGTCGGGGGCGGCCAGCACCACGGCGCCGATCCGCGACATCGCCGCCTCGCCCGCCTCGGCGCGGAGCATCCGCAGGGTCTCGAGGGTGAGGAGCGTGCCCATCGAGTGCGCGACGATGTTGATGCGGCCGCCGCTCGGCGAGGCGGCGAGCGCCTTCAGCAGGTCCTCGAAGGCGTCGCGCGACCAGAGGGCGCTCTCGCGATCGTAATTGTAGTCGAGGGTCGCGGCCGCCGACGGCCACGTGAACAGGCCGGAGACGCCGCGGAACCGGATCCCGTCCGAGAGCCGGGCGGCGCTGACCGCGGCCGATTCGAACGATTCGCGGTAGCCGTGGACGTAGATCAGCACGTCGCGTCCGAGGGCCGCCTGGGCGAAGGCCTCGGCGGCGCCCGGTCCGGATTCGGATTTCGGAACCGCGCCGATGGTCCAGTCGCCGGTGATGACGGACGAGACCTTGCCGAGCAGCGAGCGGTCGGGCGGCGACAGGCGCACCTCGGCGAAGCTCAGGCCGCGGCCGCGGTCGCTGCTGAAATACGGCGGCCGGGGCGGGTTGCCCACGGGCTTGCGGGTCGTGGCGACCAGCAGCACCGGCATGACGTCGAGGGCCGACTGCTTCTCGGGCAGCGCCGCCCCGGACCCGAGGTCGTCGGTGACGCAGGCGCCGAGCGACGGGGCGAGGCCCGCGGCGCCCGCGAGCGCTCCGAAGCGAAGAAGGATGCGGCGTGAGACGATCTGGCTCGACATGATCCGGTTACGCTCGGGCGGGACGCCTTCCGTTGCCTAGGATCGTGACCATCGCGGGGCACGAGCGACGCGACGCGGCGTGAATAGCGGGCACGGCCGGGCTTGTGGTGGGCGGGACACAGGCCGGCGATCCCCCGACCCCGACGCTCTCCCCCTCGACGACGGCCGTCGCCGCGGCCATGAAGGGAGCATGACGCCGTCCACCGACATCGAGAGTCTCCGCGAGCGCCTGCTGCGCGGCGACCGCGCCGCTCTGGCCCGGGCCATCACGCTGGCGGAGTCCAAGCGCGCCGATCACCGGGCGCTGGCGGCGAACCTGATCGACTCGGTCCTGCCCGAGACCGGCCGGGCGATCCGCGTCGGCATCACCGGCGTCCCCGGCGTCGGCAAGTCGACCACCATCGACGCCCTCGGCTCGAACCTCACGGAGGCCGGTCACAAGGTGGCGGTGCTCGCGGTCGACCCGTCCTCCTCCAGGACCGGTGGCTCGATCCTGGGCGACAAGACCCGGATGGCGCGGCTGTCGCACGACCCCAGGGCCTTCATCCGCCCCTCCCCCTCCTCGGGCACGCTCGGCGGCGTCGCGGCCAAGACCCGCGAGACCATGCTGCTCTGCGAGGCCGCGGGCTTCGACGTGATCCTCGTCGAGACGGTCGGCGTCGGCCAGTCGGAGACGGCGGTGGCCGACCTGACCGACTTCTTCCTCGTGCTGATGCTGCCCGGGGCGGGCGACGAGCTGCAGGGCATCAAGAAGGGAATCCTCGAGCTCGCCGACATGATCGCGGTCAACAAGGCCGATGCGGGAGAGGCCGAGCAGCGCGCCAACGCGGCGGCCTCGGAATACCGGGCGGCGCTGCACATCCTGACCCCGGCCTCGGCCACCTGGACGCCGCCGGTGGTCACGATCTCGGGCTTCCACAACCTGCGCCTCGACGCGATGTGGGCGAAGATCGTCGACCATCGGGAGAAGCTCACGGCGACCGGCGAGATCCAGGCGAAGCGCCGGGCCCAGGACGTGAAGTGGATGTGGGCGCTGGTCGACGAGCGCCTGCACCAGCGCCTCGTCGGCTCCCCGGAGGTCCGTCGCCGCACGGCCGAGGCGGAGGCCGGCGTCGCCCGGGGCGAGACCTCTCCGGCCGCCGGCGCGGCGGCCATCGCCGAGCTGATCGGGCTCTGACCCGCTCCGCCGCCGCGATCGCGGGTCGAGGCGCACAATTTCGTGGCGATCGGGGGCACAAACGCCATCTCGCGCGTTCGGTGGACGACGGCGTAACGAGCGGCGCCGGTGTCGCGACGCCGCGCTCACGTCCAGGAGAGTGCCATGGTGGATACGGATCGGATCGTCGGCGGCGCCAAGGAGGCTGTCGGCAAGGTTCAGGGCGCGGCCGGCGACTTCGCGGGCTCCAACCGCGACTCGGTCGAGGGACGTTTCCGCGAGGCCCAGGGCCAGGCTCAGAACGTCTACGGCCAGGTGAAGGACAAGGCCCACGACATCGCCGACCGGGCCGGTGACTACGCGAGCGACGCCTACGAGCGCGCCGGCGACGTCGCGGAGGACGTCTACCAGCGGGGCGGCTCGTACCTGCGCGACGGGCGCAGCGCGGTCGGCGCCCGGGTGGAGGAAAATCCCCTGGTCGCGCTGCTGATCGCCGGCGCGGTGGGCTACGGCCTCGCCCTGCTGGTCCACGGCCGCCGTTGACCGGGAGCGGCCCCGCCCGGCACGGGCGGGGCCGCGCTTGGACGAGGCGCGCCTGTCGAGGCCGGTCGCGCTACTGCGCGGTCCAGCCCCCGTCCATGCTGATGTTGGCGCCAGTGATCTGGCTCGCCGCGTCGGAGCACAGGAACACCGCCAGAGCCGCCACCTGGTCGACGGTCACGAACTCCTTGGTCGGCTGCGCCTTCAGCATCACGTCCTCGATCACCTGCTCCTTGGTGAGGCCGCGGGCCTTCATCGTGTCCGGGATCTGCGCCTCCACGAGCGGCGTCCAGACATAGCCCGGCGAGATGCAGTTCACCGTGATCTTGTGGGGCGCGAGTTCCAGAGCCGCCGTCTTGCTCAGGCCCGCGATCCCGTGCTTGGCCGCCACGTAGGCCGACTTGAACGGCGAGGCCACCAGCGAGTGGGCCGAGGCCGTGTTGATGATCCGGCCCCAGCCCCGGGCCTTCATCCCGGGGATCGCCGCGTGCATCGTGTGGAAGGCCGAGGACAGGTTGATCGCGATGATCTGCTCCCACTTCTCGGCCGGGAACTCCTCGATCGGCGAGACGAACTGGATCCCGGCATTGTTGACCAGCACGTCGACGGCCCCGAAGGTCTCCTCCGCCTCGCGCACCATGGCGGCGATCGCGTCGGGCTTGCTCATGTCGGCGGCCGAGTAGCGGGCCTTGACCCCGTAGGCGCTCTCGATCCCGGCCCGCGTCTCCTCGATGGCGGTCGCGTCCCCGAACCCGTTGAGGACGACGTTGGCCCCCTCCGCCGCGAAGGCGCGCGCGATGGCGAGCCCGATGCCGCTGGTCGAGCCGGTGACGAGGGCGGTCTTGGTCTTGAGAGTCATGGAGCCTCCTGGGACGCGGGCGCCCGGCCGAACGGTCGGGGACGGCGCGCTCGCGGTGGGACAGGTCGCGACCTAAGTAGCGCGGGAAGGGGATGCCGGCACAGGGTCGCGCGGAGGCGGTGCGGGCACGATGTCACCGGCGGCCGGCTGCGGGCGCGGCGTGGCCGGAAACGCGATTTCGACCCGCAGGCCGGGCCCGTTATCGGCGAGCCGCAGGCTCCCGTGGTGCAGGCGCACGACCGCGTTGACGAGGCTGAGGCCCAGCCCGAAGCCCGGCCGCGAACGGGCGTCCTCGAGGCGCACGAACCGGTCGAGCACGCGGGCCCGTTCCGCCTCGGGAATGCCCGGACCGTGATCGGAGACGGCGAGGCGGATCGACTCCCCATCGCGCCACGCCTCGAGCGTCACGCTGGTCTCCGCGCCCGCGGATTCGGCCCCGTATTTCAGGGCGTTGTCGATGAGATTGGCCAGGGCCTGGCCGATCAGCTCGCGGTTGCCCGCGATCGTGAGTTCGTCCTGCGCGTGCACGGCGAGCGTCAGCCCCTGATCCTCGGCGAGCGCGTCGTACAGTTCGCCGACGCTCCGGACCGTCTGGCCTAGATCCAGCGGCACGAGGATCTCCCGGGCGGATCCGGCCTCGAGCCGCGCGATCATCAGGAGGGCGTTGAACACCCGGATCAGCCCGTCGCCTTCCTCGATCACGGCTTCCAGCGCCGCGCGCAGCTCCTCCGGCGTGGAGGCGCGGCGCAGGGCCTCGTCGGCACGGTTGCGCAGGCGGGTCAGCGGCGTCTTGAGGTCGTGGGCGATGTTGTCGGAGACCTCGCGCATGCCGCGCATGAGCTCGCCGATGCGCTCCAGCATCTGGTTGAGGCTCGATGCGAGACGGTCGAGTTCGTCGCCGTTCCCGGCCACGTGGAGCCGGTCGTCGAGATCGCCGGCCATGATCGCGCGGGTGGTCTGGGTCATGGCATCGACCCGGCGCAGCACCCGGCTCGCCGCCAGCCAGCCTCCGATCACCCCGAGGATCACGACGGCGGCGAGCGAGGTGATGAAGGCGCGCCCGATCACCGCCCGCAGCCGGTCGCGCTCCTCGGTGTCGCGCCCGACGAGCAGGCGGAACCCGCCCGGAAGGGTGAAGACCCGCACGATCGCCCGGTGCGCCTCGGCATCCGCGTCGTTGCGGCCGTAGCGCGTCTCGCTCTGGCCCGGCGTCGCCAGCACGGCGGCGGGCACGTAGCCGACATTGCCGACGACATGGTCGCCGCCGGCCGTGGTCACGAGGTAGAGCGAGGCGCCGGGCTCGCGGGAGCGCCGCTCCACCACGGTGATCAACCGCCGCAGGCCGCCGGCATTGTACTGTTCCGACAGCCCGTTGATCTCGGCGTCGATCGTGGAGACGATCTGGTCGTCGAGCACCGCGCGGGCGTTCCACGCGACGTAGCCGAGCGCCAGGAAGGCGCAGAGGGCGAAGATCGCGAGGTAGGCCAGCGACAGCTTGAACGCGGTGGTGCGGAACAGCTTCTGGAAACGCGCCGCCGCGGTCTCGCGGGCGATCGGCGCGTCGGTCCAAACCTCGCTCACCCAGCCGCGCCCTCGTCGTAGCGCAGCACGTAGCCGGCGCCCCGAACCGTGTGGATGATCGGCGACGCGAAGCCCTTGTCGAGCTTGCTGCGCAGGCGCGAGACGTGGACGTCGATGACGTTGGTCTGTGGATCGAAGTGGTAGTCCCAGACATGCTCGAGCAGCATGGTGCGCGTCACGACCTGTCCGGCGTGCCGCATCAGGTACTCGAGGAGCCGGAACTCGCGCGGCTGCAGCGGGATCTCGCGGCCGGCCCGGGTCACCCGGTGCGAGAGCCGGTCGAGTTCCAGGTCACCGATCCGGTAGCGCGTCTCCTCCGCGGAACCGGATCCGACCTGCCGCCGGGCCAGTGCCTCGGTGCGCGCCAGGAGTTCGGAGAACGCGTAGGGCTTCGGCAGGTAGTCGTCGCCGCCGGCACGCAGGCCCTTCACGCGGTCGTCGACCTGACCCAGCGCCGACAGGATCAGGGTCGGGGTCGCGACGTTCTGCTCGCGCAGCGACCGGATCAGCGACAGCCCGTCGAGCTTCGGCAGCATCCGGTCGACGATCAGCACGTCGTAGTCGCCCTCCCGGGCGAGCGCGTACCCGTCGAGGCCGTCATGTGCGCTGTCGGCTACGTGTCCGGTCTCGCGGAACGCCTTGACGAGATAGGCGGCCGCCTCGCGGTCGTCCTCGATGATCAGCAGTCGCATGGCCCCGTTCCATAGCGCGCCGCGCGGGTCGGGGGAACGTATCTCCATCAACATGGTCAAGCCGCTCCCCTCCCCCGTCGTGATGGACGGGCCGAGGCCGCGGACCTCGACCCGTCCCGAAGCGGCGCGCGGAGGACTCGGAGGGCGCGAGATCCGTCACCGGCTTCGTCCGCGTCGGCGATGGGCCACGCGCGGTTCGAGGATGATGGCGCGGGAGCAGTTACGAGATGCTCGCGGGAAGATGACTTCGCGGTAAGGCGGCCGCGGCGGGCTGGCCAACAGCGAAACGCCGAAGGGCCGCTCTCGGAGAGAGCGGCCCTTCGGCGTCGCGGATCGTGTCGAGGGAAGGTGTGTGTATTGCGATGGGCGGGTCTGGCGGCGACCGACTCTCCCGTGTCTTGAGACACAGTACCATGGGCGCTGGCGTGTTTAACGGCCGAGTTCGAGATGGTATTGCGATGGGCGGGTCTGGCGGCGACCGACTCTCCCGTGTCTTGAGACACAGTACCATGGGCGCTGGCGTGTTTAACGGCCGAGTTCGAGATGGGATCGGGTTCTGGGCACGCCGCTCAGGCCACCAGACCGGCGCATCGCAATTCGTTTCGGACTTGGCCGTCGCGGGTTGCGAGGCGCGTGTGTCCGGTTCGGCAAGCATGTTGGTGGCAGCGTCTGCTGCTGGTCTGTTTATGACCGTATCTCTGGCTTCGCCAGCCTTTGCGGCTGCCGAACCAGTCCGGACACGGATCACGAGAGCGATCAAGCCAATCGGGCGATTAGTACCGGTCGGCTCAACGCGTCGCCGCGCTTGCACCCCCGGCCTATCGACGTGGTCGNATTGCGATGGGCGGGTCTGGCGGCGACCGACTCTCCCGTGTCTTGAGACACAGTACCATGGGCGCTGGCGTGTTTAACGGCCGAGTTCGAGATGGGATCGGGTTCTGGGCACGCCGCTCAGGCCACCAGACCGGCGCATCGCAACTTTTTTGGCACTTGGCGGCGCAGGGTGCTGCGACGGCGAGTGYTKYGTTCGGCAAGCATGTGGTGACTGTCGTCGCGCTGTAGCGAGGACGGCCTCTGGTCTTCTTATAACCGTGGCTGTGTGCCCGTCACCCGCTTTGCAGCGGCTGCCGGTCACACACGGACACGGATCACGAGAGCGATCAAGCCAATCGGGCGATTAGTACCGGTCGGCTCAACGCGTCGCCGCGCTTGCACCCCCGGCCTATCGACGTGGTCGTCTTCCACGGCCCTCAAGGGAGGTCTCGTTTTAAGGGGGGTTTCCCGCTTAGTTGTGGGAGCCGTGTCCGG
>NZ_LMPY01000066.1:0-4958 GCF_001424445.1 Methylobacterium sp. Leaf361 | reverse complement strand
CTGGGCATCGAGCAGGTGATGGGGGCGCTGCAGAACATCCGCCAGGCCAGCCAGCAGACCGCGGCCGGCACCCGGCAGGTCGAGGCCGCCTCCGCCAATCTCACCGAGCTCGCCCAGGCCCTCATGGCCCTGGCCGAACGATACCGGCACTGATCCGCCGCTCCGACCGTCCTCCTGCGGCTACGGCCCGATCGTTCGGACCGCGCTCTCCTCGTCCGGCTGGTCCGGATCGGCGGAGGCCGGAGACACTCAGCCGCGATGCGCCGGCCGGTGCGGCGTCTGTCGCCGGGACGCGGTCGCGGCGCGCGCGCGGGCTGCCCGGACGCGCACGATGTCGGCCATCCCGACCGGCCGCGGCGGTGCCTCGCCGGTGAACGGCATCCGGCTGTGGACATCGCCGTAATAGTCCGACCCGCCCATCCCGAAGCCGCCGGCGACGACGGGTCCGTCGAGGAGCGGCTCTCCGGCCGACGCTCCGGTGGCGACGAGGACGAGGAGTGGGACGGCGAGGAGGAGGCGCATGATCCCATGCGTACACCGTCCTGCGTCAGCTTCGCGGCGGCGGCGGTCACGATGGCGTGCGCGCTGCCGGCCCGCGGCGCTGCCCTCAGGTGTCCGGGTCAACGCCGCGATAGCGCGTCGGATGCGTGCGCGCCTTCTGCCAGCCGGTCCGCCCCTGCGCGAAGCCGACCTCCAGGAAGTGGACGAGCGGGTTGACGCCGGCCACGCGAACATCCGGGTTCGCGTCGAGATACCCGTCGGTGCTGAAATGCCCGCTCGGGTCACGGCCCTCGCGCCAGCCGAGATCGAGGTAGTGTCGCGCCGGACCGTGGGGATACTGGCACGTGTCGGCGTACCAGCTCCTGTAATACGCCTCATCGAAGCCCGGGAGTGGGCTCTCCAGATAATGATCGAGACCGTACCGGTCGCGGATCTGGCCGGCGACGCGCGCGGCGACGGCCGCGTAATCCCGCAGATGCGTCCCTTCCACGAAGGCCTCGTCCTCGGCGAGACCGAAGCGCGCTCCGCGCAGCGACGCGAACGGGTCGAAGAACGAGACCCCCCGGCGTGCGCAGACGGCGCGGAGGAGATCGGAATAGACCTCGACCGCGGCGGGATCGCGCTCGGCAACCCTCGAGGCCGGCGTGGGCGGCAGCGCCGAGACCAGCGTGTCGAGGGCGAAGGCCTGGAAGCGGTCGACGATGCGATCCGCGTGGTCGGAGAAATCGGCCGTCGCCGATCGCCCGAGCGCCGACGGCGAGCGGATGTCGTTGGTCCCGACGAACAGGACCGCCAGGAAGGCCGGCAGGGGCGCACGCAGCAGGTCGAGGGCCCGGCGGTACGAGCGGGCCGTCGCGCCCGCGAGCCCGGCATTCAGCACGGGACGGGAAACGACCGGCCGCGGCATGTGAGCCGCGTGCGAGTCGCCGGCGAGCACGACGCAGCCGCTCGGCGCAGCGTCGAAGACGGCCTGGATATGGCCGATCTTGTGACGGCGGAGGGCGCCGCTGCGGAGCGCCCTCACGGCCTCTGACAAACCCATACGAATCTTGAACACCGCCCCCGCGTCCCGCACCGTAGGAGGCTCAGTTTTCCCAAGTCCAGTCCCCCCCGAGCGCGAATCCGATTTTCAACGCCGCCGGTGTTGCCGGGCGACAGTGCCGGGAATGCCGCCCGGATCATGAATGCTGGCCGGTGGCGCAACCAGATTCGCCGGTGCGCTGTTGTGGAGCCCTCCGCGATGGTGCAATGGAGCCGCCCCTGCGGGCGCCGTCGACCGCCACGAATCCCGCTCGTGCTCTCGTCCTCGATCGATCACATGGTCCGCGGCTACTTATCGTTCACGCCCTTCAAGTTGAGAGACCTTCATCCGGCACCGGTGGCGCGGCGACATGTCTTTTTCATTCACGGATTCGACGCCCGCAGCGGCATCCGCTTCCCCGCCTTCTTCAAGCGGGAGCTTCACCGTCACGCGACCCGGTTCGGGGCGATGCCGCGCGCGGTCTCGGAGATCCGGACCGATCCGGATGGTCTGACCCGGAGCTGGACGGTCGACGCGCCCGCCGACGGCGACGGTGCGGCGGTCCGCTGCGAGACCCTGATCTGGAGCGATATCGTCCATGCGGATCTCGCGCGTCCCGTGTCGCGCAAGCTGGCTCTGCTGGCGCAGAGCGTCGCGGCGGGGCTCGCACAGGGATTGGTCTTCAAAACGTCCCGGTTCGGATGGCCCTACACGGTGCTGACCGCTTTCCCGTTCTTCGTCGCCTTCGTGGCCCCGGCGCTCCTGATCGCGCTCGGCACCGCGATCTACGCTGCCGTCAGCCCGTCGGCGCCGACGGAAACGATCGGCGTGGCGCTGCTTCTCGCGGCCGCGGCGCTCGCGCTCCTGTACGGCGCCAAGAAGGCGCTCGGGCGCCTGTTCTTCTGGCACATCCTGAGCATCCGGATCTTCTTCTGGCAGCACGCGACCGGTCGGCGGCCGGATTACGCGGACCGGGTCGCGGCCTTCCGGGACCGTGTCCTGGCCGAACTGGCCCACTGGCGCGCGAACCCCGCGGACGCGCCCGACGAGGTCATGATCGTCGGCCATTCCCTCGGCGCAGCCATGGCGGTCGAGGTCGCCGCGCAGGTCCTCGCGCGCCTCGGGACCGACGATCGAGGGCATCCGCGCCTGTCGCTCGTCACGCTCGGCTCGGGGCTGCCCTTCGTGGCGCTCCAGCACGAGGCCCGCGCGCTGCGCGACGACATCGCGACCCTCGTCTTCAGCGACCGCATCGTCTGGTGCGACTACCAGGCCCCCCAGGATTGGCTCAACTGCTACGGCTTCAATCCGATCTTCGATCTCGGATTCGGACGACCTGCCTTCCTGGCCTGCAACCCGCTCATCCGTTCCGCCGGGGTCAAGGACAGGATACCCGAGGACGACTACAAGCGCCTGCGCCTCAAGCCTTTCCACATGCACTTCCAGTTCCTGAAAGCCAATTTCAGGCCGGGGGAGTACGATTTTTTCGAGATGATCCTCGGGCGGCAATCGCTGCTCGACCGCGCCCTGCGGCCGGTCTGCCGCCGCGCGGTCCCGCCCGCGCAGGGCGCGTGATCGCGTCCGCGGGAGACGCGTCGGGACACGATCGGAGCCGCCGGTCCGAGCCGCCGGATATCAGACGGCCACATTCCGGTCGTCAGCACGCCGCCGGAATGTCTCGGCATCTCGGAGTCAGGAGCGGACCGGTGGGAGCGATGGGAATGAGGATGCTGCCGGTTCTCGTTGCGCGGAAGGGCGCTCTCGTCGGGATGCTCCTGGCGGTGCTCGCCGTCCCGGTCGCGGGCGAGGCCGGCTGGAAGGGGCCGGAGGCGCAACCGCTGTTCGTCAACGAGGCCAATCCGGCCGGCTACAACTACGCGCCGAGCGTCATCACCGAGAACGGGACCACCGACATCTGGTGGTGCGGTCAGGGCAAGACGGACGTCATCTTCCATCGCTCCTACACGCCGCAGACCGGCTTCTCGCCGGCGCGGATCGTGTTCCAGCCGACGCCCAACTCCTGGAACCGGCAGTACGTCTGTGATCCCAGCGTGATCCGGGGCCGCTTCGTCAACCCGGCGGACGGGCAGACCTACGCCTACGCGATGTACTATTCGGGCGCCGACAATCTGCCCGGAAACAACAACCAGACCGGCCTCGCCTTCTCGAACGACAAGGTGACGTGGGTCGACTACCCGGAACCGGTCATCAAGCCGATCAACCCGGTCGTTGCGCAGGGCAATTACGGCACCGGCCAGCCGGCGACCTTCTCGGACGGTCGGTCCGGCCTGTTCGTCTTCACCACGGATCTCACCGGGCCGCAGGGGGTGCCGGGCTTCGGTGACCTCTACGTCCGGCACACGGCCGACGGCGTGCATTTCGGGGCGCCGGCGCGAGTCCCCAACGCCACGATCGACGGCTCGACCATCAACCCGAACTCGGATTTCGCCTACGATCCCAAGACCGGCGAGGTCTACGTCATGACCGGGCTGCCGGGCCGCGTGTGCCAGCAGGTGGCCTGCAAGGATCCGGGGCGCAATCCCGACCGGGAAACCTACCAGATGGGGCTGTTCAGGATGCCCCTGAAGGCTGTGCTGAGCGGGGCGCCGGCGGCGTGGACACCCCTGGGCTCCCTGAACTCCGACGTCACGGGCTTCTACCTGAACCACAGTCCCGGCTTCCAGCGCGACGGGGCGGGGTTCCTGACGCCGTTCCTGCCGGACATCACGGTCTTCTTCTCAGGGGGTGACCCCTATCCCGGCACGTGGCGGATCGCCGAGGCGCGGCGGCCGAAGGGCGCCGACCGCCTTCCCCTGCGGCGCGCCTTCGGGCCCGGCGGCCACTGGGTGACGACCGGCTATATCGGGCCGGGCTACACGATCGAGCGCAGCCTCGGTACCGTGTTGACACTCCCGGCGCCCGGGACCGCGATGCTGATGAGTTGCGCGGCAGGACAGGACCACTTCCTCAGCCGCGACCCGCGATGCGAGGGCCAGACACCGCTCGGGCAGACCGGCTACGTCTACGAGGCGCAGAGGCCGGGGAGCCACCCGATCTACCGTTGCATCGCCGGAGGCCGCGATCATTTCGTGTCGACCGTCCCGGACTGTGAGGGTCACATGTCCGAAGGGATGCTCGGCTACGCGCTGGACTGAGAATCCGTCCCGCGGCGAGGCGGCGGCCGGATCGCCTGATCCGCCCGCGCCGGACGGGATGGACTCCCGCCGCTTCAAGTCTCCGATGACCTCCTGGTCGGGACGCCCCTGATCGATGCCGTCCGGGACTGGCTTGCGCGCGCGGGCCGTAAATTTTCCGGTAACGCTGGGACTGTCAGGAATTCCGTGTGCGGGCGGCGGGTTGAACATCAGGCCGCCATGGCCCGGGTGAAGCGCTCGCCGAAGATGACGGCGAACTGCGCCTTGGCCATGACCCACTC
>NZ_LMPY01000065.1:0-5119 GCF_001424445.1 Methylobacterium sp. Leaf361 | reverse complement strand
CGTCGTCGACACCGCCCGCATCACAGGCAGCAGCCCCTTCAGCACCGTCCTCAAAACCATCGGCGCCTGAACCCCGCCATCACAGGCCTGGGTAATCACGTCCCAGCAATGGCCGTATGCGATGCCGCAGAACGCGGGCGCCAATCTGGGTTCTCGTGATTATATTCAGCTTGTCTCGTTTTTTCGCAACTTATTATTAGGACACCAAAGCCAGCAGTACCACTGCGAGGGAAAATATCCAACAATACGCAAAAACCCAGTTGACCAACGTACCATTGGTCAACTGGGTTTTTCAACTCGGCTAAAATTCTTGTCCGCCTGAACTATCCATTAACCTCAGGCGCGGGGTCTTCGAAAACGTTTGCCTTTTCGAGATCGTCCAAGACTCGCTTAATCAAGCTTGAGCTCGGATTATTGGACTTCATATCCCGCCGCGCTCGAATAACAGCCATGAGATATTTGAGTTTTTCTCTATCGCCATGTGTATTTACTTCGTCTTTGTATTGATGAAAAGTATGCATAAGCAAAGAACGCATGTAATACGTATTCCTGTCCACGGAGAGGATAATATTTTTTGCGACCTGCTCCCACTCCCCAGGCTTTGATCTCAGGAGCAGCGCGTAATTTAAAACTTGCCGGAAACCAGTTAACTCAGAAGTTGCAGAAATATGCCTGAACACCTCCCCCAATTTTCGCGAACCAATTAACTCGCAGGCCTGATCGGAAATTGATCTAACGGAACCAAATAGCACCATCATCGTGCGTTCCCTAATCGTATCCTCGTCGCTATATTTCATCTCATTGTGAAATAACAATCCGTTCCAAACATAATAACGATTGCGCGCTATAAGGGGGGCGTGGCACAACGCGACTTGGTAGATTGCTCTCCATCCCTTGTACAAAGCTTTCGCTGCAGCGACCTTGGACGCCCCCGTCGCGTTCTCTGCACATACTAAGGCGTTGGCGAGCGCATAATGATAGGCAAGAAGTTTTCTCTCTATTTCGTTGAATCTTCTTATGACGACTGTCTGATCTTCAGTTCTACGCTCAGCAAACCAGGAGCTTTTCAACTTATCTAATTCTTCTGTAGAGGCGGGGCCCGCCTCTATCGCTTGCATAAGTGGCTTCCAAGTCTCACCCTCATCACTGTCATTGACCCAAGTCAGGCCGGCGAATGGATCGAAATCGGAAGGGATATACGTCGAATGAAATGTCTCGATTGAGGTATTCAGTTTCTGAACAAGATCCTCAATTAACTTGGTGTTGTCGCTTGAGAAATTTGAAATTGAATCAACGAGGCCCTCGGTACTGATGTGATGATCAGTGCCAAGAAATTTATCGAGTATCGACTCTCGATTTGCCACATGGCGACCAAGAAAATAGGCATAAAAGAGCCTGTACCTGAATACTATATTGCCGCTTAGGCGAAGAAAAACTTTCTGTCGGTCAAGATCATTGAGAAGCTCGCGCTCATCGAAAGAAATAAGATTCTCACTTTTGTATTTGCGGCAGAAATTAAACCAATCAAGCTCGGTACAGCTGGTCTCTTGATTGGAAAATAGCTGGTATACGAAAGCGGATACGAGATCAATTTTACCTCTCGCATTCAAAGCGTATCTGTAATCGTCACTCGGTTTTGAAAGGAGTTGATGGACATATCGGTCAAGTATCTGTATCCGATTTAGTGGGGTAAAGTCACCCTCTTTGTGTATGATCCGTAAATACATAATAACGTTAAGCGGAGTAAGTGGTATGCAAAGTTGAAGCAGATCTGTGTATACTTTTTCGACTATGCTTGAGACATAATCTATATCGTCAGAGTCAAACAATGTTTTTGCAAGAAATCTGATATCTGTTCTCTCCAAGCTTGAGAGCTGCGCTATTTTGAAGTTCTGTCCATAAGGCCCGGCGTTACTACCAACTAAATCGACATCTCTTGTTTTGTCAGCGCAGATCACATACTTGTCGAATAGATTCAATGCTCGTAATTCATTCATCATTCTTTCGTGTCTTTCGACATCAAAATTGTCAAGTACTAACGTTTTTCGCGTTGACCCCTGCAGTATTTTAAACTCGTCTTGCAATTTTTTCTTATAGTTTGGCAGCGACCTTGCGTCTCGCAGCACAACCTGATCGCCTCTCGACGCGCATTCCAATGCAATTTTACGACATAGTGTACTTGCGCCATATTCTGGGCCACAATATATCAAATATGACTCGTCCGTCGTCCAGATTTCAGAGGCTGGTATCTGCACTCGCTCAGCGTTGATGCCCGCTTCATCGCGGGCGCTCGCCGCGTATATGCGCGGCTGAATATAAAGAGGAACGCCTGTCGGGGCGATTAAGAGCTGAGACTGGAATTCCGATCTAAGATCGGCGTTTGGGTCCAACTTCGATAGCGATGTGCCCGTCGGTCCGGGATTAGCTGGATTGCTGATGGCCGTGGACTTGTCTGACGGGCCGCCGCTGGTGTCATCCGGTGCCAACGAATTTAGCAATAGTAAGAGATCAGAGTGATCTTCAGATCCGTCAGCATTCCCCCTGATTTGGTAGAAAATCGGAGTCAATCGATACTTTCTGACGAATTGCCGCCGCTGTAGCGTAGAAATGGGTTCTTCGGTCCTGATGCCTATCAAAGCGAAATGCCGAGTTTCAGATGGCAGACTGCGCAAAACGCCCTCAGCCACGTGTGTGAGGAACGGATCTGTGAATCCAAAACCAACTACTAATAGGCGATCCGCAAGCCACAGCTGTTTGATGAAATCTATCACGGCACTATCTGCGTAATGACGATTGTAATCATCCGCTGTGATGATCATGCTATTGGGATCGTTAGATACGCCGTGTAGATGAACGAGCGGCTTCCGAGCATCCGAAAACGTTGCTCGCTGTATCCAGCGAGTAAGTTCAGTGCGATCATCCATCCTTATTGTATTATATGTCTTCCGATGGACGTGGGAGTACGCATTCTCTAATCCTTCATCGTAATTCAGTGTCGTGACACCGGATAATCCTAATCGAACTATTGCTTCATGTGTCGCAGTAAATTGATCATTATTCTGCCTAAATACTGACGCAAACTTTGATCTAAAAACTGACCTAGTATAAGCCTCTTCGATCGAAGTCGCCGCTTCCAACGGATCATTCTGTATTTGAAGTTTTATAGCGGCAATGTCTTGCGGATTCGCCACGAAGCCGCGAGCGACAATGTCATCTGCCAAATTATTCAGTAATTTTGTCCACATCGGATACAGAGGCGCGCTCACACCTGCGCCTACGAATCCGATTGTCTCTTCGACTTTCTTTATTGCTTGAAGGTCCCGATACGCAGCTTCATTTCCCGGAAAGAGGTCTTCTCTAAGGTTGGCGGTCATGTTGACAGATGGCCCTGCTTGGCTGCTCATTTGGTAGAGCAACCTATGATGGTCGGAAGCTCGGTCGACGCTACGTCCGCACCATGCCTCATTATGGCTGGCCTGTTCAATCTAAAGGGCAGGCTGCGGCATCGATCCACAACCTAGCGTCCGACACGATAACGACGGCAGAGTTCGCGGCGATCTGCCTCACGGCTTCCTCTTGAGACGCCGATGGATTATCTTTGGCTGGAGGTCGGGCAGTCCGCGAAGCCCCCCCCCGTCACCTGCTCCTGCCGTTTTGCCTTGGCATACAGGGACCATGATAGTGACGCCATCTGTCGGCGGATTGAGACAACCGGGCGCCGCTTAACCTCCCGCCGAACCTTAACCGGTGCTGGAGGTAGCGCTCTTCGCCTGCGCTCCATAGCGGCCGCATTGCCACCTGTTATGCTTACCTCGCCAGAAACTTCCGCATTGCCGTCTGCCTAGCGGCTACCGTCTGCTCCCACAGTCCCGAAGTACCAAAGGGACCGTTTTCAAGGCATTCGTGGGCGCTACCTGGAAGGCGAATTGCTGCACGTCGCCGACCCAATTCATCAGCGCGATCATTTCCGGTGTCGCACCCGATTTGCCTTTGACCGCGCGGTTCAGCACGGGATTCTGTATGTCGTCGAGCTTCAATCCGTTTCCGGCGAGGGACTGAGTGGTGAGATCCGGAACGGAGAAAAGTAGGTAGCTGAGCTTCGGATTCTTGTAGTAGCTGACTTGTCCCGCGAGCGTGCGCCCAGCCCCGTCAATGAACGTCACGGGGAAGTCGCGAGCCTGCCGCAAGGACTGGGGCACGGCATCGTCTAAGTCCATCACGGTCAGAAGCTTGGATCCCCCCACGCAGCTGAGCGACCCAGCGTAGCGCCGCTCTCGCTTGTTGAACTCGAAGCGGATGACGGCTCGCCCATCCAGATCCTCGACGTTGAACGTCGTCTCGCCACTTACCCCTGTTACGACCCGCATGCGCTTCGCCAGTGCGACTGGCAGCCTGTAGATTCCATTTTCGAAGGGTGCCGAGGCGGCTGCGCTCAGGACGGCTTGATCGACCCCCATGCGCTGGACGTAACCAGAGATGATGCCGCTGATAACCTGCGCGTCGTCGCCTGAGATGGCCTTTCCGTTTTTTCCGAAGCGGTGAAGGCCGTAGAAGTCCTGGTCTCCGTAATCGCGGGTGACACCTCCCAGGAACGCGTACGCACATGCAGATGCGCATGTCGCACTGTCGTACGAGTAGACGTTGGTGATCCCTTCCAGAGGTATAGAGCGCCCAATGATGGTGTTCATACCGGCTTTGCGGATCATCTCCCCGAGACGCAGGGCCGCCATGAGGTTGCCGCCCAATGAATGCAGGTGGAGGTCTTTGGAGTATGTAGCCCCGTCGCTCTTCAGAAACCGATCAAATTCGGCTGGCGTATCCTCCATGATGGTCCCTGTCGCCTGGATGTGGATCATCATCATACTCACCTGCACGGCCTCGAACCGCATCGGCTGAGTTTCGTCCAGTGGCAGTTTGGTGTGCTCGGACAGCTTGGTGCAGACCTCGCCCAGGCCCTTGAGCTGGCCCGCCGGGCATCCTTCCTCGGCAAACGTCGATACCGGCGCGAGTATGAGCAGAGCTAGTGCAGTGACGCGGACGGAGGATTCACGCGGGCGGTGAGGCGTGCGAGGCTGGGCGATGGCTCAGACGGTATGCGTACTCCTCGATGCGACCGACA
>NZ_LMPY01000064.1:0-6174 GCF_001424445.1 Methylobacterium sp. Leaf361 | reverse complement strand
GGATGGCTCCTGCATGAGCGTGGCTGCTGCTTCGACAGCGACCACATCTTGGCACCGAGATGCCGTCAGTCGGAGCGGGAGCCATCCACCCCATCTGCATCAGCTGGCAGCTTGGGCAGATGGCTGATCCGGGAACGAGATCGTCACGATCACACCGGCCTCGCTGCGGGTATCGATGTCGCCTCTGAGCTGCTCGACGAGCGAGCGCACCAGCCCGAAGCCGAGCGATCCCTCGCGGATGCCCGCCATGCCAATTCCATTGTCCTGGATCACCAACGCGACCCGACCCGGCTGAGGGCGATACATCCGGGCGAGGATCGTACCTGAGCGAGGGGACGGAAACGCATACTTCACGGCGTTGGTGACCAGCTCTGTCATTGCCAAGCCCAGCGGAATGGCCTGATCGGCACTGATAAGGATCCCCGCCGACACTTCCGCACCCAAACGGATGCGATGGTCGCCCGGAGTGATCGCCTGCAGCGCAGCGCACAGATCGGCCACGTAGCTGCCAGCATCGACCTGCTGCACGTTTTGCGACCTGCTCAGTAGGTCGTGAGCCCGCGCCATCGCGTTGATCCGCTCTCCGACCTCGGCAAACAGACCCTTCACCGTCGGGTCTGCTTGGCGCCGCGCCTGCAAGCTCAGAAGCGCTGCGGCGATCGACAGGCTGTTCTTGGCTCGGTGGTTGACCTCCACCAGTAGCACCTCACGCTCGGCCGACAGCCTCCTCATCCGCTCATTCGCCGCTTCCAGCTCGCGGGTTCGTGCCGCTACACGCTGCTCCAGATCGGCGGTCAGCGCCTGCAGATCCTTCTCAGCCTCAAAGCGGCGCGTGATATCGAGATAGGACAGGAAATGGTTGGTTATGGTGCCCTGTCCGTCATCTAGCGGACTGGCATACAACATCGCCCGGAAGGGCTTTTCGTCCTTGCCGTACTGTTGGATTTCCACGGTCGTGGCGCGACGTTCTCGGACCGCCGCTTCGTACTCCTGGATGGCTGCCGGGTCAGTCTCTGGCCCGTTCATGAAATGCGGATCTTGGCCGAGCAACTCCTCCAGGGAGTAGCCCGACAGAGCCGAGAAGGCGTGGTTTGCGAAGGTGATCGGGTTGCCCGGCAGGGTCGCGTCCGTGACGATCATCGGCATGCGGGTGAGCCGCACGGCATCGACGAAGATCCCGCCGTGCTGGCGGAGTGCCTCGATGTGCTGTTCGGCCAAGGTCCGCCCTGTCGTCCCGGCCAAGTCCTGCTGAAACTCGTTCATAGCCGAACGTAGGGCAAGACCTGCGCCCAGCCTAATGGTCGGATCGGCTGGCCGAGGCTGGCCATCTCTATGGATGGAAGACGCCCTCAAGTAGGTGCGATGAAGAACCGGCAGCCATTAATCGTCGGCGGCCTCCTGCAGCGCTCATCGCATCCGGACAGGATACCTTGTGGGGAGGCGGCGGCGTAATCCTCGTGTAGGTCGCGCACTTTCCAGGAACCGAAAGTCCCACAGCAGGTGTCGTAGGACGTGCAAGGCGTCCATCTCCTCCCAGAGCTGCCGTTCCGCCTCGATGGTGTCAGCCTCACTTAAGGCAGCCAACGACGCTGAGGCTCAGAGTTGCGCAGCTAATTGTCCTGGGCTTACGGGGCTGATCGCTACAGACTCGCCGCATCCACAGGCGGAGGTCTGGTTCGGGTTGTTGAACACGAACTGCGAAGTGAGCTTGCTGGTCGTGAAGTCCATCTCGGTGCCGAGCAGAAACAGAACCGCCTTCGGGTCAATGAACACCCGAACGCCGCGGTCCTCGACCACGTCTTCGCCGGGCTTGGCCGCCTCGGCATATTCCATCGTGTAGGACATCCCGGCGCAGCCGCCCTTCTTCACGCCGATCCGCAGGCCAGCGATCGATTGATCAGCTTCCGCGATGATCGCTTTGATCCGGTCGGCGCTCCGGTCGGTCAATGAGAGAACCTTGAATGGCGGAGCCATCATTTTAATCCTGAGGCCACGCTAATGCGGAGCCAGAGAAGCAACAGGCTCTCGAGTGGATAGATCCGACCCTGTGGCGCTATGCACCTTCTGCTCGCGCTCGGCCCCGCACCCGATCAGATCACGGGCTGGCGGGGTTTGGTGCCGTTCCTCTCGGCAGGGGCCAAGTATGCTATGCGGGCCTGCCTGAGGATGGGGCAGGACGGTTAGCCGAGGCTCAAGGGAGAGCGGCTTCAATCTCCCCGCCTGATCCCGGGCATGCCCAGCACGATCAGCACGCCAAGCAGCCCTCCGAGTGTGCCGCCTTCAAAGAAGGCCGCCATCGCGAGCGCTGGTCCCGCCGACGCGGCTAGGATCACTGCCGCAGTGCTGCCCAGCAGGCCGACGGACCCAATGATAAACACGCGGCCTCCATCGCAACTTACGATTGAAGTCATATGAAGGTTGCAATCAGGTTGCTGGGGCGCCGCCCTCGTCGGTCGCGATATGAACTCGAAATGAGGGCAGCATGGCAGCCGCGTGGGCTCTTCGCGCTCCAGTGTCTCACCGAGCGATCAAACGTCTGAGCCTACGCAGTCGGCTTGGGCTTCGGCCGAGGCGGAACACGGATCTGGATCAGCTTGCCTGTCCGAGGATCAAGCACCACAACCACGTCGCGCTCCCATCGGCCTGTAGCGGCAACCTCACGATTGCAACGCAATCCTCGGTTGTAAAGTACTTAATGATGGATTGCGGCTGGACGCGCGGGCGCCGACGCCTGATAGCGGCAGACTGAACCGCCAGGGGTTCTCGCGATTGCCCTGATGAGATGAGCGCCATCATCGTCATCGCCACCTCCGCCGGTGGCCTCGGTCCGCTCAAGCAGATCGTCGAGGCTCTGCCCAGCACCTGTCGGGCCTCCGTGTTCATCGTCCAACACATTGGGATGCGTCAGAGCATCCTCCCAGACATCCTCGCTCAACGTGGGAACCTCCCTACAGCGTTCGCGCGGCAGGGCGAGGCGATCGAGCGTGGCCGGATCTACGTAGCGCCGCCCGACCATCACATGCGGCTGCGCTTCGGCTCGATCTGGCTGGATCGAGGGGTCAAGGTGCAGTTCGCGCGTCCGGCCGCCGATCCCCTGTTCATCTCAGCCGCCGAAGCCTACGGCGAGCGCGTGGTCGGGATCGTGCTCAGCGGCGCGAACAACGACGGCGCCGACGGGCTTCGCTCGATCACGGCGCATGGTGGTCTCGGCTTGGTGCAGGATCCGGACGAGGCCGAATACCCGGCAATGCCCCTGGCCGCGGTGAGGCGCGACCATCCTGAGCCACCCCTCACCGCAATTCGACTTGCCGAGCGGGTCGCCGCACACTGTGCTGCTCGCTGAACCAGAGCGGCCGGGTGCGGGATGTACGGCCTCAGCGACGCCCGCCATCGGCTCCCGGCTTCATCGCCCGCTCGACGGCTTCCATGGCGCTCTCGAAGGCCCTCGCCTCGCTGCGGTGGGGCCGGTCGGACCGCTCAATCAGCTTACCGCTCCGGCGGATCGCCCACTGGAAGTGCCCCTCCGGCTTGGTGAGCGGTGAGACCTCGATGGAGTAGGGGTGCGGGACAGCGTCGGCCATCGGCACGCTATGCCAGCCTTGCTCTGATGACACCAGCTATCCGCATCGACCTCCGCAACCAACCTGCAACCGGGCTGGGGCTATCGCAATCTCGCCAGTCTCGACATCGAGAAAATCTATGGCCACGCTGAAACACGCTACGGTTGTGCGCATTTTCTTATGCATGTCAGGATCTCGCCCCATCGCTGTCCTCGCCGAAGATGAAGCCATCATCCGCATGGCGGCCGCTGACATGCTGGACGCCCTCGGCTTCGAGGTGCTGGAGGCAGAGCATGCCCAAGATGCGCTCCAGCACCTGGAGGCCAACGGCGGCGCCGCCCTGTTGTACACCGACGTCAACATGCCCGGCACGATGGACGGCTGCGATCTCGCGCATACCGTCTGCGCACGTTGGCCGGAGACGCGGATCATCGTCTGCTCGGGATGCGCCCGCGAGGAAGCGGCACTGCTGCCTGATGCCGCCCACTTCATCGCCAAACCCTGTGCCGAGCGGCTGGTGTGCAAGGCGCTCCAGATGCTGCAGCTACACTGACCCTAGAAGCTACCTCCGCGGAGTCGGCAATGCCGGTCCGTCCAGGCTGTGATTGGACGGACCGGCACTCCCCCATCGCTCTACATCTTGGCGGTTCGACCAGGAGTGGCAGCATGGTGCTTGAGTAGCTGAAGGCTGGGGCACTCAGGGGCAAGGGGCGGTAGCGGCCCATCGTCCAGCCGTGCCTGGTCATGCCGTCTTTGCCGGTCCACGCAGTGGGTTATGCCGCTGATCTCGATCGCTCCCATCGAGAATGCGAGAGCCCCGGTGCCAACGGTGGCGGCGACGGCACCGAGCATGAGCCCTTCGAGGACCGCCTCTCTTCGCACGGAGGCGCGCTTCCACTGCGCGGGCACGAACGCCTGTTCGGCGATGAGCATCAGGCAGGACCAAAGCATGGCAGTGACCTAAACGCCCGTCGTGGAGCCCGGCACGCCATATCGCTAGCTCGTGATCGCCCTGCCCATATCCGGCAACATGCTCGCCACAACCGGGCGGCATGGTAGCCGGTATGACCTTGCCAGCAGCTCAAGCCCTCGGCGTCATGGCCTGCGCCGTGATCGCATCCGCCATCTATCTGGCGAGCCTCGTGCAAGGCGTCAGATCCGAGGATAGCGGCCCACGCTAGGAGAGCGCGACCGCGACGGCGAGGCCGCACCAGAGCTGGGACGAGATCGCTCCTTGGCGCTGCTTTACCGACGCTCGAAGGTCACGCTCCGGCGGCGGCTGCAACCTGCGACGCGGTGGTAAACAGAGGCTTACCGGCCCGACCTTGCCATTCCCCGGTTCTAAACTACGGTGCTACGCAGTTCGCCACGGAGGGCCGACATGATCCGTATCCGCGCGACTGACGACGGCACGTACACGGTGTACCGGGACGATGCCATTCTGGTGACAGGCCTGCCCCGAGATCAGGCTAATGACGTCGCTAGAACCTTGAAAACCGCCGTCGTCAATTGAAGACACGCTCGACGGGGCGGCCTTGCAAGCCAACGGACGGTAGGCGCCGACACCGGTCGGTCTTGCATGCACTTTTTTGATGTTTGGTGCACGCGCTGCGGGGTCGCGTTCAAGGTCATCGAGTGGGACAAAGAGCAGTCCGTGCTCGTAAGACAGGCGCTATGGGCCCAAGAGTGCTTCCGTGCTGCCAGCATCGCGAACCCTTGGGCGTGCGCAGACCTGAGGGCATCGATCCCTCGCCCTGATCCTCAATTTGACCATCAGCAGCCCGACCCTCCTGTTGGTCAAAAGGAAACCCGGTAGCGGGGGCTACCGGGCTGAAGGGTGTTTGGGAGGAACACACGATGGCTTCGCAAGGGGTGGGCCAATAGCGAAGTAGCCCTCGGGGGCCGCGGAGCTGATGTGCCCGATCCGATCACGGGCTGACGGGGCTCTGTCCCGTTCTTCACAGCGTGGGGCTGGGTACGCGAGGCGGCCCGAAATGCGAGATGGGGGAGGGCGGTTACGCCGACGCCCTGCGCGTCCTGAAAACGATGCTCACGCGGTGAGGCGCCTGCAGGTGTGTCCGCAGCCGCAAGTTGAACACGATTTCTTCAACAGAGAGTCGTTATCGCTGACGATGACGCGTGGGACGCAGTGCTCGTCTAGGGCTTCGCTTCGATCTCTTCCCCTATCGTAACCACAGGTAAGCGGCAGCGCCCGATCGGTCGCGCTCCGTGACCGTATTGGGATCATCATCCGTGAGCTTCACCGTCACTGCCCGTGAGTCTGCGCGTCGGTTCGCCTTCCAGCACGCCTCTCTGCTGAACGCGCTGGATCAGGGCATGAGCCTGATTGCCGCCGGTATGGCGGATGTGCTCATCGCAGATGGAAGCGGCCTTGCCCGTACCCCGGCGGATCTGTACCGGCATCTATTCGGCGGGAGCAGCGCCGAGACTGCTGGCGTGTCCGAAAGGCGGCATACGAGGTTAGCCGTAGCCGCGTGAGGGCTCATTAGCTCTTTGATCCTCCCTCGGCATCGCGGACACCTCTGATACGCTCATGCTGAGCGGGGAAGGTGTCGGATGGCGAAGACGAGACGAGAGTTCACGCTCGAGTTCA
>NZ_LMPY01000063.1:0-6573 GCF_001424445.1 Methylobacterium sp. Leaf361 | reverse complement strand
ACTGCTACCGCAGCACGGCAATCAGTGACGGCAGTTCGCGGCCTCGTTGGGCCTGACACCGCTGCAGAACTGCAGTGGCGGCAAGGAGCGCCTGGGCCGGATCTCGCGCATGGGCGACCGCTACCTGCGCCGGCTGCTCGTAGTCGGCATGACCTCTCTGATCCGGCGCGCGAAGACGACACCGACCTCGGTCGACCCGCGGCTGCCGGGGCTGCTGCAGCGCAAGCCGGTGCGCGTGGTGACTGTTGCGGCGGCCAATCGCACGGCGCGGGTCGCCTGGGCGATCATGACCCGCGGCGGCACCTACCGCGCACCCCTGGCCGCGGCCGCCTGACAGCACGCAAAGGAGACTTTTCCAGGTTGCGAGGACGATGAGAGTTGATGGCGAACCGGTCAGACCGGGAGCCGGGACACCCCGCCGCTAGTCCAGGGCGTGATAGCCCGCAAAGCAGAGTGGGACCCAGCTCACATACCATCAGGGCCAGCGGTCAACATGAACGACTGCATCAACAGGCCGGACACAAGACTGCACCCGACCAACGCGTCAGAAGCTCAATTCGCCACTTGTAATGCGGGAGCCATCCACACAAGGCGGCCTCCTGTCGACCCAACCCAGCCACTTAGAGCGCGGGGAGCCCTTCCCATAAGCGGTCATAACCTCGGCCGACTGACAGCTTCGGCTCGGGGTAGCAATCGGAGCTTAGTCTGCCGCCAGATAGCTGACGTTCTACCTTCGACCTTGATCGGCGACAGGATTCGCTCTCTCCTGTACCCCAAAGGCGGGTAAGCCCTGCAATGCCATAGCAACCTACGACGCGCTGGCGCAGTCTACTGTGTCTGCGTCACGCCAGTGCGTGTGGGCCACCGAGGTCGCAGGCGCGGCGTGCAAACCGGTCGGTCATTCCTGCTCGATCAGGTCCGTGAAGTTGGCGACGATCCCGGGCATGCGGCTGCCCTTGCGGGTCGCGGCCATCAGCCGGACCCGGTAGCGGGCGCCGTCAGCCCCCTCGATCGTCCGCTCGGAGGGCCGGTTCGCCGCCAACACCGTCGGGATCTCGTCCAACATCCAAGCTAGAGGAATCGGCGCAGAGAAGTTGCGCAGGGAGCGCCCCACATCACTCGGTTGTAGGCCGAAAATCTGCGCCGCCGCGTTGGTGAACATGCGGATGTGGAGATCCGGAGTCAGAAGCACGCTCGCGACGTTCATGCCCTCAAACAACGTGGCCTGATCTTCGATTAACTGATCTATGGCCTCAATCTTGCATGTCAGTTCGGAATTAACCGTCTGAAGTTCCTCGTTCAGAGACTGTGTCTCCTCCTTCGACGCCTCCAGCTCCTCGTTGGCGGCCTGCATCTCCTCGTTGACCGAGTACAGCTCCTCGTTCGACGATTTGAGTTCCTCGAGGGAGGTCTCGTATTCCTCGATCACGGCCTGGAGCCGTTCCCGCGTCACACTCAATTCACGCTCAAGGCCCTGCAGCGCTGTGTCCCGCTCGTTCGCCTCCAGCGCCTGCTGGCGCTCCTTCTCGATGGGGGCAGCGGCCTCGTTGAAAACGACCAAGAAAAGCGGCTCGATCGCGCCGGGCGTGTTCAGCGGCTTGACCACCAGGGAGATCGACTGGAGACGGCCGTCCGGCAGTTCGACGCCGATGCCGCCACGCGAGACCAGGGTGTTGCCCTCGATCGCCTCGCGCAGGGCTGTCCGGAGATCCAGGCGCAAGCCTTTGCGCGCCATCGCGGCTAGTTCCCGGGTTGGCTGGCCAGGCACGACTTCCAGGTGATCGCCGATCCGCGACGAGTAGTGCACGGCCTCGCCTGTCCGCGTCACAACCGCGTGCGGCGGTGTGAACTCGGACAGCATCTGCGTCTCGACTGCGTGCCGCAGAGCAGCATGCGTAGTCACGTGGCGCCGGTGCGGCTGGCCGGTATTCGTGAAGGTCGGCGTGTCCGGCCCTGACATCGGCGGCAGCCGCGCCGGCGGGATCGCGTCGCGAGCCTGGAAGATGCGGTTCCGCTTGTCGATCGTTTCAAACAGATCCTCGAACCGCGTGACATTCTCGGCCATCCCGATGAACAGGTAGCCGCGCGGCCGCAGGGCATAGTGCAGCACCGGCATCAGCTGCTGCTGGGCCTCGACGCCGAGGTAGATCATCAGGTTGCGGCAGGAGATGAGATCGAGGCGCGAGAACGGCGGGTCGCGCAGCACGCTGTGCGGGGCGAACGTGCACAGGTCACGCACGGACTTCGCGACCACCGCGCTGTCGCCCTCGCCAACGAAGTACTGCGCGATCCGCTCGGGAGAGACAGCATCAAGGTAAGCCCTCGGGTAGCGGCCGGTCCGGGCTACCGCGAGCGAACGCTCGTCGATGTCCGTGGCGAAGATCTGCACCCGCGGTGGATCCGCCATGGTGAGCATGTTCTCGCGCAGGAGGATGGCCAGGGAGTAGACCTCTTCGCCGGTCGAGCAGGCCGGTACCCAGATCCGCACGACATCGGTCGCCGCGCGTGCGTCGAGCAGCTTCGGGATGACCTGGGTGGCCAGGGACTCGAAGGCGGCGGTGTCGCGGAAGAAGTTCGTCACGCCGATCAGGAGGTCCCGGAACAGCACCCCGACCTCGGCCGGGTCGGCACGCAGCAGCTTGAGGTAGCCGTTCGGCCCGGCCGCGCCGACGATGCCGATGCGGCGCTGAAGGCGGCGCACGAAGGTGCTGGGCTTGTAGCCCGAGAAGTCGTGGCCGACCTGGCGGCGGAGGATGGCGAAGATCTCGGTGAGCAGTTCGGCGTCGAGCCCCCGCGCGTCCGCGTCGCCCTGGGTGGCCAGCGCGTCCGGCGCGGTGGCGAGGTGCGCGGCGGCGTGCGCGGCGATCCGCTCGCCCATCCGGTCGGCCATCTCGCCGAAATCGACGAAGCCGGTCCGGAGTGAACTGAGCGGCATGTCCGCGGTCTCGGGGCCGTAACCATCCGCGGTCTGAGCCAGGGTCAGGCCACCGTGCTCCTTGATCGCCTTGACGCCGATGGCACCGTCGCCGTCGCCGCCGGACAGGATCACGCCGACCGCACGCTCGCCCTGGTCTAGGGCCAGGGCGGTCAGGAAAAGGTCGATCGGCTTGGTCTCGCGGCCCGCTGGCTCCAGCGGCGTCAAAGTCAGCCGGCCGCCCGCGATGCCCATGACGAAACCGGCAGGCATGACGTAGACGTGGCCCGGCCGGACCGGCACACCGTCGGTGGCGGCTTCGACCTCGAGCGACGTGAACTGGGCCAACACGTTCGGGAGCTGGCTTTTATGTCCCCGGCTGAGATGCGTCACGACCACGAAGGCGGCCCTGAGCGTCTCGGGCACCCCTCGGAAGAAGCTCCGCATCGCCTCGATGCCGCCTGCGGACGCGCCGATGCCGACAACTGGAAAGTGGTCCTGGTCCATCACCCCGTTCTGAGCCCCCGGATCGATGCCACCCCGTTCGTCGGGTTTCAGCATCCTGCGTTCTCACCCGTTGTCGAGGCCAACCGCGCGGATCAGTCGTCCCGCGTGGCCTCCTGCACGACGTAGGCTAGGCAGCGGGCCCGCGCTTCGGGACTCTTCAGCCGCGCGAACAGGCGCAGCAACGTCACAACGTGAGCCGGATCACCCATTGCCATCACCGCATTTGCGACGTTGGGGGCCTCATCCGGTTTGTCTGCGAGGAAAGCCGCGACGGGAACACCCAGGGCCTGCGCAATGCGGTCCAGTGCGTCAGTGCCACAGCCGGCCTGCGGATCGTCGCCGTTCATCTGACCCCTTCACTGGCGCCTGTGGGCCGTCGATCAATGCGTTGCGAGCCCGACCGCCTTCGGTCCAAACGCTCTCGCGATGCGACAACCGACATGATGGAGCACCTGACCGAGGAGGTTGCGGGTCAGTACGTCGGGCTCATCTTTCGCGGCCTCGTAGGCGTCGATGAGGCACTCCACGAGATGCTGCGAGGGCGCAACGTCGTCGCAGAGCGTCGCTGAGCCAGCCATGGAGTTCGACTGAACCCGTGAGCGCCGGACGAGCTCACGCGATGCATCCAGCGTCCGCCTTGTTTCCTCGGCCGCCGCACGCAATTCGCGGGCAACTTCAAGGCTCCGATCTGCGAGATGGAGGCGGTCATTCATAGGCGTTCCAAACTTCGCGGCACGCCCAAGCGTCGATCAACTTTGGGCTTGATCGTCGATCATGCTCTCAATTTCTAGATGCGGCAAACTTGTGTAAACCGCGGCTCGGTCATCCGACACCTTCCCCGCTCAGCATGAGCGTATCAGAGGTGTCCGCGATGCCGAGGGAGGATCACCTTCCTCCGGCCCCGAGACATGGGCGCCTCGGTGATCGTCTCTGCGACCTCCGCCGCCTTGGGGGCTGCATTCCGGCGCAGGTTGCCGAGGCCGGTGTTCTTCGCCAGGGCTGAGCGCATCTCGGAGTAGCTCGGGGCGGTCATAGGGTAGTCGACCGGGAGGCCCCACTTCGCCCGGTACTCGTCCGGGGTGAGGCCCACTCCCTTCAGATGCCGCTTCAGAGTCTTGTATGGTCGGCCGTCTTCGAAGCTGATCAGCGCGTCGTGCGTGATCGACTTCCGGATCTGGGCCGAGGTGGCACGATCGACCTTCGACTCAGCCGGAGCGGCAGGGCTGCCCAACCCGTTCAGCGCGCCGTGGATCGCGGACAGAAGCGCCGGCATCTCGGAGACAGGCACGGAATTGTTCGAGACGTAAGCGGCCACGATGTCGGCCATGAGCTCGATTAGGTTGCTCTGATCGGGAGCCAAGGTTGATGTAGCGTCGTCCAATGATGCCTCCTGCGAATTGGGCGGAGACCCAAGCAGCAACACCGATGCCTAGTCAAGGCTTATCTACGAGATACTATCAGATAATCTTGGATATTGACCGGTTCTAAGATCAGCTGCTTGGTTAAATCGACGCATCAAGGTGGATGCGGCACGACATGTCCGCCTCATTCAAGAGGCTGAAGTTCTGTCACAGCATTTTAGGCCGTGACTGCCCGCGGTGCGGCTTCGCTGATCTAAGAGGTAGGCCAGCGCCGGCAGGGCGCGGGCAGCCGCAAACCATGAAACGAAAGAGCCTCGCGCGGGGGTACCGGCGAGGCTGAAGTCGGGAGGAGCTCGGGCGTCGCAAGCGGCGGCCCAGCGCACGAAAAAACCGCCGCGGCCCGAGCCGGGTGGTTTGAGAGGGTCTACGCTTGGGGATCGGTCTCCGCGCGAGAGACCGCGCAGTTCGGAGCGCTTGAAACGATGAAAGGCGCCCCGGCCGAAGCCAGGGCGCCATGTCGAGATAATGAGCGCTTGGTGCGCCGGTGTTGCAAAACTCAGCGCCGCGTCGGCGCTCTCGCATCCCGTTCCAGCTCGACCAGCTTCTGGAGGTCGGTGGCTCCGCCGTCGCTGCCCGGATGGTGGACGAGGCCCGGCAGTTCTTCGACCAGACCTTCTTCTCCGGCCAGACCGTGACACCTGAGCTGGCGAGCACCGGCACCGGCCCGATAGCTCGGGCCGTGCAGCATTGTGGCATTCGCGACTGGATCGGGGCCGTGCAACGCTTCGACGACCCCCGTCGCCTGTCCGGACTGGATCTACAACAACCGCAATCAGGTCGAGCGCCTCTGGGCCAGGCTTAAGGAATGGCGAGCCGTCGCAACCCGTTACGAGAAAACCGCCGCCAGCTTCATAGGCGTCCTCTCCCTCGCCGCAGCCCTCGACTGGCTCAAGCGATGACACGCCGTAGGACGTCCAGGGCGGCAAACAAGGTCGTGGTGCCGTGGCGCTTGTAGTCGTGGGTCCGCGTCGTGGGCTGCCCCGGCTTCATCGGCAACGGGTCCTGCGTTCGGGCCAGCGCCTGGATCTGAGACTTCTCGTCGACGGAGAGCACCACGGCATGAGCTGGTGGATCGACGTAGAGCCCGACCACATCGCGCAATTTGGCGGCGAAGGCCGGGTCGTTGGAGAGCTTGAACTGCCGCGCCCGATGCGGCTGCAGGCCATGCCCGCGCCAGATCCGCTGCACCGACGAGACGCTGATGGATGTGACCTGAGCCATGGCAGCTGCCGTCCAATGCGTGGTCTCGCCGGGCGGATCAGCCTGGGTCAGGGCCACCACGCGCGCCGCAACCTCCGGGCCGAGCGGCGGGATGCGGGCTGGCCGTGTCTTGTCGCGAAGGAGCCCAGCGAGACTCTCTCGCGCGAAGCGCTCCTGCCAGCGCCAGACCGCGGTCTTGGACACGGCCGCCTCACGCATGATCGCGTGCGTCCCGAGCCCATCGGCGCTCAGCAGCACGATGCGAGCGCGCCAGACATGCTTCTGCGGCGTATTCCAATCAGCCACGAGGGCGTCCAGTCGAAGGCGATCCGAAGCAGAAAGCGAGAAGGAGATGCCGCTGTGCATCCCGCCAGACTCGCAGGACACAGCCCAAACCAAAACCCGGGACGGACTCAACCGTCAGGTTTTGACCACTAGGGCGTCTCTGCAAAGGGTTCACAGGCCGCGGGATCGGCCCCATGTGGGCCTGATGCGACGCTTTGAACTGACTGACGCGCAGTGGGAGCAGAT
>NZ_LMPY01000062.1:0-7254 GCF_001424445.1 Methylobacterium sp. Leaf361 | reverse complement strand
ACCGGAGCGCCAAACCCTTCGTCTGGACCAAGCCGGCTACCGACATCCTCGCCGCCGTCAGCCGATCCCCTGAACCATCTGTCTGAGTCAGTGCACTAGGACACGCATCGCCGACGCGCCGCCGGTTTGGCGCGTCGGCGAACCTGTACGGGTCTCGACGTCAAAGGAAGCTTGGAATGATCCGTCGCCGGTGGCAACTGGCTATGCTCCCGATCATCTTCGCGGCGGGAACGGGCGACTTCCTATACTTCCTATCATGCGCGCCTAGCGCCGCTCAGGAGCGAGAGAGCAAGCCGCTGCAGGAGTCGATCGCCGAGGTCGAGCGGCAGGTGGACGCCATCGAGGAGGAGGCGATCGCGGCAATCCCGTCGCTGCTGGCGGGCAGTTCCCAGCAGTTGCCCGCGCTCGGTAAAATGCTGTTCTTCGACAAGAACCTGTCCGTCAACCGCAACGAAGCCTGCGCCTTCTGCCACATGCCGCAGACTGGCTTCCAGGGCGCCATTGAGAGCATCAATCTGGGCGGCGTCGCCCAGCCCGGGTCGGTCCGGTCAAGGTTCAGTCTGCGCAAACCGCCCAGCACCGCCTACGCCGCCTTCTCGCCGCCGCTGTTCTACGCGGACAAGCCCGGCGAGGCGAAGTGCAGCCACTGCTTCATCGGCGGCAACTTCTGGGATCTGCGCGCGACTGGGCTCCGGCTGCGCAGTCCGACCGCCATGCAGGCGCAGGGCTCGCCTTTGAATCCGACGGAGATGGCCCTCCGCGATCCGGCCTGCGTCGTCCATCGGATCTCGCAGAGGCCCTATAGAAAAATCTTCGAGACTGTGTGGGGGCCGCGGTCGTTCGGGATCGCGTGGCCGTCCGACGTCGAGACGATCTGCAAAGAACCGAACAATGCTCCCGCCACGGCGATCGGTTCGGAGACGCCGGGACCCAACAACACGCCGTTGGTCGTGGATCTGCGTCCGGAAGACCGGGCACGCGTCCAATCGACGTTCGACCAGATGGCGGAAGCGATCGCCGCCTACGAGGGCTCGCCCGAGGTGAGCGGGTTCTCGTCGAAGTTTGACGCCTTCCTCGCCGGGACGGCTCAACTCACGGACGCGGAGCGGCGCGGCTACGAGCTGTTCAACGGTCAGGCGAAGTGCAAGGACTGCCACGTCGATCCGCCAGGCGATCGTCACCCGCTCTTCACCGACAACACGACGGCCAACCTTGGCGTGCCGCGAAACCCCGACCTGTTCTTCTACCACGAGACCGGTCCCGACGCGTTCGGCTACGTGTCCAATCCGCAGGGTGAGGCATTCGTGGACAAGGGAGTCGGCGACTTCTTGCGGAGCCCGGAGGCGGCGAACGAAGCCTGGAAGGCGCTCGCACCGCATTTCGACGGGCGGATGCGGGTGATGACGCTGCGGAACGTCGACAAGCGTCCGCGGCCCGACTTCGTGAAGGCTTACATGCACAACGGCTACTTCAAGAGCCTGAAGGCAGTGGTTCACTTCTACAACACCCGCGATGCCCTTCCTCGCTGCGAAGGGAAGGATCCGGGGGAGGGCGTGTCGTGCTGGCCGGCGCCTGAAAACCCTGAGAACCTCAGCACGAACTGCTGCAATCTCGGCCTGAGCAACGCGCAGGAGGACGACGTCGTCGCCTTCCTCGGAACCTTGAGCGACGGTTATGAGACGACCATGTCGCCGCTGTCACCATCGACGCGACCTGGCAGATAGATCATGTCCCAAGGGGGATAAGCTGTTCTCAACCGGAGATGTACCGGAGAGGCCTGCCCGCGTGAATCATGCGCGAGAAAGACTGAGATGATCCTGAAAGGGGTAGTCGAGAGGCGTCAACTCTGAGGATTACTGTTCAGAAAATCGATCAATAGTTTATCGACTCTATCGCCGGCCTCGAGTTGCGGCCAATGCCCGATGCCATCGAGCTCAACGAACCCACGCAGATCGGTCAGGATCCGCTCGAGCATCTCTCGAGTGACCTTCCTAAATTTGACGTTTCCGTCGGCACCGCCGACGACCAGGAAGGTCGGCTGGCGAAGCACGGCACCCTGTAGAAAGCCGGACTGGTCAAAAAACGGTTCGAGGGCTCGATAATAGTTGAGGGCGCTGCGGAAGCCGGTGCGATCGAAAGCAGCCACCAGTGCTTTTCCGTCTTCCGGATCGATGAAGGCGGGCATGCCCACCGGAGATGGTCGAGTCGGACTGCGCTTGGGATCCATGGGATCGAAGCTCTGCTCGGTGGGTGCAAGTCCGGAAGTCCAATAGAACATCCCTGGGATCGTGACGGCCGCGTTGGCCCATGCGGCATCGGCCTCCGACGCGATGAACCGGAACATGTAGTAGTCGGTGAGCTCCTTCGCGCGCAGTTGGGCCAGGATGTTCCCGCCTGTGACGCTCGTGGGCGGGACGTTGATCCCGAAGACACTGACGAACAGGTCCGGTCGGAGAAAAGCAGCGAGCCAGCCGACGAGCGCGCCGAAGTCGTGGACGACGAGATGGGCCTGCCGGAGGTTTAGAGCGTTGCAAAGCCCAACGAGATCTCCTGCCACGGTGAACAAGGAGTACTGCGCCACCCCGTCGGGCCTCGAGCTATTGCCGTAGCCGCGCATGTCGAAAGCGATCGCCCGGTATCCCGCCTCTGCGACTGCGCGCATCTGCCGTCGCCACCCTCGCCAGCCATCCGGAAAGCCATGGCAAAACAGTACGGCCGGTCCTTCGCCTTGTTCCACCACGTGGAGCGTGACGCCGTTTACGTTGACTGCACGGATGCCATAGCTAAAATCCGACATCTTAAGCCATCCTCGATCAGCGATGCAGTCCGACGTCAAGTCTGTGTGATAGTCTTAAGTATCTTTCCGAATGATTTGATATCGGGGCCGAGCAGGCGTTAGGGATTTCCGGCACTTTACGGCGTATCCAAATCTGATTAATGGCCGCGACGTCTCCAATATGTCGGCTGCTGTTCTGCAAATTACAGGCGCGGTTGAATTTATGAGGAGCAGATTTCCGGCATCGATAGATCGTTATGGCTGCCGATTTCGACCGGCGACATAATAGAATTCTATGATATCGGCTCCGAACGGTCTGCGATAAAATTGGTCCGACGTCTGTCGATAAATTATTCCTATCAAGGCGACTTGGAGGCCTCGCTCGTTTCGTTCAGCCACATGTCCAGCGCGCCTCGCGCGATGGCCTCGCGCGTATGCCGATAGCCGAGTTCGGCGGCCGCCTCGAAGCTCGACCAATCACGCAGATCAATTCCAGCCAGCGGCGGCTTCAACACCACCGTGGCGTGGTCGAGCGCCATCAGGGTCTGCGCATGTCCCGACACTGTCGCAGCGCGCAGCAGGAGCGGGGTCAAAGCCGGCATCTCGCTTGGGATCCGAAGCCAGCGGCGCATCAGGCGCCCGCGCCAGCTTAGCTTCGGGAGGCCGTGGAAGGCCAGATCGCTGCCGACGTCGATGGCCAGGACCGTCCCACGTTCCATATTTGCCATCACGTCGGCCGGCAGATTGTTCATCATGCCGCCATCGACGAGAATTCCCTCGTCCGTGCAGACCGGCGGCAACAGACCTGGAATGGCGACGCTGGCGCGCAGCGCCTCCGTCAGCCTGCCGCTGCGATGGACCATGATCTCGCCGGTCGTCAGGTTGGAGGACACGCAAAAGAACGGCTTCCAGAGATCCTCAATACGCGTATCACCGAAGTGCCCCTCCAGCCACGCGTCGACCTTCGAACCGCGGGTCAGCGCGACATAGGGCAACGTATAGTCGTTGATCGGATTACGCCCGGCCAAGCCTCGCGATGCCCAGTCACGTACACGTTCCACGCCGAACCCGGTGGCGAAACTGGCGGCCACCACTGCTCCATGCTCGTGCCGCCGACGAAGTCGACCGTGTAGCCCGCCTCGTCCAGCGCTTGGAGCGCTCCGACATGGGCGAGGCCTCGTACGCCACCGCCGCCCAGGACCAGGCCTCGGGCGGAGCGGGTCGCGAGCCGCGCCAAGCGGTTCCGATCGCCGGCATCGTTCCTCCGTAGGTGGAATCGCATCGACACCGGTAGCCCATCGACCTCCGGATGCACGGAGCGTGGCAGCGTCGACCCGCCGCTCTGCAGGACGACGAGATCTCGTCGGATCCATGGAGAGGGGATGTTCGCGAGGGCATCCGCCAGTCCCGGCAGAAGAGGCTCGCCCGGTTCTGCCAAAAGCAGCACATGCTCGGCTTGGTGGAGAACGAGCCGACTGCGCGGACGATCCGTGGCGGTCTCGACGAGGATCGTGCGGGCATGCGCCTTCTCGATCCTATGCAACCAGTCCGGGTCCGCTTCGTCCGGCCACTCGGCCACGCAACCTGTCGCCCCCGGCAGGAGCTTGTCGAACGTACGTGCCAGAGCGCGCCCGAACTCGGTTGCACATGGCCCCCTGGTCGCGGCCAGCACGGCGAAGGTTCGTGGCGCATAGGTGAAGAAGCGTCCCTCGTCGGCAGTCCGCAGACGTTCGGCGAGAAGCTTGGTCAGGTAGCGCAACGTCCGGGGGTGGCTCTCGACGATGTCTAGGAGGTCATGCCGGCACAGGCGGAGTAGATGGGTGTCACGCAGGGCGTCGGCCGTTGCCGAGCGCGGTCCGGCTGCGAGGACTGCCATCTCGCCAAACGTTTCGGGAAAGCGAAGCCGTGCGATCCGTCGGACGACGCCTGTACGAGGATCCACCGCCGAGATGCCGACGCTGCCGGTCACGATCGTATAGAGCGCATCACCGTCCTCGCCTTGCCTGAAGATCCGCTCTCCGCCGCGAACGGTCAGGGACACCATCCGCCGGCGGATCGCAGCTGCCGTGTCGGATTCCAGGCCCTCGAGCAAGGGGATATCAAACGGGGTCATGCGGAGGTCCGATGCACGGATCGAACGAACAAGCTCACCGCGTCGGCATCCATTCGGAGATTAGATAACCAAACAAACCACGGCTGCAACTCAGATATACCTCGGTATAATTGCAGCTGCAGCCGGACGCTCTAAGTCCAGGCCTATGTGTGAGGTGCGGCATACGAGGGAGCTCCTACCGGTTCGTATAAGACATGGCCGCCAGTGTGCATTGCGCGGTTTTATCAAAGATGAAGGCACGCCCGGCTTTTCGACAGCCGTCGGGAAGCTCCGTAGGGGGCGCCGTCTAACCCCGCTTCTGCATTCCACCGATCGTCTTCCATTCGAGTGTATCGATTATCGCGGCTGCACTCTTTGGAACGCGCAACATCAACGAAATGGAGGCCTATAGTGCACTTGGAACGAATCCCGCTCGCAGCTCTGATGCTCCTTGGCGCATCCGTGCCCGCTATGGCGCAGGCGGACCTGACCGGAACGGGTGCTGGTCCACTCTCGACGCAGACCGCGCCCAACACGACGGCTGTCGGCGTTACGAAGCCCCCGAGCCGCGATGCGAGCCCGACGTGGCGCGACAACCCGGATCGCCGCTCCCGCATGGAACTGGAGAACGACAAGATCGAAAACGGCATCTGCATCGGCTGCGGGCCGAAATAGTGGCCACCGGTCGTCGACGGATGCTGTGATGGCGACCGCCTCCAATCCGGGTAATTGAAGGGCCGGCTGCATCCGCCACCGATTGACGGATGACAGAGGAATGCAAACCGATGGCGAACTCTGACAATCAGGAGATCGAGAGGTACCGCGCCGAAATCGCCCGGGCATTCAGGGCGCTCGGCGGGGCAATGGAAGTGATGCAGGCGAACCTGTTCATTACCCGTGCTCTGATTGACCTGCTGCAGGCACGCGATCTGTTGCAGATTGTGGAGGTGCGGGAGCGGGCCTTGGTCCTGGCGGAGTCGACGGGCGTGACGCCTCGGACCATCGAGGCACTGCGAGAGCTGCTGGACGAGAACGGCTTGGCGGTGCCGCAGGTCCTCCAGTAGTGCGAAGGGCCGCCGACTCGCGCTCCACAGCGGGGCCCCAGGTAGATAGATCGACTACCAGTCCGTCGTGGGCGGGCCACGGCAGTACATACGGCGGCGGCCCCGGTCGGACACCGTGTTCGGGCGGAGGCTGAGGTTGCAGGCGTGGCTGGTCGTCAGATCCGATACCGTGTCGTGGCTTGGGATGGAGCCGGACAGATCGGAGCTCGAACGCTCGAGCGGATGGTCGTCGACCTGGAGCGGCTCGGCAACCGCCTCGCAGCCGGAAGGCCTGCCGCCTTGGGCTGCCTATAGCTTCGAACCACGGGTGGGTCGAGCGATCCGTTGAGATAACGGTTGCGGCCCGTGCTCGAATTATACTTTTACATGATTTGCCGGATCTGGTGCTGCCCTAAAGTGTCCTAGTCACCGATCATTCCCATCGCCGAGCGGCCTAGGGAACCCGAAGGCAAAGGAAGTTGTCATGGGCAGTTTGAGCATGTGGCATTGGGCCATCGTCATGGCCCTCGTGTTCCTGCTGTTTGGCGGCGGCAAAATCTCCGCTCTCATGGAGGACGTGGCCAAAGGCATCAAGTCGTTCAAGAAAGGTCTCGCTGACGATGAGAATACAGCTCCTGTGACACAGGCCACCGCGATCACGAAGATCGACGCAACACGCGTTACTTCACACGAGTGAGATTCTGCGAGGAACGAGATCCAAGGATTATCGAAAATGAAGCTCTTGGCTATAGGCGCACTCATGGCGTTCGCGACCCCTCTTGATGCGGTGGCCCAGGACCAAGACGTTCCGATCCGACGCGATCTCGAGCGCACGCAACGGATCGAGCAGCGCCTAAACCGTGATCGTGCGCCCGCGATCGATCCGAACGTAACGCCGGACAACCCGGACGGCGTCGTCGGCTGGGACGGTCCGCCCTTCAACTACGGCGACCCCGGCGTCCTCGGCGGCGGCCCGCTGCCGCCGGGATCGCCTGCGGATATCGACGAGGATTGATCTTACTGTTCTTCGCATCTGCCCCAGCGCTGCAGAAGGAGACCGTCGGATGCACGAGATGACGATCGACAAGACGGACACGACGTCGTTTCACATGGAGGGCAAGTGTCCGTTCGGCGGCGACCGGATCGGCGGCGCCCACGGCAACCGGCCGACGCTGGAGAACTGGTACCCCCATCGCCTGCGGGTGGAAGTGCTCCACCAGAACGGGCTGGCGGCCGATCCCCTCGGCCCGGATTTCGACTACGCGGCCGAGTTCGCCAAGATCGACTTCGACGCGCTCAAGCGCGACATCAAGCAGTTCCTGACCTCGTCGGTGGAGTGGTGG
>NZ_LMPY01000061.1:0-7541 GCF_001424445.1 Methylobacterium sp. Leaf361 | reverse complement strand
TGCAGTGGCGGCAAGGAGCGCCTGGGCCGGATCTCGCGCATGGGCGACCGCTACCTGCGCCGGCTGCTCGTAGTCGGCATGACCTCTCTGATCCGGCGTGCGAAGACGACACCGACCTCGGTCGACCCGCGGCTGCCGGCGCTGCTGCAGCGTAAGCCGGTGCGCGTGGTGACTGTTGCGGCGGCCAATCGCACGGCGCGGGTCGCCTGGGCGATCATGACCCGCGGCGGCACCTACCGCGCACCGGCGGCCACGGCCGCCTGACAGCACGCAAAGGAGACGTTTCCAGGTTGCGAGGACGATGAGAGTTGATGGCGAACCGGTCAGACCGGGAGCCGGGACACCCCGCCGGCTGTCCAGGGCGTCATAGCCCGCAAAGCAGAGTGGGACCCAGCGGATACCATCAGGGCCAGCGGTCAACATGAACGACTGCATCAACAGGCCGGACACAAGACTGCACCCGACCAACGCGTCAGAAGCTCAATTCGCCACTTGCAATGCGGGAGCCATCCACACAGGACAGCCTTGACGGCCCGCGCGGCGGGCCGCCGTCGTCCGGGAATGGAGGCCCGGCGACCGGGTGCGGACGCGGCGCGGAGCCGCTCCCGATCGCGCCGGGAACGGCTCCGCGCCGTCGTTTCGGGCCGTCGGTTCGGGCCGGGGCACCGCGAACCGCCCCGGGTGGGCGGCGCGCCCTCCGCCCGACGGGTCTCGCCGCCGGCGGAGGGCGCCAGGGTCCTCAGTGCGCCGGGGCCGCCACCGCGGCGGCGAGCCGGTCGTGCGGGACACCCGACCCGCCCACCACGGCGATCCGGCTGCCGCCGGCGCTGCGCCGGCTCGCCCAGTCGCCGATCATCTCCAGGCAGGTGTGGTCGATGGCCGCGAGGTTGTCGGTGGCGAGGCGGACCTCGCCGCCCGCGGGGGTCCGCTCCAGGGCCGCCGTGAGGCTCGGCAGCTGCAGGAAGGTCGCCGCCCCCGACAGGCGCAGCTCCGGCACGCCGGGCACTTCGGGGGCCGCCGCGTGCTCGATCCGGAGCCGTCCCTTGCGCAGGCTCGGCAGGGCCTGGATCAGGCTCAGGGCGAGGCCGGTGAGCACCCCGGTGAGCAGGTCCACCGCCACCACGGTGGCCATCGTGGCGAGCCAGATCGCCGCGGTCAGCCAGCCGTAGCGGGCCTGCAGGTGCAGGGCGTGGGCCGGGCTCGCCAGCCGCCAGCCGGTGACCACCAGGATGCCGGCGAGGCTCGCGGTCGGCACCAGGGCCAGCAGCCAGGGCAGCGCGAGCAGGAACGCCAGGATCCAGGTCCCGTGCATCACTGTGGCGGCGCGGCTCACCGCGCCCGCCTGCACGTTGGCCGAGGAGCGCACGATCACCCCGGTCATCGGCAGCGCGCCGGCGAGCCCGCAGATCAGGTTGCCGATGCCCTGCGCGCCGAGTTCGCGGTTGAACTGGGTGCGGGGGCCGTCGTGCATCCGGTCGACGGCGGCCGCCGAGAGCAGGCTCTCGGCGCTGGCGATCACGGCGATCACCAGGGCCATGATCAGGATCTCGGCCTCGGCGAGGCGCGCCCAGGATTCGGCCGCCGGCAGGGCGAGGCCGGAGAACAGGGCCTCCGGCACCGCCACGCGCTTGACGGCGAGATCCCCGAATCCCGCCACGAGGCTGCCCGCCAGCACGCCGACGAGCGCCCCGGGCAGGAGCCGGAGCCGCGCCGGGCGCAGCCGCTCCCAGGCGATCATCGCCGCGATGGTGATCCCGCCGACGATCACGGCCCCGGTGCGGTCGCCCGTGCCGCTGACGAAGTTGAAGAACGCGGCCGGGATCGCCACGAGGTTGTCGAGGCCGCTCGCCCGGGGGAGGGCGTCGGTCAGGACGTGGATCTGGGCCAGCACGATCAGGATCCCGATGCCGGCCAGCATGCCGTGCACCACGGCCGGCGAGATCGCCCGGAACCAGCCGCCGACCCGCAGGGCGCCGGCGACGAGCTGGACGAGGCCCGCCACCACCAGGACGGGACCCAGGGCGTCGAGACCGTGCGCCTGCACGAACCCGTAGACGATCACGGCGAGCCCGGCGGCGGGCCCGCTGACCTGGAGCGGCGAGCCGGCGAGGAGGCCGACCACGATGCCGCCGACGATGCCGGTGATGAGGCCGCGCTCCGGCGGCACGCCGGACGCGATGGCGATGCCCATGCACAGGGGCAGCGCCACCAGGAAGACCACCACGGAGGCGGGCAGGTCCCGGGCGAGGCTCGCCCGGACGGCGCCGTCCGGGGCGAGGGCGCTCTGCAGGCTCGTGGTCAGGCGGCCGGGGGCGCGCATGGTCAGGCCGCCTGCAGGCAGCTGCTGGCGGAGGAATCCTGCGCCACGGGCATGTCGGCCCCGGCGATCGGCCGGAATTGCCCGCTCGCGCCGTCGTAGGCCAGGAGGGCACCGGTCTCGATCTCGAAGAACCAGCCGTGCAGCCGCAGGGAGCCCTTGGCCAGGGCGGCGGCGACGCTCGGATGGGTACGCAGGTTGGCGAGCTGGACCACCACGTTCTCCAGGGCCAGGGCGTGGTGGCGGGCCTGGGCGTCCATCCCCTCGGGATAGGCCTCGCAGACGATCCGCTCGGCGGCCTCGGCGTGGCGCAGCCAGGCCGCGACGCTGGGCATCCGCTTGAGCAGGTCCCGGTTCATCAGCCCCTTCATGGCGCCGCAATCCGAGTGGCCGCAGACCACGATGTCGCGCACGCCGAGGGCCACCACGGCGTACTCGATCGCCGAGGAGACGCCGCCGACCACGTCGGAGGCCGGGGGCACGATGTTGCCGGCGTTGCGGCAGACGAACAGGTCTCCGGGTCCCGCCTGGGTGATGTGCTCGGGCGAGACCCTGGAATCCGCGCAGGCGATGATCAGCGCGCTCGGGTGCTGACCGTCGCGCACCAGCTGCTGGTACATCTGCCGCTGGCCGGGGAAGACGCTGCCCTGGAAGCTGGCGATGCCCTGGATGAGGTTGTTCATGAAGGGTCCCTGAGGCCGGGAGAACCGGAAGGCGAGAACGGGGAAGGGCGATGCGCCGGAGCGCGCAGCGGTGTTCGGTCGGCTCCGCCCGGCCGGAGGGGCCGGGCGGCGGGTCTCGGTGTCGGGTGACGTGTCGGGTGTCGCGTCGGAGGCCCGGCCTCCGAAGTCTCAGCGACGGACCCGGCGGCGCTCCGCGGTTCCGGAGGCCCAGTGCGGGTCGACGACCTGGCCGCGCGCCACGGTGGCCCCGGCCCTGTCGTGAACCATCGGCGCCCCGAGGAGCTGCCCGGACCCGGAGCGCTGCGAGTGCAGCGAGCGCGGGTCGTGGTGCGGGTCGTTGATGTAGGAGCTCATGTGGCCGCCGCCGGCGGCCTGACGGCTCCCGCCGCCGCCTTCGCCCGCCTGCGCCGCCAGGGGCGCTCCGAGGATCCCGGCCAGGAGGGCGAGGCCGAAGGCGGGACCGGCCGCGCGGCCGCGAACCGGGAGATGTCGGGACTGGGTGCGGGACTGGATCATGACGTTTCCTCGCTGTTCGACTTGTGGCGAGGGACACCGCATCCCTGCCGATAAGTCGACCCTAGTCTACATTCTCGGAATAGCGTGTGCGCATCGGCACATTGTATCGACGAAAGCTTTAATCCGTGGCGTAAGTACTATCGTGTGCGTCCGCGCACATCTTTGTCCATCTTGAGAGAGGGGCCGGGATTAAGGACAGATCTGGCGCCGACGGCGCGGGTCCGCGGCGCGCAGGGCCGCGCGGCCGCCCTCGCACCGCGGACGCGCGCGCTGTCGGGTGCGGTCGGGACGACGGTCGCCCGGGCCGGAGCGGGGTCAGGCCCGTCCGGTGTGGAGACGCGCCGCGGGCAGGGGATTGGCCGCCACGTAGACGAGGCCGCCGGCCTCGTAGGTGAGGCTGGCGGTCCTGCCTCCGGCGAGGCCCCGCTCGAGCAGGCGGGTGCCGAACCCCTTCCGCGACGGCGAGACGACCGGCGGGCCGCCGCACTCGCGCCAAGTCAGCCGCAGGGTCTCGGTGTCCGGACCCGCCTCCACCGTCCAGGCCAGCGCGGCCCGCCCGCCCGGAACCGACAGGGCGCCGTGCTTGACCGCGTTGGTGCACAATTCGTGCAGGATCATCGTGAGCGCGAGGGCGCCCTCGGGCGGCAGCCGCAGGTCGGGGCCGTCCAGGGTGATGCGCGGGGTGTTCGCACCCGGAGCGTCCCGGTCCGCAGGGTCACGATCCGAAGTCTCCCGACCGGAGGAATCCCGGCTCGACGGATCGCCGCCCGCGGGGTCCGGACCCAGGAAGGGCCGCACCGCCTGGGCGGCGATGCCGCGCAGATCCGCGCTCGCCCAGCTCTCGCGGGTCAGGATGTCGTGGGCGCGCGACAGGGCGAGGAGCCGCGCCTCGAAGGCGTCGCGCCCGGCCGCCGCGCCGGCGCCCAGATTCTTCAGGCTCTGCGCCGCCATCGCCTGCACGGTGGCGAGGGTATTCTTCACCCGGTGATTGAGTTCGTCGATCAGCAGCCGCTGGGTCTCGGCGCGCCGGGCCCGCTCGTCCGCCGCCGCCGCGAGGGCGTCGGCGATCGTCGCGCCCTCGCGCACGAGGGAGCGGGGCAGCGTCGGCAGGGGCTGGTCGCGGCCCAGGATCTCGGCGGCGACCGCCAGATCCAGCAGGGGGCGGGCGATCAGGCCGGCGAGCAGCCACGCGAGCAGCGCCGCCGCGAGGGCCACCGCGCTGCCCGCCGCCAGGATGCCCCCGCGCAGGGCCGCCACCGAGGTGAGGGCCCGGTCGGCCGTCTGCCGCACCACCACCTGCCAGCCGAGGCCCGGATAGTCGCGGTGGCCGGCCGTGGACGCGCGGGCGCTGAGATACGCGGCGCCGTCCGGCCAGGGGCCGACCCGGCTCGTGCCCTCCGGATCGAGGGGCCGGCCGCCCGCCAGGACCGAGCGGGGCAGGGGGGCGCCCTGCAGGGCGGGCGGCCCGAGGAGCACGGTGCCGTCGCGGGACAGGATCAGGATCTCGGCGCCCTGGCGGTGGCCCCGGAGGCCAGCCTCGAGGATGCGGGCCATGTCGCGCGCCCAGGTCCAGTCGAGATGGGCGGCCAGCACCCCGAGGACGCGGCCGTCCGTCGCCCGCACCGGCGCCGCGACGTCGAGGAGCCGCAGGGGCTCGCGCGACGCCGCGCGCGCGGCGGCCTCGTCCGGGGGCATCAGCGCCTCGAGGAGCTTGGCCGGGTGCACGTCGCCCACGTAGGGGCCCGCGCGGCCGCCGCGGAAATAGTCGCGGCCGGAGACGTCGGCGCCCTCCAGGGCGCCGGTGCTGGTGACGGAGAAGCGCCCGTCGGCGTCGATCAGCCCGATGATCGAGTAGGCCGGGTAGGTCGCCTGGAGCCGCTCCATCACGGCGCGCTTGGCGGCCGTTCCGGTCCCGGGATCGCGCAGACTGTCCGAGGCGGCGGCGATCTGGATGTCGCGCCAGCGCTCGAACATCCCGATATCGAGGCCCCGGGCCATCTGACCGGCGATCTCGGCGAGCTGGCCGCCGACCTCCGCCTCGAGCCGTCGGGTCGCCTCGCGGCTCACCAGGGCGGCGAGCGTCAGGGTCGTCAGGAAGCCGAGCGTGCCGAAACCGAGGGCCAGCACGACGCGCAGCCGCGGCGCGCGCCACCGGTCACGCCATCCGCCGCGGCGGCCGGTCCGGTCCGCGGGGCCGGCGCAGGGCGCCGCAAGGGATTCCGATCGCGCGACCGCTTGCATCCGATCTCCCTGGGATCGGCCGGCTCCCGGTGGAGGGAGATCGTGCCCGCGATCCCGTCTCAGCACGCGGGGCAGGCCTCAGCAAGGCGGAAACGGGCCTCGGCGATGCAGAATTTCTATCGGGAGTTGCAAATCTGCACGCCGTCATCCCCCCGGCTCGTCCGGGTGCGGTCCGGGCTGCCGGCCGGGGCCTCAGTCCTCGAGAAGGGCGTGGGCCGCCCGGACCAGGAGCCCGCCCGGCCGGCGCAGGGCGTCGAGCACCGAGAAGTGCTCGGCCCCGGGGACCGGCAGCAGGGAGCCGGGGGCGTGGGCCGCCGCCCGCAGGGCGTGCAGGTTGCGGGCGTCGTGGATCAGCGCCGGCAGTTCGCGGGAGCCGTAGGCGATGCAGAGCGGCTTCGCGATCACCGGGAGCCGCAGGGGCGACAGGGTCTCGATCTCGCCGTCGGTGAGACTCAGCTTGGCGTCCAGGGAGGTCTGGCGGATCGGCGCGAGGTCGTAGACGCCGGAGATCGCCAGACCCGCCGCCACCGCCGGATGGCCGAGCTGCATCGCGGTGAGCAGCCCGCCCGCCGACCAGCCCGACAGGATCAGGGGACCGCGGATCCCGCGCGCGGCCCCGTGGGCGGCCAGCCAGTCGAGGGCCGCGCCGATCTCCGCCACGATCCGGGAAAGGCCCGCCTCCGGCGCCAGGGTGTAGCCGACCATCGCCACCGACCAGCCGGCGGCGTTCGGGCCCTCCGCGAAGCAGGCGAACAGCTCCCGGGCGCCCCGCTGCCAGTAGCCCCCGTGGATGAAGACCAGACAGGGCGCCGCCGCGTCCCGCGCCGGGTAGAGGTCGAGGGCGTTGCGGGCGCCGGGGCCGTAGGGCACGTCGAGGCCGGCCGGATGCGCCGCCCGATAGGCGGCCGAGGCCGCGTCCCGGGCGGCCACCTGGGCGGCGCTGTCGGCCACCGCGCGGGTGTTGTCGTAGCAGGCGTCCCGCGCCTCCTGCGCGAGGGTGTCCCAGCGGCGGCGCGGATCCGCGGGGGTCGGATCGTCCAGGCGGAACTCCAGCACCATCGTGTCCGTCTCGGGCCGCTGCGGTCGCCCGCACCATGGCAGGCGGCCGGGCCCGGGTCGAGGCGGTTCAGAAGCCGGGCGCGGCACCCGGGACGGTGCCGCCGTAGCCCCAGCCCGTGAGCGGCGGCGCCGCGACCCGCTCGCGCGTCGCCGGCGCGACCGTGCGGGCGAGGGGCCGGGGCCGCTGCCAGACCCGCCAGAGCGGACGGTCGCGCGCCGCCATGCGGGCGAGGGTCAGGTCCATGTCGGAGGCCGCGCGGTGATGCGGTCGCCCGGCGGGGGGCGCGGCCTGCCGGCGGGCCTCGGCCGGGGCGGCCAGCAGCAGGGCCGTCGGCAGGAGGAGCGTCGGCAAGAGGAGCGTCGACAGGAGGACGGCGAGGATCGGGGCGGGACCGGGACGCATGGTCGGGGCTCCGGGACGAGCGGGCCGAAGGGGCCCTACCCGGCGGCTACGCCCGAACGTCGTCCCGGTTCCGGAGCGGCGCCGGCCCGGCCGGGCATTGCCCTGGATCCCCGGAAGGCCGAGAACTCCGGCGGACGCCGCGCCCCTCCGAAACCGATTCGGGAGGGTCGGTGTGCCGGCCAAGACCCAGCCAAGACCCAGCCAAGACCCAGCCAAGACCCAGCTGATCCTCCCTCGGCATCGCGGACACCTCTGATACGCTCATGCTGAGCGGGGAAGGTGTCGGATGGCGAAGACGAGACGAGAGTTCACGCTCGAGTTC
>NZ_LMPY01000060.1:0-7671 GCF_001424445.1 Methylobacterium sp. Leaf361 | reverse complement strand
CCGCCCGGCAATCCCGCCGGCCAATCCCGCCGCTTGTCAGAAGATGGCTCAGCGCCCGGTCCACTTCCGCGGCCGGCGCCGATGAGCCGGGGTATAGATCCACGGTTCCCGGCCGTCAACACCCTTTTTGCCGACCGGCGCGGCGGGCCGTCCGGAAGCCTCGCGGTGGATCGTCGTGGTCTTTCCCGCGCCGGGGCTGGCGCTCGGGAGCAGCACGCCTCAATCTCGACACGCTGGGTCGTGAGATGAGATTGCCGGGGGCGGATGTCGCCTCCGGTATGGTCGAGCCCGGCCTCAGCGCCGCGGATCCCGCGGGAACGCCCGTTCGCCATCGTCTTCTCAGGGCCTTCGAGTGAAGCGCGAGCGACTCAAGATCGGCGACGTGGCCGCCCTCCCCCCGGCACGCGGGGTGCATGAGCCTCTCGACCATCTCGGCGCGACCGCGACGCAGATCGACCGACGCGCCGTCAACCTCCGCTGGCTCTGCGCCAGCAGCCTCACCGGCCTGACCGGCGCCGGTCTGATCGCTGCGGCGCTCCAAGTGTCCCTCCAGGGCGACGTTTCCTTCGCGGCCATTCCCGAGAAGGCGGCGATCATGCCCCGCCCCCAGCCGAGCGAGAGCGGCGCCAACATCGCCCGCAAGGGCGACCGGCTGGTGCGCAACCTCATGATCGCCTCGGCCAAGCAGAGCTTCAAGGCGCCGGTCACGGTCCGCCTCGGCGACCGCGAGATCATCAAGGCCAAGGCCTTCGTGCGGCTGACGACGCCCCTGTCGATGACGACGGGCGTCTACGCCGCCGAGCCGCCCCGCTTCGACCCCATGAAGTTCGTCTCCGACGAGCCGCTGGAGCGCGCGCCCGATGCGTCCGCCGACGCCCCCAGCGCCGAGGTCACCGTGGTCAAGCGCGAACTCGCCGACGCTGCCGTCGACGCCAACGCGCCCGCCCTCAGCGACGACGACGTCACCGCGCAGGTCGAGGAGGAGCGCCGTATCGCCGCCGAGGCAGGGCGCCGCGCCGCCATCCCGATCGCCCCGCAGATCATGCTGTCGCGGACGCTCCAGCAGGGCGCGGCCGGCGACGGCGACGGCGACGGCGCGGCGCCGAAGGACGCGAACCCCTTCAAGTCCATCGAGGTGCTGGTCGTCCCGGAGAACGTCACGAAGGTCGCCAAGGTCGAGCTGAAGGCCAACGAGGCGCCGCTCGTGGAGGAGCGCGATCTCGCGCTGAAGCGCGGCGAGACACTGGAGACCACGCTCAAGGCCACCGGCCTCGCGAACGACGATGCCGTTCGCGGCATCGTCGCCGCGCTCGGGGGCAAGACCCGCACCGCTGCCCTCAACGAGGGGCAGCCGATGCGCGTCCAGGTCGCCCCCGGGCCCCGTCCCGGCGATCCCCGCCAGGTGACGCGCGTGGTGCTGTACGGCGAGAACGGCATCGAGGGCATCGCGGCCCTGAACGACCGCGGCGCCTTCGTGTCGGTGGCGCCCCCCGCCGAGGAGGCCCCCTCCCCCAAGGGACAGCCTCAGGCGGAGGCCGGCGAGGACGAGGACGAGGATTCCGGCTCCGGGCCGCGCCTGTACCAGAGCCTCTACGAGACGGCCGCGCGCCACGACCTGCCGCGGGCCACGGTCGAGGACATCGTCCGCGTCTTCAGCTACGACCTCGACTTCCAGCGCCGCATCGGCAGCGGTGACGGGCTCGACGTCTTCTACAGCACTGACGACGAGGCCAGCGCCGATCGTCCGGACCTGCTCTACGCGGCGCTGACGCTCGGCGGAGAGACCCGCAAGGTCTACCGCTTCCAGTCGCCGGACGACGGCACGATCGACTACCTCGACGAGCAGGGCCGGTCGCTGAAGAAGTTCCTGCTGCGCAAGCCCATCGCGGACGGGATCATGCGCTCCGGCTTCGGTTACCGCCGCCACCCGGTGCTGGGCTACGCCAAGCTGCATACGGGCGTCGACTGGTCGAACCCGATCGGCACGCCGATCATGGCGGCCGGCAACGGCGTGGTGATCCGCGCGGAGATGACCTCGGGCTACGGCAACCGGGTCGAGCTGCAGCACGTCAACGGCTACGTGACGACCTACAACCACATGTCGCGGTTCGGCCGCGGCATCCGCGAGGGTGTCAAGGTCCGGCAGGGCCAGATCGTCGGCTATGTCGGCTCGACCGGCCTGTCGACCGGCGCGCACCTCCACTACGAGGTGATCATCAACGGCCACTTCGTCGACCCGATGAAGATCCGCGTCCCCCGCGGCCGGGAGCTCGACGGGCGCCTGCTCGCCGACTTCAAGCGCCAGCGCGAGCAGATCGACGCCACCATGCAGAAGTCGAAGAGCGCGACCGCCCTCGCCCAGCGCGACGCGGCGGTCCGCTGAGAGCGCGCGCTGCCGTTCAGGCGAAGCCGAGCCGGGCGCGGACAGCCTCGGGCGTCGCGCCGGCCTGCCGGAGATCGGCGAGGGATCGCGAGCCGCGCGACTTGGCCAGCTTCTCGCCCCCGGTATCGAGCAGCAGCGCGTGGTGGCGGTAGCGCGGGACCGGCAGGCCGAGCAGGGCCTGCAGGAGCACGTGCAGGTCGGTGGCCGCCTCGAGATCGCGGCCCCGCACCACGTGGGTGATCCCCTCCGCCGCGTCGTCGTGGACCACGGCGAGGTGGTAGCTCGTCGGCACGTCGCGCCGGGCGATCACCGCGTCCCCCCAGCGTGCCGGATCCGCCGCGACCCGGTGCGCGCCGGCCGTGTCGAAGGCGACGTAGCCGTGGGTTGGGCCGGCGCGGCGCAGGGCGGCCGCCATGTCGAGCCGCCAGGTATGCGGGTCGCCGCGGGCGATCCGGTCCGCGGCCGCCGCCCGGTCCAGGTGGCGGTAGGTGCCGGGATAGAGTGGCACGCCGTCCGGATCGCGGGCGCCGTCGCCGCCGGAGGCGACGCGCGCCCGGATCTGGCCGCGTGAGCAGAAGCACGGATAGGCGAGCCCGCTCTCGATCAGCCCGTCGAGGGCGGTCCGGTAGGCCGCCATGTGCCGGGACTGGTGCCGCACCGGTTCGGGATAGGTCAGCCCGAGCCAGGCGAGGTCGGTGACGATCCCGTCGACGAAGTCCGGCTTCGAGCGCGCGGGATCGATGTCCTCGATCCGCAGGCGGCAGACGCCCCCCATCCGGGCGGCGAGGTCCGCGTTGAGCAGCGCCGAGTAGGCGTGGCCGAGGTGCAGCCGTCCGTTCGGGCTCGGCGCGAAGCGCAGCACCGGAGCCGCGGCGGTCACGGACCGGTCCGGCAGATCACCCGTCCCGGCGGGACAGGCACTGCGGCGCGCCGGGCTGGCAGGCGATCCCGGGCAGCGAGCAGGCCGGCTCCTCCGCCAAGCGCCGGCAGACCTTGCAGCCGTCGGTCCACTCGAGGCAGGCCGGATCGTCGGCCGCCGACACCGCCGGCGACGCGTGCCGCGCCGGCGCCAGGGCGCCGATGAGCACGGTGGCGATCACGAGGACCGCGATGCCCCAGGCGGCAAGCGCGCCGCTCGACGAGCGCGGTGCGGGCGACGGAGGGCTGACGGTCGACATGGGCCTCCTGTTGGCGCGGGACCCGCCCGCCTGTCAACGCGCGCTCAGGCGGCGCGCGCGGATCGGCGCTCCAGCAGCGGCGGGAGCAGCTTCAGATTCAGCGGCTTGGCCAGGAACCCGTCGAAGCCGGCCGCCCGGGCGGCGGCCTCGTCCTCCCGGCCGGCATTCGCGGTCAGCGCGACGAGGTGGAGGCGGTCCGCGCCGCCCGCTTCGGCGGCGCGGATCCGACGGGCGGTCTCGTGCCCGTCGAGGCGGGGCATCCGCACGTCGATCAGCGCGAGGTCGAAGGGGCCGTCCGTCTCCAGCCGCGCGAGGGCCTCGAGGCCGTCGACGGCGTGGATCACAGTGGCGCCGAGGCGCTCCAGGGCCCGGGTCGCCAGCAGGGCGTTGATCGGGTTGTCCTCGGCCAGCAGGATCCGCAGGCTGGAGCCGACGCGCGCCGGCTCCGCCGCCGGCGCGGTCGCGGCCTCGACCGGGCCCGTCGACGCGAGCAGGCGCTCGAACAGGGAGCGCGGCCGGATCGGCTTGATCAGGTAGCCGTCGAAGCCCGCCGCGCCGGGGGACCCGAAGCCGCGCCGGTCGAACGGCGAGAGGAGTACGAGGCTGGTGCGGACCCCGCAGGCGCGGGCCGCGTCGGCGATCTGGCGCACCGCCGCGTCGCCCAGTGCCCGGTCGGCCAGCACCGCGTCGAAGGCCGCGCCCGACAGGGCGTCGAGGCCCGATTCCAGGCTGTCGACGATCACGGTGGCGGCCCCGGCCCGGGACAGGCTGCGGGCGAGGTACGGGGCCTGGAACGGCGAGTCGGCGACGATCAGGCAGCGCCGCGGGGCGAGTGTCGGCAGCGGCGCGCGCCCGCTATCTTCGGCCGCCGCCACCTCGGCGAGCGGCAGCAGGACCCGGAAGGTCGAGCCCCGGCCGAGGCGCGAGTCCGCCTCGATCCGCCCGCCCATGCGGGTCACGAGCCGCCGCGTGATGGCGAGGCCCAGCCCCGTGCCCTCGTGGCTGCGGCTCGCGCTGCCGTCGCCCTGCTCGAACTCCTCGAACAGGATCGGCAGCCGCTCCTCCGGGATCCCCGGGCCGGTATCAGCCACGGCGAGCACGACCTCGCCGCCGGTCCCGGCCCGCGCGAAGCTCAGGCTGACGCCGACGCCGCCGCGCTCGGTGAACTTGATGGCGTTGCCGGCGAGGTTGATCAGGATCTGCCGCACCCGGTCGGCGTCGCCCAGGATCGCGGCCGGGAAGTCCTCGGCCACGTCGAGGGCGATCTCGATGCCCTTGTCCTGGGCGCGGGGCGCCAGCAGCTCGACGACCCCCTCGGAGAGGGCCGGCAGGTCGAAGGGCTCGGCCGCGAGGTCCAGGCGCCCGGCCTCGATCCGCGAGAAGTCGAGGACCCCGTCGATCAGGCCGAGCAGCGCCTGACCGCTGGTGCGCACCGCCTCCACGTAGGTGCGCTGCTCGGGGTTCAACGCGGTCCCGAGCACGAGATCGGCCATGCCCAGGATGCCGTTGAGCGGCGTCCGCATCTCGTGGCTCACGGTCGCCAGGAAGCGGGATTTGGCGACGCTCGCCGCCTCGGCGCGCTCCAGGGCCGCGTCGCGGCTGCGGATCGCCTCGACCCGCGCGGTCACGTCCCGGCCCGCCCGCAGCCAGTGCGTCGCGTCGCCGTGCGCCACCGGCATCTCCACGAAGGCGAACCAGCGCGCCCGCCCGTCCGCCGTCCGGACCTGCGCCTCCAGGCGGCGGACCCCGTCCGGCCCGATCTCCACGGCGTTCCGGTCGAGGATCTCGAGATCGTCCTGGGAGCCGATCAGCGCGATCGGCTCGCGGCCGAGGAGGCGGGCGAAATCCTCGTTGGCGTAGGTGATGCGCCCGCGGGCATCCCGCTGGACGATGATCTCGGTGGTGGCGGCCACCAGGGCGCGGTAGCGGTCCTCGCTCTCGCTGATCCGCCAGAGGCGGTCCTGCAGCCGCTCGGCCTCGCGCTCGGCGCGCCGCGTTCCGAGCCGGCGCCAGAGGCCGAAGGCCAGTGCGGCCGCGGTCAGGAGCGCCAGGACAGGCGCCAGCGTGTCGATCATTCCGGCCTCCCCGGCATCGGGCCGGTCCGCTGCAGGATCGCAGCCGAAGCTGAAGGCGGCGTTGGGAAAGGCCCTTAACCGCCGGTTGCGGACTTCGCGGAGTCCGCGGCGGAATCCGCGGCGGAGTCCGCGACGCGGCGCGGGATCAACGGTACCGTGCGGTGATCCGAGAAGCGGCTCGCGAGTTGCCTGCCAGGACGCAGGTCCGGACGGAGACGGTACATGCCCGGTGAGCACTACGACGTCATCATTGTCGGGTCCGGTCCCGGCGGCGGCACGATGGCGTGGCGCCTCGCCCAGACCGGCAAGCGCATCCTGCTGATCGAGCGCGGCGACTACCTGCTGCGCGAGCCGCGGAACTGGGACAGTCAGGCGGTGATCGTCGACGGCTACTACCAGGCCAAGGAGACGTGGTACTCCTCCGACGGCAAGAGCTTCCACCCCGGCCTGCACTACTACGTCGGCGGGAACTCGAAATTCTACGGCTCGATCCTCTTCCGCCTCCGCGAGAAGGACTTCGCCGAGATCCGCCACCAGGACGGCGTCGCGCCGGCCTGGCCGGTCGGGTACGACGTCTTCGAGCCGTACTACCAGGCGGCCGAGGAGCTGTTCCACGTTCACGGCCTGCGCGGCGAGGACCCGACCGAGCCCTGGTCGACGAAGCCCTACGCCCATCCGCCGGTGGCGCACGAGCCGCGGATCCAGGAGCTGTTCGACAACCTGAAACGGGCGGGCCACCACCCGTTCCACCTGCCGGTGGGCGTGCGGCTGGTGGAGAAGGACGGCCGCGCGGTGCCGACCTCGCCCTGCATCAAGTGCGAATCGTTCGACGGCTTCCCCTGCCCCACCAACGGCAAGTCGGACGCGCAGACCATGGTGGTCGACCCCGCCCTGCGCGACTGCCCGAACCTGACGCTGCTCACCCGCACCTACATCGAGCGCCTCGTCACCGACGCCTCCGGCCGCACCGTCACGGGCGTCGTCGGGAACCGCGACGGCGCGCCGTTCGAGGCCTCGGCCGACATCGTGGTGGTGGCCTGCGGCGCCCTCTCCTCGGCGCTGCTGCTGCTGCGCTCGGCCAGCGACCGCCACCCGAACGGCCTCGCCAACGGGTCGGATCAGGTCGGGCGCAACTACATGCGCCACAACAACTCGACGGTGCTGGCGATCTCGAAGGTCCCGAATCCGACCCGGTTCCAGAAGACGCTCGGCCTCAACGACTTCTACTTCGGCGATCCGGACCCGAAGGACGGCTGGGACTTCCCCCTCGGCCACATCCAGATGGTCGGCAAGTCGGACGGCGCCCAGATCCACGGCGAGGGCCTGCCGGGCTTCCTGCAATGGTTCCCCGACAAGCCGTTCGACTGGATCGCCAAGCACTCCGTCGACTTCTGGCTGACCTCCGAGGACGTGCCGCTGCCGCAGAGCCGGATCTTCTACAAGGGCGGCAAGGTCCATCTCGACCTCACCGAGACGAACGTCGAGGCGCACAAGCGGCTCCGGCAGAAGCTGCGCGAGATCTGCAGCTTCACCGACATCCACCCGCACCTGTTCGACCGCTCGCTCTACCTGGGCAAGAACGTCCCGATCGGCGGGACGGCCCACCAGGCGGGGACCCTGCGGTTCGGCGCGGATCCGAGGACGTCGGTGCTCGACACCAACTGCAAGGCGCACGAGCTGGACAACCTCTACGTGACCGACGCCAGCTTCTTCCCGTCGATCGGCGCCGTGAACCCGACGTTGACCATCATCGCCAACGCCCTGCGGGTCGCCGATCATCTCGTCGCCCGGATGGGCGCCCGGGACGCGATCGCGCCGCCCCGGCTGTTCGACCACACCGAGCCGCGCGAGCCGCTGCCGGCCTGAGGACCGGCGGGACGCGGACCATCGCTCTCCCCGGCTCGTCCCGAGGTGCCGGCACCGGACACGCGTGATCGTCCCCGCGCGCGCGTGGCGCCGGGGGCATGGCCCGGGAGGCGAGCACGAGGGACGCGGGACGCCGCGGGAACCCAGGTGTCGGCCAAGTACGCGCGGG
>NZ_LMPY01000059.1:0-7883 GCF_001424445.1 Methylobacterium sp. Leaf361 | reverse complement strand
GCACCAGCGCGGGCTGGGCGGGGGCGCGGGCGCGTTCAGCGCGGGCGATCCGGGCCCGGGCCCGAACCGCACGGCGCTGCAGGTGCGCGGCGGCGCCGGGGCGGCGGCGGCGCCGCTTGCGGTGGGCGAGGGCCGGGTCTGGGCCGACGCGCTGTACGGGTTCGGTGCGCGCGCCGGCGACCGGGCTGCGGCGGGCGCCGGGTTCGACGCGGGCGGGCTGCTGATGGGCGTCGACCGCCAGGTCGGGGCGGACACGCAGGTGGGCGGGGCGTTCAGCTACCTGCGCGCGGGCGGCACGTCGCGGGGCGCGGGGCTGGGTCGGTTCACCACCGACAGCTACGGCGGGACGCTGTACGCGAGCACGCGGCTGGGCGCGGTGGTGCTGCGGGGCACGGCGGGCGTGTCGTACGCGGACGGTCGGGTGGACCGGACGGTGGCGCTGGGCGCGGCGGTGTCGCAGGCGTCCGGGCTGTCGTCGGGCTGGAACGGCGGGGTGTCGGGCTTTGCCGGCTAGGCTGGGTGGACCGGACGGTGGCGCTGGGCGCGGCGGTGTCGCAGGCGTCCGGGCTGTCGTCGGGCTGGAACGGCGGGGTGTCGGGCTTTGCCGGCTACGCGCTGGCGACCGGCCTGCCGGTCGAGGTCGTGCCGGAGGTGGGCTTCAGCTACGACCGGCTGACGCGGGGCCGTGTGTCCGAGCGGGGCGGTCTGGTCGGGCAGGGCTTCGGCGGGCAGGGCTTCGCGGTGGCCGACCTCGACGCGGCGCGCAGCCTGGTCGGCGGGCGGGTGACGAGCTGGGCGTTGGCGGGCATTCCGGACCTGCGCCTGGAGGGTCGGGCGTACTGGGCGCACGAGCTGGCCGACACGGCGGCGGTGGTTCGCTCGAGCGTGTTCGGGGCCCCATTCGCGGGCCGGACGAGCGCGCTGGGCCGGGACGGCGCGGTTCTGGGGGTGAGCCTGACGGGGGCGGTCGCCGAGGGCGTGCGGTTGTCGGTGGGCTATACCGGCGACGTCCGCCCGGGCGCCACCGCCCAGGTGTTCACCGCCGGCCTCCAGGCCGCGTGGTGAGGGGCGCCGCCTTTACCCGGCCGGCGCCGTGGTCCGGAGGCGCGCATGCGCGGGAGAGACGGCCCGGATAAGCCACCGACCGAGCCCGCACCGGCAGCCCGCCGGCGCGGCTTCTTCCGGCGGGTGCTCGACGGTCTCGAAGCCGTCGAGCTGCTGGTCCAGGCGGGCCGGCTGGTCTGGTGGCTCCTGAGAGGCCTGTGGCTGGCCGCCGGTGCGATCGTGCGCCTCTTCGGGGATCGCTGACGCGCGGCGCCGGCAGCGGCGCGAGAATCGATGCCCGCGCGGATGTTTCACGGGAAACATCCGCCGCGCCGCCTCGGCTCGCGCCACTGACAGCCGGGTAATGTCAGCCGAACAGCGCCCGCGCCACGACCTGCGGGTCGATCGGCTTCTGGCAGAGCGCGACGGCGCCGTGGAGCGAGGGCACGGCGACCGGATCGTAGCCGGTGGCGAACAGGAAGGGCACGCCGCGCGCGTGCAGCGCGTCGGCCACCGGATAGACCAGCTCGTCCTGCAGGTTGATGTCGAGGACCGCGGCGTCGATCTCGGTCGTGCCGGCGATCAGCGCCAGCGCCTCGCCGACGCTCGCGACCGGACCCAGCACCTGGGCGCCGCCTTCCTCGAAGCCGGACTTGAGATCGACGGCGATGAAGTAGTCGTCCTCGACGAGCAGGACCCGCCTGCCGGCCAGCGCGCGTGGTTTCGAGGTCATGCGGGGTTGCCTGCGGCTTCTCCCTCGGGGAGCGGGATGTTGATCGAGCAATGTAGCGCCGTGGCGCCGAGTTCGTAGCTGGTCGTCGCCTTCAGGGCGTAGGGCAGGGCGTGCTCGATCAGTTCCCGCCCGTAGCCGCCCCGCGGCGCCGCGTCCGCCAGCTCCGGTCCGCGAACGAGACCCTCCTCCACCCATTCCACCAGCAGCCGGCCGCCGCCGTCGTCCGCCCGGTAGGTCCGCCACGTCACGCTCAGGCGTCCCTGCGCGGTGGTGAGCGCGCCGTATTTCAGCGCGTTGGTGGCGAGCTCGTGCAGGGCCAGCGCGAAGGTCTGCACCGTCGCCTTGCGCAGCCGCACCACGGGTCCGTGCAGCCGGATGCGCGCCGGCATGGCCGGGGCGTCGAGGGCGGCGAGTTCCGTCTCGATCAGGGAGCGGAGCGTGATCGGTTCCTGATCGGAGCGCGAGAGGAGGCCCTGGACCCGCGAGAGGGCGGACAGGCGATCGTTGAACCGCTGCCGGAACGTCTCGCCGGGCCCGGTCTGGGCCATGGTCTGCTTGGCGATGGAGCGCACGACGCCGAGGAGGTTCCGGGTCCGGTGCTGCAGCTCGGCGACCATGACCTGCTGCCGCTCCTGGAGCTGGCGCAGATCGTCGATGTCGGTCGAGGTGCCGAGCCACTCGACGATCCGGCCCTGCGCGTCGCGGACCGGCGCGGCGCGGGTCTGGAACCAGCAGAACCGGTCCTCGGCGGCGTTGCGGAGCCGGTGCTCGAAGGAGAGGTGGCCGCTCACCGGCGCCTCGCGCCACGCGGCCGCGGCGACCGCCTCATCGTCCGGATGGACCGCCGCCAGCCAGCCCCAGCCCAGGCTCGTCGCGTCGGTCTGCCCGGTATAGGCGTGCCATTGCGGGCTCGACCAGATGCAGGCCCCGTCGATCGCGGCGCGCCAGACGAGCTGGGGGATGCCCTGGGCGAGGGTGCGGAACAGCTCCTCGCTCGCGCGCAGGCGGCGCTCGGCCAGAACCCGCTCGGTGCTCTCGACCACGATGGCGATGACCCCGGCCGGGTGCCCGTCCTCCCCGAAGACCGGCGAGTAGTCGAGATTCATCCAGACCGGCTCGGGCCGGCCGTAGCGGTGCAGGGTCAGTTGCTGGTCCTTGTACGACAGCGTCCCGCCGGCGAGGCCGACGCGCATGACGTTGTCGTTGAAGTCGGCGACCTCCGGCCAGCCCTCGCGCACCTTCGAGCCGAGGAGCTCGGGATGGCGGCCGCCCGCGAAGCCCGAATAGGCGTCGTTGTAGATCATGATGCCGTCCTCGCCCCAGAGCAGCACGATCGGCACCGGCGATTGCAGCAGCGTGCTGACCGCGAAGACCAGGCTCTGCGGCCAGTCGGCGATGGGACCCAGCGGCGTCCTCGCCCAGTCGAAGCTCCGGACGAGGTCGGCGAGTTCGCTGCAGCCGGCCGAGAAGATGCGGGCCTCGCTCATGCAGTGACCGACTCGTGAGACTCCGGCTCGAGCGAGCGCAGAGGGTGGAAGCCCGGTCCGCGACCGGTCGGGTCGGCCGGCCCGGCGTGCGGGTCACGCCGACGCTACTACACCGCTCCTCTGCCCGGTAGGGGCGCCGCCGGCTCCGGCCCGGTCGCGTCGTCGGGCCGGCAGACGGGTTCTAGCCGCGGCCCGCGGGCTCCGGGAAGCGCCGGGCGAACCAGTCGCGCAGGATCTGCCGCTCGTAGTAGAGGCCGCCGGTGGAGAAGCGGGGATTGGACGTCAGCAGGAAGTTGATGTCCGTCACCGTGTCCGCGCCCCGTGCCACGGTGCGGCCGCCGCGACGCAGGCTGTAGGCGAGGCGGATCCGCGGCGGCGTGGCGTCCGTCACGACCCGCAGGCCGGTCGGGGTCGCGAAGCCGGGCCGGTCGAAGCCCGCCAGATCGACGTCGAGCACCGTGATGTCGAGACGCTCGTCGGGGCGGAGCCGCGCCGTGCCGAGATCCGTGAAGATCCGGGTCAGCTCGGCCAGGGTGACCCGGAGCGGCTGCCCGGAGCCGAAGCGGTTCTCGGCATCGGTGAACCGCTCCGGCGCGGCGTAGCGCACGGCCACCTGCGCCTGTGCCGCCGGCTGTGCCCGGGCGGGGGCCGCGGATGACCCGATCACCGAGAGCGCGGCCGCGGCCGCGAGCGCGGCCGATCTTCCGGCGAGACGCGTGCGCATACCGAACTCCTCTCCGCGTGTGGCGGCCTGACCGGGGCAGGCCTGCCGGGAAGAACCGCCCGAACGGGGCCCGGTATCCAGTGCCCCGCGCGGATGTCCGGCTGCGACCGAGGCTGTGTCAAAACTCGGATGTGCTGGGAAACCGTAGAACAAATGGCAACACGAGGTCCCTTAGCCCGATGTCACCCTGCTTCGAGAGAACGTTTTTCTACGAGGGCCGATAGCGTTCGGGTTTTGACACAGCCTCGACCGAATGGCGCCCGACCGTCCATAGTCTCGCCGTGATCCGGGCGCCTCGTAGCGCTCCCGGCCCGAGGGGCGAGCCGGTCATGGGAGTCCGACGCGCATGATGAACTCTGTTCTCGCGCTTCTCACCGTCGTGGCGGTGCTGGTGGTCACGGCGCTGATCAAGCTGCCGCTCCTGCCGTTCCGCCTGGTCGGCCGCCTTCTGCGGAGCCGCCCGGCGGCGGCCTGACCCGCGCCGCTCAGGCCGCCGCGTCGATGACGAATTCCATCCCGCGACCCGGCCCCTGATCGGAATAGTCGACGAGCGCCAGACCGCGCTCGGCCAGGGTCGCCTCGACGGTGTCCCGCTCCCGGCGCACCATCTGACCCACCGCCAGCGGGGTCAGCCGGGGGCTCGCGCGCCGCAAGCGGTCGACGCCGATATGGGCCGGCGTGCCCGCGTCCTCGGCGATCCGGGCCAGGGCCAGACCCAGGTCGCGCGCCTTGGTCTCGGCGGCGGATCTCGGCTTGAACGCCATCTGCTTCTCCTTCTGCTCGGCCACCCGTCTCAGGCGGCCCGCCTGTCGACGCACACATCCGGGAAGGCCCGGATCCAGACCCGACGGCCCTTGGCGTCGTAGACTTCGACCTGCCAGCCCGACCAGTCGAACCGCTCCACGACCCGCTCCATCAGCGCGAGCGCGACCCGATCGGCGTGGGCCCGCACCTGCGCCGCGTTCGGAAACCGGCTGCCGCGCAGGTCGGTCACCAGCTCGTGGCCGTCCGTGCAGTGGAAGCGGTAAAGCCGCGTCGGCATTGAGCTTCCCTCGATCAATCCACAGCACTCCACCGCGATCCGAGAACGGGGCGCATCCGCGGTTGAACCCACCGCGCCGATGCGCTTTGTTCGTGATATGTTCTATGCGGATTCGGACGACGATGCACCCAGATCCCGAGGTGGCCCCTGCGGAGTTTCGTCTCAGGGAAGCCGAGACGATCGCCGTGGCCTATCACAGGGCGGCGAAGGGTGACGCGTGGACCGCGCTCGTCGCGGCCATCGCGGACGCTCTGGTCGATCTCGACGCGCTGGAGCGGCGCCTCGCCCGGCAGGGCGGGCTGATATCGCTGGGCTACGCCCGCGGCCGCACCGGGGCGGGCGGGGTCCGAGAGCAGCGCCGCGCCGGCCCGGAGGGTTGACCGCCCGGCGATACCCGCGCGGTCGGCCGGGCAGCCGGCGGTCTCGCCGCCCGGGCGGCGACGCGCCTGTCGGGGATCAGTGGTCCGTGCCGCCGCGCCGCGCCATGGCGCCGGGCTGGCCGAGGCCGATCGCCTTGGCGAGGGCGGAGCGCTGCTCGGCGTAACCGGGGGCAACCATCGGATAGTCGGTCGGCAGGCCGTAGCTGTCGCGGTAGCTGCGCGGATCCAGGCCGTGGCTGGCCAAGTGGCGCTTCAGCGTCTTGTAGAGCTTGCCGTCGATGAAGCTGACGATCCCGTCGTGCCGGACCGACTTGCGGATCTGGGCCGCGCTCGGCTTCTCGACCTCGGCCTGCGGGGCCGCGCCGGCCTGCGCCGTCGGCGTCCCGGCGACGAGTCCGCTGATCGCGCCGTGCACCCGTGCGATCAGGGCCGGCAGCTCCGCGGCCGGCACCGGATTGTTCGACACGTAGGCGGCCACAAGCTCGGCGGTCATCACGGCCAAGGTGTTGGATGTCTCATCGAAGGTCTCATTCATGATCGGACTTCCAGCGAGCGATTTACGTTCCCACGGTTTGGGCGCGGCAAGGGTTTAAACAGCGTAAATATAGAACGAAGACTCGATGAATATCTCTAGATTTTCTCGCGCCGTGCGGAGGCCGACGGGTGCGCCGTTCGTTGCACGTCTGCATCGACCGCAGAGGATCTCGGCGCGTCCGGACGGGGGTGACCCGGCTGACCGCGCGACAGCCTCGAACGACGCCGATCAGCGCCGCCGAACGACCCCGCGCGCCCGCAGGCGACTTCGACGGGCGACCCGCGCGCGCCGGCACAGGCAAAGCGCCGCGCCTTGAGGGCGATGGACGGATGAAGGGGGTTCGCGCGCCTCAGCCGGCGCCGTACCCGCCCTTCCGGTTGTCGGACTGCGGCGCGGGCGGTCGGGTGTCGTAGCCGCCGCTCTCCGGCGCCGCGTCGGAGCCGGGATCAAGGGGGCCCGGGGCGTGGGGACCGCTGCCGCCGGCCGCCGGGTCGGCCCGCTTCTCCGGGGCTGCCGGCCGGCCCGGCGGGACGGTCCCCAGGGCCTCGCGTGCGGCGTCGACATCCTGTCCCATCCGTCTCTCCCTGCGGTCCTTCGTGTAGGGCCAAGGCGGGAGGTCGCCGCATGTTCCCGGCGCGGTCGCCGGGACCGGCGTGCCGGGCGATGCGTCAGCGCGGCCTCATTTCCGCTCGCCGGTGGGGTTGGGCGTCGCGGACGTGTCCGGCGCGACCGCCGGATTGACGGGCGTGACCTTCGACCACGTGGCCGCGATCGCCACGATGGCGAGCAGCAGGACGATGAAGATGCCGATGAGGGTGAGGCGCTTCATGTGGCGGGTCTGGGTCTTCCGTGCGGGGGCCTGAGGGCGGGGAACGGCCGGGACGGCCGATCGATCCCGGCCGGAACGGGATCCTGCGGCCGCGGACCCGCGCGGCCGCGACCGTCACGATCCCGCCGAGCGCGGCCGCGCCAGGGCGGTGGCCGCGTGCCGGGCCAGATCCTCGAGCCGGCGGACCGTCGCGTCGTCCGGCATGACCGAGGCGCACCAGTAGGCGCCTAGTGCGGCGACGGGCTCGGGCGAGCCGATCGGAACCATCACGAGGCTGCGCATTGAGGTCAGGCGGTAGAGGGCGAGCGGCACCCGGGGATCGCACTCGATGTCCGGGATCACGATGGTCGCGTCGTCGAGCATCGCGCGACCCGAGATGCACGCCGTCAGCGGGAACCTGCGGCCGCGCCACAGCGGCTCGATCGCGTCCTCGGCGGCGTAGAAGGAGGCGTCGCCCTCGCGCAGAACCACCGCGATCCCGTCGGAGCCCGCGATCTCCCGCGCGGTCTCGCGCAGGATCGCGACCGTGTCCTCCAGGGACCGGGCGGTCGCCAGGCGGTGGGCGGCCCGAACCAGACCCGAGGCGGGATCCAGGGAGAGTTCATCCATGTGGGACGCGGCCGCGAGCACTCCGATCGATCGGGCAACGACCCATGCGGCGCCGCTGTACAAGTCTGTCGGGCACCGGCGCGGTGGGCAACAACCTGGATCAAGCGTTTCGCCGACGGGATCGGGCGCGCGGAGATGTGCGGTCGCAGCGTGCGCATATTGGTCGTCGCGGCGGAACTCCGCGACAGAAGTCGCGAAATAGTTCCGCGACACCGGATCACGACGCCGCGATGATGTGCTCCAGCGCACCTTTCGGTCCACCGGCTCCGGACCCCCGTCGGCGCTGTTGCAACAATGCACTATCGCGCCCGCACATCCTGACGTCCTGTCCGCCCCGCACACATCCCGTCCAACGGGAGACAGAGGACCAGATGATCAAGAAGCTTCTGCTCGCGAGCGCCGCTACGGCTCTCCTGACCGGCGCCGCCTCGGCCGCCGACCTGCCGCGCCGCGCCTCTCCTGACCGGCGCCGCCTCGGCCGCCGACCTGCCGCGCCGCGC
>NZ_LMPY01000058.1:0-8719 GCF_001424445.1 Methylobacterium sp. Leaf361 | reverse complement strand
CGACCGGCTCGATCATGTTCGGCACCAAGCAGGCCATGATCGATCAGACCCGACTGGTCGCCAGCGGCGAGGCCCTGCCGCCCGACCTCGCCCGCGCCGTCGCCGCCCGCACCGGCGCGCGGGTGCACAACCTCTACGGACCCGCCGAGGCCGCCATCGACGTCACCGCCTGCGACGTCGCAGCCTGGGACAGCGCCTGCGACGGCGCAAGCGACAGCGCCTGCGCGGACGGGCCCGCCCCCGGGCCGCGCGTGCCGATCGGCGCGCCCATCGCCAACCTGCGCCTGCACGTCCTCGACGACGCGCTCCACCCGGTGCCGGTCGGCGTCGTCGGCGAGCTCTACATCGGCGGCCTCGGCCTCGCCCGGGGCTACCGCGGCCAGCCCGGCCTGACCGCCGCGCGGTTCGTGCCCGACCCGGAGGCCGGGCGCGGCGGCGCACCGGCCGGGGCGCTACCGCGGGCGGGCGGACGATCAGGTCAAGATCCGCGGCCAGCGCGTGGAGCCGGGCGAGGCGGCCGCCGCGCTGCGGGCGCTGCCGGGTGTCGCCGAGGCGGCGGTGGTCGCCCGTCCCGGTCCGGACGGGGGGCTGCGGCTGGTGGGCTACGCGGTGCCGGCGGCCGGCGGCGTCCTCGACGAGCCCGCGCTGCAGCGCGCCCTGGCCGACACGCTGCCCGACGCGCTGCGCCCCGCCCGCATCCTCGCCCTGCCCGCCCTGCCGGTCTCCGCCAACGGGAAGCTCGACCCAGGACGCCTCCCCGAACCCGACTGGGCGGGCGCGGACCGGCGCGGGCCGCGCACCGCGCGCGAGGCGGCCGTGGCCCAGGCCTTCGCGCAGGTGCTCGGCCTCGACGCGGTCGGGATCGACGACGGCTTCTTCGACCTCGGCGGGCACTCGCTGCTCGCCACCCGCCTCGTCAGCCGGCTGCGCGCGGCGCTCGGCGTCGAGCTGCCGCTGCGCGCCGTGTTCGAGGCCCCGACGGTCGCGGCGCTGAGCGGGTGGATCGCCGCGGTCGGCGGCGATGCGGCCGGACGCGCCGGCCCCGCGCGCCTACCCCTCGGCGCGCGCCCGCGGCCGGACGTCGTCCCGCTCTCCGCGGCCCAGACCCGGATGTGGCTGCTGTCGCGGATCGACGGCGCGCATCCCTACACCATCCCGATCGCGCTCCGCCTCACGGGCCCGCTCGACGCCGACGCGCTGCGCGCGGCCCTCGCCGACGTGGTGGCGCGCCACGAGAGCCTGCGGACCCGCATCGTCGCGATCGACGGGGCGCCGGCGCAGCAGGTCCTGCCGCCCGACGCGGCGCGGCCCGGCCTCGACCTGTGCGCGGCGGACCCGGAATCGTGGCCGGACGCGCTGTCCGCGGCGGCGCGCGCGCCCTTCGACCTGGCCGTCGACCTGCCGATCCGCGCGCGGCTGTACCGGTTCGGCCCGGACGCGCACGGGCTCCTCCTCCTGATCCACCACGTCGCCGCCGACGGCTGGTCGCTGACTCCGCTGATGTGCGATCTCGCGGCGGCCTACGCGGCGCGCCGCCGCGGCGCGGCGCCGGAGCGCCCGGCCCTGCCGGTGCAGTACGCGGACTACGCGCTCTGGCAGCGCGACCGTCTCGGCGACGAGGCCGACCCGGACAGCCTGATCGCCCGCGAGATCGGCTACTGGCACGCGCAGCTCGCGGGGCTGCCCGCAGGCCTCGCGCTGCCTACCGACCGGCCGCGCCCGGCGACGGCGAGCCACCGCGGGCGGCGCGTGCCCCTCGCCCTCGGGCCGGATCTCCACCGCGCGCTGGCGGATCTCGCGCGGCGCGAGCGGGCGAGCCTCTTCATGGTGCTCCAGGCCGGCCTGTCGGCGCTCCTGACCCGCCTGGGCGCGGGCGAGGACATCCCGCTCGGGAGCCCGATCGCGGGTCGCACGGACGAGGCCCTCGACGGCCTCGTCGGCTGCTTCGTCAACACGCTCGTGCTGCGGACCGACACGTCCGGCGACCCGAGCGGGCGCGACCTCGTGGGGCGGGCCCGCGCCGTCGCGCTCGAGGCCTACGCGCACCAGGACGTGCCCTTCGAGCGCCTCGTGGAGGTGCTGAACCCGCCGCGCTCGCTCGCGCGCCACCCCCTGTTCCAGGTCATGCTGGCGCTTCAGGACGGCGTGCCGGATTCGTTCGATCTGGCCGGCCTGCGCGCCGTCCCGGATCCGGTCGGTTCCGGGGCCGCGCGGTTCGACCTCGCCTTCGGCCTCGTCGAGCGGCGCGGGGCCGACGGGACGGAGGCGGGCGTCGTCGGCCACCTCGAATACGCCACGGACCTCTTCGAAGAAGCCGGCGCGACCCGCCTCGCGGACCGGTTCGCGCGGCTGCTCGCGGCCCTGGCGGCCGCGCCGGACCGGGCAATCGGGGATCTCGACCTGTTCGAGGCCGGCGAGCGGCGGCAGGTCCTGACGGACTGGAACGCGACGGCGCGGGCGGTGCCGCCCGAGACCCTGCCGGCGCTCGTCGCCGCGCAGGCGGCCCGCACGCCGGAGGCCGTCGCCCTGGTGGCCGGTTCGGAGGTGCTGCGCTACGCGGAGCTCGAGGCCCGCGCCAACCGGATCGCCCACGCGCTCATCGCCCGCGGGATCGGACCGGAGGACATCGTGGCGGTGGCGCTGCCGCGCGGGCCGGACCTCGTCGCGGCGCTGCTGGGCGTGCTCAAGGCCGGGGCGGCCTACCTGCCGCTCGACCCGGGCTACCCCGCGGAGCGGCTCGCCCTCATGCTGGCCGATGCCCGGCCCGCCGGCCTCGTGACCGTCGACGGGTGGCCGCGGCCGGACAGCCTGCCCGCCCTGGTGCTCGACGCTCCGGACGGGCGCGCGGCGCTCGCGGCCGCGCCGGCCCGCGCGCCGACCGACCGGGACCGGGCGCGCCCGCTCGTGCCGGCCCATCCCGCCTACGTGATCTACACGTCCGGCTCCACGGGCCGGCCCAAGGGGGTCGTGGTCCCGCATGCCGGCCTGACCAACCTGCTGCACGACCTCGTCGATCGCCTCGGCGTGACGCCGGCGGACCGGCTGCTCGCCGTCACCACGGTCGGCTTCGACATCGCGGGCCTCGAACTGTTCGGGCCGCTGCTCCGCGGCGCGCGCGTGGTGCTGGCCGGGCGGGACGACGTGCTCGATCCCGGGCGTCTGGCGCGGCTCGTCCGCGAGGCGGGCATCACGCTGATGCAGGCCACGCCGACGCTGTGGCGCGGCCTCGCGGAGACGGACGCCCTGCGCGGCGTGCGGGTGCTGGTGGGCGGCGAGGCGCTGCCGCCCGACCTCGCGGGCGCCCTGAGCGCGCGGGCGGCGCGGGTCACCAACCTCTACGGCCCGACCGAGACCACGATCTGGTCCACGGCGGCCGAGATCGTGCCCGGCGCGGAGGCCGTCACGATCGGCGCGCCCCTGTGGAACACGCAGGCCTACATCCTCGACGGCGGCCTGCGGCCGGTCCCGCCGGGCACGGCCGGCGAACTCTACCTCGCGGGCGCCGGGCTCGCCCGCGGGTACCTCGGGCGGCCGGGGCTCACGGCCGAACGCTTCGTCCCCTGCCCCTTCGGGCCGCCCGGCGCGCGCATGTACCGGACCGGCGACCGGGCGCGCTGGCGCGCGGACGGGGCCCTCGACTACCGCGGCCGCGTCGACCACCAAGTGAAGATCCGCGGCGTGCGCATCGAGCCCGGCGAGGTCGAGGCGGCGCTGATCGCGCAACCCGGCGTCGCGCAGGCCGTCGTGACCGCGCGGCAGGACCGGCCCGGCGACGCGCGGCTGGTGGCCCACGTCGTCCCTGGCCCCGGGGCGGCGCTCGACCCCGCGGAGCTGCGCCGGGCGCTCGCCGCGACACTGCCGGACGCGATGGTGCCCGCGGCCGTCGTGACGCTCGATGCCCTGCCGCTGACCCCCAACGGCAAGGTCGACCGCGCCGCCCTGCCGGCGCCGGAGCCGGTCGCCGACCCGGCCGCCGACCCGCCGCGGACCGGGACGGAGCGCCGCCTCGCCGCTGTCTGGGCCGAGGTGCTGAACCTCCCCTCGGTCGGGCGCGGCGACAACTTCTTCGCCCTGGGCGGGCACTCGCTCCTCGTCGCCCGGGTCGTCGCGCGCCTGAGTGAGGCGCACGGCATCGCCCTGCCCCTGCGCGCCGTCTTCGAAGCGCGCACCCTGGCGGATCTCGCGGTCGCGATCGAAGGCCGGGACGCGGGCGGCGCGGACGCCGACATCGACGCGATGAGCGACCTCCTCGACGCGCTGGAACACGCCGAATGACCGACACCGGCCCCTCGCGGGACGACCAGTTGCGCGCCCTGGCGGCGCGCTTCGCCGCGCTGCCCGACGGCAAGCGCCGCCGGTTCGTGCAGGACCTCGCCGCGCGCGGCCTCGACGCGGACCGCCTGCCGATCCTGCCCGCGGAGGGCGGCGACGCGGGACCGCTCTCCGACGCGCAGCGCCGGTTCTGGCTCCTCTGGCAGCTCGACCCGGAGAGCCCCGCCTATCACATCGTCGGCGCGCTGCGCCTGACCGGTCCGCTCGACCCCGAGGCGCTGGACCGGGCGTTCGCCGGCGCCGTCGCCCGTCACGCGGGCCTGCGCGCGCGCTTCCCCCTGCGCGACGGGGAGCCGGTGCAGCAGGTCGACCCGGCGGGCACGTTCGCGATGGCCCGCCACGACCTGACCGGCTGCGACGCGGCCGAGGCGCGGGCGCGCCGCGCCGCGATCGAGGCGGCCGTCGAGCGGGCGCCCTTCGACCTCGCGCGCGGGCCCCTGCTGCGCGCCGCCCTGGTGCGCGAGGCGCCGGACCGGCACGTCGTCTTCCTGACCCTGCACCACATCGTCGGCGACGCCGTGTCGATGGACCTGCTGATCGACGCGGTCGCCACCGGCTACGGATCCGACGCGCCGGAGAGCGCGGCCCCCGCCATCACCTACGCGGATTACGCCGCCTGGCAGGCGCGGATGCTGGACGCGGGCGCCCAGGCCGCGAGCCTCGGGTTCTGGACGGACCTCCTCGGCACGGAGCACCCCGTCCTCGCCCTGCCCGCCGACCGGCCGCGCCCCGACGTGCCCAGCTTCACCGGGGAGACGCTGACCTTCCCGCTGCCGCCCGCGACCGCGGCGGGCATCCGCGCCCTGGCCCGCCGCGGCGGCGCGACCGCGTTCCACGTCCTCGCCGCCGGCTTCGCGATCCTGCTCCAGCGCCTCGGCGGCGAGCGCGCTCTCCGCCTGGGCGTGCCGGTGGCGAACCGCACCCGGCCCGAGACCGCGGGCGTGATCGGCAGCTTCGCCAACACCCTGGTGCTGCCCTTCGCGTTCGACCCGCTGGACAGCTTCGCCGCGTGCGTGGAGGCGACGCGGGCGCTCCTCGTGGAGGCCCAGGCCCATCAATCCGTGCCGTTCGAGCGGCTCGTGAGCGCCCTGAGCCCCGACCGGCATTCGGGCCGCAATCCCCTGTTCCAGGCGATCGTCCAGCACCTGCAGGAGCGCCCGCTCGCCACGATCCGCCTCGGCGACCTGTCGGTCGAGCGCGTCCCCCGCGCCACCGGCAGCGCCCACGTGGATCTCGGCCTGACCACGCTGGAGGACGCGCAGGGCGGCTTCACCGCGCACCTCACCTACGCCCGCGACCTGTTCGACGCGGCCACCGTCGCGCGCTGGCGCGACCATTTCCTGACCCTGCTGGGCAGCCTCGTCGCGGCGCCGGACGCGCCGATCCACGGGGCGCCCCTGCTCGCACCGGGCGAGATCGCGCGGCTGAACCCGCCCTCCGCGCCGTCCGAGGTCGACGGGCTGCACGTTCACGTGACCATCGCGGGGCTCGCGCGCGCGGACCCCGAACGGACCGCCGTGATCTTCGCCGATCGCGCCACGAGCCGCGGCACGCTGGACGCCGAGGCGAACCGCCTCGCGCACCGTCTCGCCGAGGCCGGCATCGGCCCGGACACGGTCGCCGCCGTGATGCTGCCCCGCTCGCCCGGCCTGCTCGCCGCCTATCTCGGCGTGCTCAAGGCGGGCGGCGCCTACCTGCCGCTCGGGCTCGACCTGCCGGACGCGCGGATCGCCGCGATGGTCGCCGACAGCGGCGCGCGCGTCCTCGTCACGGATCGCGCCCATGCCGGCCGCGGGCCGGCCGCGGTCCCGCGGATCCTGATCGACGCGGACGCGCCGGACGCGGGCGCGGGGCCTCCACCCCCGGTGGCGCTCCACCCGGAGAACCTCGCCTACCTGATCTACACCTCCGGCTCGACGGGGAAGCCGAAGGCGGTGGCGGTCGCGCACGGCCCGCTCGCGATGCACGTCCGCGCGACCGCGCCGCTCTACGAGATGGACGCGGACTCCCGCGAGTTCCACTTCATCACCTTCAACTTCGACGGCGGGCACGAGCGCTGGCTGACCGCGCTCGCCTGCGGCGCCAGCCTCGTGCTCCGCGACGACGCGCTCTGGTCGCCGGCGGAGGTGTTCGCGGCGTTCCGCCGGCACGGCGTGACGAATGCCGGCTTCCCGCCGAGCTACGTCCGGGAACTGACGCGCTGGGCCGAGCAGGAGGGCGGCGCGCCGACCCTCGACCTGCTCTCCTTCGGCGGCGAGGCGATGCCGCGCGACGAGCTCGCGCGCGTCAACCGCGCCCTCGGGCCGCGCCGCCTCATCAACGGCTACGGGCCGACCGAGACCGTGGTGACGCCGCTCGTCTGGAAGGTCCCCGCCGGCACGACCTGCGACACACCCTACGCGCCGATCGGCAGCCCGGTGGGCGACCGGACGGCCTGGATCCTCGACGAGGCGCTGCACCCGGTGCCGGTGGGGGTGGTGGGCGAGCTCTACATCGGCGGCACCGGCCTCGCCCGCGGCTATCTCGGACGCCCCGGCCTGACCGCCGAGCGCTTCGTGCCCGACCCGTTCGGAAGGCCCGGCGCGCGCCTCTACCGCACCGGGGACCGTGCCGCCCGCCGCCCCGACGGCGCCCTCGACTACCGCGGACGCGCCGACGAGCAGGTCAAGATCCGCGGACAGCGCGTCGAGCCCGGCGAGGTCGCCGCCGCCCTNCGCCCCGACGGCGCCCTCGACTACCGCGGACGCGCCGACGAGCAGGTCAAGATCCGCGGACAGCGCGTCGAGCCCGGCGAGGTCGCCGCCGCCCTGCGCGCGCAGCCCGGCATCGCCCAGGCCGCCGTCGTCGCCCGCCGCAGACCCGACGGCCCCGCGCGGCTCGTGGCCTACGCGGTGCCCGCGCCGGGCGCGCACCCCGACCCGCAGGAGCTGCGCCGCGCCCTGGCCCGAGACCTGCCCGAGGCCCTGGTGCCGGCCGCGATCGTCCTGCTCGACGCCCTGCCGCTCTCGACGAGCGGCAAGCTCGACGCCCGCGCCCTGCTCGAGCCCGACGCGGACGCGCCCGCCCCGGACGCCGACCCGCCGCGCACGGCGACCGAGCGGCGCCTCGCCGATGTCTGGGCCGCGGTGCTCGGCCTGCCCGGACCCGACGCCGTCGCCCGGTCCGACACCTTCTTCGAGCGCGGCGGCGATTCCATCCTCGCCCTCCAGCTCGTCACGCGCGCCCGTCAGGCCGGCCTGACGCTCACCCCCCGCGACGTGTTCACCCACCAGAGCCTCGCCGCCCTCGCCGCGCACGCCGAGCGGCAGGGCGCATGCCCGGCGCTCCCCGCGCGCGACGCGGCGACCGATCCGGGCCTCGAGGCCGGCCCGGTACCGCTGACCCCGATCCAGAGCTGGTTCCTGGCCGCGCCGATGCCGCGGCGCGCGCACTGGAACATGGCCGTGCTGCTCGTCCCGCGGGCGCGCCTCGCGGCGGACCGCGTCGCGGAGGCGCTCGCCGCGCTGTCCACCGCCCATCCCGCCCTGCGGCTGCGCTTCGCGCAGGCGGCCGACGGCGGCTGGCGGCAGACCTGCACCGCCGCCGACGCCGTCGCGGCCGCCGGGTCGCTGTGGTGCCGCGAGGCCCGGGACGCGGCCGCCCTGGCGGCGCTGGCCGAGGCCGCGCAGACGAGCCTCGACCTCGCCCGCGGGCCGGTGCTGCGCGCCGTCCTGGTCGATCCGGCCCCGGACGGCGGGCAGCGCCTCCTCCTCGTCGCCCACCACCTCGTGGTCGACGCCGTCTCCTGGCGCATCCTGGTGGCGGATCTCGCCCTGGCCCTCGCGGGGCGGACCCTGCCGGCGCCCGCGACCTCCTTCCCCGCCTGGGCCCGGCACCTCGACGCCCTGGTCCGGGATCCGGCCGAGGCCGACCGCCGCCGCGCCTGGGCCGAGGCCTGGGCGGCGCAGCTCGCGCCGCCCGCATGGGGCCTCGAACCTGCCCGGCCCGACGCCCCCAACGTCGAATCCGCCCAGACCGAGATCGCCGACAGCCTCGACGCCGACACCACCGACGCCTTCCTGCGCCGGGCGGGCCGGCCCTACCGCACGCGCCCCGACGAACTCCTGCTCGCGGCGCTCGCAGTGGCGGTGTCGCGCCGCTGCGGCGGGCGAGCCGTGCGCGTCGTGCTCGAGGGCCACGGTCGCGATGCCGACGCCCTGGCGGACAGCTTGGCGGACGCGGCCGGCGAGGCGGCGCGCCACGACCTGAGCCGGACGGTGGGCTGGTTCACCACGCTGGTGCCGCTGCGGCTCGATCCCCTCGGCGGCGAACCGGACCTGCCGCCGGACGACGCCGCCCGCGGCCATGCCCCAAGGCCGCGGAGGCGGATCTCCAGGCGGCTTCCCGC
>NZ_LMPY01000057.1:0-9739 GCF_001424445.1 Methylobacterium sp. Leaf361 | reverse complement strand
CGACGACATCCTCCGGCTTGTGCCGCTTCGTTCCCATCTGTCCGTCCTCGTCCTGGCCCGAAAGCCATACCTCAGGGCGGACCACTTCACTGGGGGCGGATCAACTGCGCGGTGCAGCTGTCAGGTCCGCACCGAAAACCCGGCTCCTGTGGTGCGACATATTGGCATAAGTATTTCGGTTTGAATATAACAAAGTATCACAAACCATAACTATGCCTCGCGAGGAACCGAAGTGTGAAATTTAGATAGCTCCGAGAGCATCTTGCCGCGCCGCATCATGTAATCCATCGTTCTAGCTACGCAGTGATTGAGGCGTAGCCACATCATGACAAATCCTCTCCGGCGAGACGCCCTGCTTCGGCTGAAGGTCGAGACCGATCTCGCCCGAGCGGTGGAGGCCGCAGCTCGCCAGCGCGGCCAGACCATGAGCGAGTTCACGCGCCAGAGCCTGCGGGCCCATCTCGCCCGCTACGGTGTTCGGCTCAGCCCAGATGACGGCCCGCGCACCCCGGCGCTCGATGCCCCTAACCAGCGGCAGGCCGCCTGAACCCAGATCGCCGAGCGACCTCCTGCGCTCGGCGAGGCACCTGCGGCTCTCTGGGTTGTCGAGGACCAGGAAGTCGCGGGTGCCGCCCCCTCTAGCCTAGTAGCAGGATGCGTCGCCGATGCGTGGGTATGTCGAAGCCGACCTCATCCAAGCCCGGAAGCCGATCACGGACCAAGCCGGCCGGGATCTGGCCTTCTGCACCCTCGGCCACCTTGAGGCGGAGCAGCGCGAAACCGCGACTTCAGAGCGGGCCGAGACCATCCGCGCGATCCAGGCCAACATCGCCGCGTTCGACGGTGTCGAGCCAGAGGCCGAGGACGCCCCGACGGATCCCGCGCCGCAACCGACGGCCAGTAACCCGACACCCGCACCGGTACCGCTGGCGCCGCCCACGCCCGCCCCAGCCGCCACCGCCCCCCATGCGCTCGGCGCGGCCAGCATGCGCCGGACCTTGGCCCGCGTCGGCATCACGCCCGTAGGTGGGCAGCAGGGGACGGCGATCACCTCGCAGGCAGCCGGTCGTGCCTATGCCGGCCAGAGCTCCCAGAAACCCGTTGATTTGGTCGCCGACATGAGGCGCCGCCACGGCATCACCACGAACACGGGCGGCAGGTCATGACCGCGCTCGCCCACTACCCCAGGGACGGCGACCGGTCGGCTGAAGATAGCTCCGGGAATGCCGAGGCCCTGCCACCCTCCCAATCCGTGACATTTGAGCAACAGTCGAGGGACCCTGCCGGTTCGTCGGGGACACGGGCCTCAGAGGCGCGGCCCCTTCCTAGCGCCAGGGTCCGAAAGTCACTTAACACCGCCCAGCCTTGGGGGTCGCCATGACCATCATTACCAAGGCTGCACTTGCGGCCGAGCTGTCGATTTCTCGGCCGCGCGTCTCGCAATACGTGAAGCGGGGCCTGCCTGTACGGGCGGACGGCCGACTTAACCGCGCCGACGCCCTTAACTGGCTTAAGTCGAACGCTCTCGGACTTAACAGCTTCGAGGACCGCGGAGTTAACCGGGCCGGTCGTCTCGCCAAAGGCGCAAAGGCTAAGCCGGAGCGCCGGCCGGAGCGCAAGCCGCAGCCGGAGCCGACCGCCAGCGATCTCGACCTTCGGGACGTGCTGGTGGCCATGCTCGATCGCGTCGAGGCCGTGGTCGCCTTCGCCGTCCTGGCGGCGGAGGGCCCGCCGGAGACCGCCTACGCCGCCGCCGGCATCACCCGGGCCGAGATGTTCGAAGCCGCCAGTGATCTCGCCCTGACGCTGGGCGCACCGGACGAGCATGCTGGCCCCCTGGGGGCGCCGCCCGCCACCGCCTACCCGCCGGACTGGGCGGCCCTCGCCGACCTCGCCGGCCACCCGGTCGATCTGGATGCCTGGCGGGAGGCCGAACGCCGGCTGCCCTATTGGGCCGATGCCGATCCGGTCGACGCACCTCACCCGTGGAAATCAACGTCGCCCTGACGTCGCCCGAAGCCCATTACCCGAAAGGCACGCCCGTGAAGACACCCGCCCAGAAGACCGCCAAGTCCGCCACCGACCTCGTGGCACTCGCCCGTACCGGCACCGACCTCGACGCCCTGGACGCCGGGCTCGCCGAGGCCCGCGGCCAGATCGAGGTCGCCACCCGAGACCGGGACGCCGCCGAGGCCAGCTACCGGGAGCAGATCCTCGACGCCTCGCCCGCCGAGCTGGAGCAGATCCAGGCGGCCAAGGCCCGGGCCGTCGTCGAGCTCGACCGTGCCGAAGCCCTCGTGGCGGCGCTCACCCGCCGCATCACCAGCGTCCGAGACGATCGGGAGCGGGACGCGCGCCGGGCCCAGCACGCCGACGCCGTGGCGAAGTGCGACGCCATCCGCCAGCGCCTCCCGGCCGAGTACCGCCGCCACGCCCTGGCGCTGCGAGGCCTGCTCCGGGACCTCGCCGAGGCGGAGGTGGCCCGCGAGCAGGCTGAGCCCCTGCAAGCTGACTTCGGCCCCATTCCGCCGGTCGAAAACGAGCTTCGCGGTCTCCGGACCATCCCCGAGCAGATCATCGAGCGGACCGAGGTCGATCTGTGGGTGATCGACGGCCGCGCCGAACCGATGTCCGCGGACAAGCAGAACGATGTTCAGGCGAAGCCGGGCAGCAACAAGGGGATGTACTACTCGAAGAACGCCGGCAGTCATGTCGGCACCGGCCACCCGATACACTGCACGCGGCGCCGCTTCACGCGCATCCGCTACCACGAGGCGGTCCGGGAGCCCTGGAATAGCGGCTCGCTGCTCAGACTGGTCAATCTGCCGGCCTTCTATGCGTTCGGCGACGACTTCGTGACGAGCGAGCAGGTCCGCAGCGCCGCCACCGCCTTCGACCATCTCAGCCGCGAGCTCGTCGAGCGCCCGGAGGATCAGCGCCCGGTCCAGGAGCGGTTCGAGCTGGTCACCGCTCCGCTCGGCGACGGTCGCAGCGGCTCCCGCGTCTCACCCCCGCTGCGGAGCGTGGCGTGACCCTGGCCGAGCTCCACGACCTCGACGCCTCCGACCGCGCGGAGGCCTATCGCCTCCGCCGGGACACCCGGATCGACGCGATCCTGGGCGCTCCGGAAGCCGAGGCGGAGGAGCGCCGGCTGGTCGCCTTCGCCCTGGCCCTGCGCCTCGACCTCACGCCCGACGCCGCGGTGCTGCTGCTCCGCCAGGCGCCCGAGCTGCGCACGGTCGACGCCGTGTCCTCCTGGGTCGGAGCGATCCCGGTCCAGCCTCATCCGGAGACGCGCCACTGAGCGGCGTCCGCATCCTCGTAACGCACCGCGCCGCTACCGGCGGCCCTTCTGGAGGCACTACGATGAACATCTCAACACTACGCCGTGCACCGCGCCCAGCCGAACCCTTGACGGAGCAGACCCGGCCCAGCGCCGACCTCCGTGCCGATCTCGCGCATCTCGACACGGATCGTGGTGCCGCAGCCGACCGCCTCGCCGAACTGGAGGCAGGCCGCAACGCAGTGCTGCTCACAGACGACGACGCCAAGGCTGAGGCCCATGACGCCGAGATGCAGCGCGTCCGCCGCGCGATCGAACGCGCCGATCTGAAGCGGCCCGGCATCGTGGCTGCGATCGAGGCCGCGGTGGCGCGTGAAGAGGCCGATGCCTACGCTCGACGGCAGGCCGAAGCCAGCGCTGCGGTCGAGGCCGTGATCGCCCGCCTCGCGAAGGAGTACGAAGCTCCGGCCAAGATTATTGCCGCCTTCCTGGCGGACTGGCAGCGCGCGGCCGAACTCGCCGAAGCCGCCAAGGTCCCCGGTCCGGACGCCCTGGTGCGCGAGCGCCCGCCGCAGATGATCGCCCCCGCCGGTGAGGACGTGTTCCTCGTCTACATCGACGAACAGGGCCGGGACACCGACCAGCCCTATCCGCCGGGCGCCTATACGCCGGGCATGCCCACGCGCCGGCAGCAGCGCCGCACCCGTGAGCGTCCGGCTCGGTACGACACGGGCATCTATCTCGGCGCCCTCGCGGGCCGCGCGAACCTCCCGGCGGCTCGAGTCGGGGAGGCTGCGCCGTGGGAAGGTGCCGACCTCGCGCTGAAGAGCGACCTGCCGCAGCCGCACACTCGTCGCTTCCTCTGAGCGCCATCGCTCATCACCGGAGATCCGCCATGCGCTATCGCACCACCAAGACGCTCCACGTGCAGACCGCGATCTACGCCGCGGGCGAGATGTTCGACCCGGTGAAGCACGACCTGCCGCAGGCTGAAATCGACTGGCTGCTGAAGCAGGAGGCGATCGAGGTTCTGAAGAATCCGCCGGCACCGCAGGTGCAGAATAGCCGGGGCCGGTGAGATGAGCGAGCAGTCCGCCGAACCCTATAAGGCTGCGGAGGCACAGTCTCCCGAGACCTGGGACCACCTCGCCGTGGTCGTGCTCGCCGGCGACCAGGCCGTGTTCTCGATCGACGGGGCCGGCAACGTCCAGGTGCCCGCCACCTACGCCCTGCGGTCCGAGGTCGGCGTGGCCTTGGCCCGCGCGGCCGCCGTGCTCGCGGCCCAGCCCGAGCCGAATTCGTCGCAGCAGATCCTGAGCACGGTGTTCCGGCAGCTCGGAGAGATCGACACCGATGCGGCGCGTGAGGCCCTCACCAACCTCGAGGCCGCCGTGAACGGCCAGACGGCAGCACTAGCAGCCGCGACCGTCGCCATGGAGGCCGCCACCGCCGAGATCGGCGCCTCGATCCCGACCGCCCCCGGATCGCACTGAGGAGCACTCGCCATGGCGTCCAAAGTCGTCGAAGCCAAGCTCCTCATCACCGCGGAATCGCGGGTCGAGGCCGAGATGGCCAAGGTCGCCAAGGCGATCCAGCAAGGCCTCGACGTCACGAAGTACACCGCCGAGGCCGCCAAGCTGAGCAAGGCCTGGGAGCAGCAGGCCAGGGCAGCAAAGGCTGCCGCGGCCGTGATGGATGCCCGCAAGCCACTCGAGGCGACGGTGCAGGGGATGCAGCGGGTCGGCGCGCAGGCGACGCGGCTTGCTCGCGAGTACGATGTGGCGAAGAAGGCGGCGGCCGAGTACGGCAAGGCCCAGACGTTCATCAAAGGTAGCGAGCAGGCGGAGCAGGCCGCGCGGCTGGCCGCCGAGGTCCGGCGCCTGGGCGATGCGCATCGGGCGGCCGTCAACGACAGCAAGGCCCTGACGGCAGCCTTCAGCGCCGAGACGGCGGCGCTCAGGGCGGCCGAGAGCGCGGCCTCCCGGTACGGCGTCGACCTGTCCCGGGTCGAGCAGCAGCAGCGCACCCTGGCGCGGAGCACCGATCAGGCCGCCGCCGCCTTCCGCCGACAGGTCGCCGCCGAGGAAGCCGGCGCGCGGGCCGCTACGGCCCGGGCCCAGCGCCGGCAGGCCCAGGATGTCGCCGCCGGCGTCGTTGCCACGGCGACGGGCGCCGGCCTGCGCGGCGCCTACGTTCGGTCGCGCGATGGCTGGATCGAGATGGACGAGGCGAGCCGTAGACAGAGGGCCGTCCTCGGGATCGACCAAGCGAAGCAGAGCACCCTGAACACCCAGGCGCTGAAGATCGGCCAGGACACGCGCTTCAGCAACCCGGACGTGGTGAAGGCACAGACCCGCATCGGCTCGAGCCTGCCCGACCACCTGAAGGATCCGAAGGTCCTCGTCGCGATCACCGAGAACGCGAAGGACTACGCGCTGGCCATGGGAACGACCATGGACGAAGCCTCCTCCGCCGTGCTCGGCCGGATGCTCGGCCTGCGCATGAACATGTCCAACCCGGAGGCGGCGGCGGCGTCGGCCAAGCACGCCACCAACCGCCTGGTCCAGTTCGCCAAGAGCTCCGGCGCCGACCACAACGACCTGATGGGCTACACGAAGTTCGGCGCGGCGCCGAGTTCGGTGGGCGGCTTCTCGGAGGAGTTCACGGACGCGATGGCCGCCCAGCTGCGGCGCATCGGCTACGAAGGCTCCATGGCGGGCAACTTCGTCCGGGCGGCGGCGACCAAGCTCGCGGTGCCGACCTCGAAGGGGCTCGGTGTGCTGGCGGGGTCGGGCCTGAACCACTCCGACTACGTCGCCCCCGGGAAGGCGCTCTCGGCGGACAACCTCGGATCGGCGCTGCGGCTGAAGTTCGGCAAAGGCCTGAACGACAGCCAGCGCTCCCGCATCCGCGAGCTGATGGAAGACGAGGACATCGTCGGCAACCGGGAGGAGTTCGTCCCGAAGGTCTCCGCGATCATCCAGGAGACCCTGGCGAGACGGACGAAGAAGGGCGCGGTCAACGCTCAGGATGCCGAGCGGATCGCGAAATCGGTCAACGAGTACCTGTCGGCCTCTGCGGGCGCCGTCGACATCGAGCGCCTGATGCGGGACGTAATCGCCAAGGGCATCACGCCCGCCATGGCGAAGTACCTCTTCGGGCAGGAGCACGGCGGTCGAGCACAGGCGCTCGATCTGAAGACGCTCAACAAGGACGTCGAGACCTTCCGCAACACGCCGCAGGACCGGGCGCAGAAGATCGGCGAGGACATCAACGCCGGGACCTACGGCGCCTACCAGCGCATGATCGGCTCGGTCGAGACGTTCTGGATGAAGCTGGGCCAGGTCAACGACGGCCCGCTGACCATGTTCTACGACAAGGTCGGCAACGCGGTCGACGCCGTCACGAACCTGCCTCCCAACGTCATCCAGGCGGGCACCGCCATAGGCGGGCTGGCCGGCGCCGCGATCGCCGCCCGTGGCGCGTTCGGCATGTTCCGTGTCGGGCGCGATCTCCTCGGCTTCGGGGGCGGCGCCGCGGCCCTGAACGGCTCGGCGGTGGCGCTCAACGCTGCCGCAGCCGCCTTGACCGAGGCTGCGGTGCTGCAGGGCGCCAAGACCGCGGCCGGCGCCTTACCCGACGCGGCGAAGAAGGGCGGCAAGCTGGCTGGGCTTGCGAAGGGGGCGCTGGGCATCACGGTGATCGGCGGCTTGGCCGAGCTGGCCCAGCACTACGACACCCTGAAGATGCCCGAGTTCACCAAAGACGGGATCGGCCGCGGGCTCCTCGGTGCCTTGGACCCGAACCTGCCCGACATGGTGCTGGGCAAGAAGGCCGACGAGGTCGGGAAGGATGCCGGGACCAAGGTCGGCAAGGGCATCGCGGAGGGCGTGAAGGAGAAGGCCCCCGAGGTCGAGGCCGAGGGCAAGACCCTGTTCCAGCGCCTGAACGAGCAGTTCCGTCAGGGCATCTTCGTACCGATCCACTTCATGCCGGGCGAGGGCATGGGCGGCGGTGCCGGCGGAGGCAGCGGGCTGGTCCAAAAGGCCAGCTTCGGCGGCGGTGGCGCAGGCGGTGTCCTGGACAGCGTGATCCGCAAGGCCAACATGGACGGAGGCTCGAGCGGGCTCGGCGGCGGTGGTGTCGGCGGCGGCCGCGGGATCTCCGCCCGCGATATGCGCAACATCGATCCCGAGTTCGCAGCGCACATTCGGGCCTCGGCCCTGTCGCAGGGCATCGACCCGGACATCGCGCTCCGGATCGCGAACAGCGAGGGCCTGCGCGGTTCGAATCCGAATCGCCTCACGCCGGGCGACTACGAGAACGGCAAGCCGACCAGCTTCGGCCCGTTCCAGCTGCACTACGGACGTTCGGGCGGCCTGGGGAACCGCTACACGGCGGAAACTGGGCACCACGCGGGCGACCCGCGGTACTGGAAGGAGCAGATCGACTTCGCGCTCCGGACCGCCCGGAAAGAGGGTTGGGGCGCGTGGTACGGTCGGCGTGGCGCCGGCATCGGCCTGCGGGACGGCATCGGGACGGTCAAGCCGGTTCCGATGGCGAGGGACGGCGAGCCCAAGCTTGTGAAGGGGCTCGACGGCAAGGAAGGGCTCGACCTCGGCAACAGCACGATGAAGATGCCGGACGGGTCGATCCGTTCGATCACCCGCAGCGGCCTGGAGATCCCGGACGCGCCGGCGGGCGGAATCGGCGGCGGTGGCGGCCGAGGAATGTCCGAGCTCCGCGAGCATGTGGCCGAACTGGGCCGCCACATCGAGCGCTTCGGCCAGTCCGGCTTCCACGGCCAGATCGAGGTGACGGGGCTGCGTCGAGCCGGTCTGCGAGCCACCTCTTTAAAGGTGAAAGGTCGTCACGGGCTCTCGGCCGACATGGGCATTTCTGAGCCGGACGTGGAACAGGATGCCGGCGACTGGACCTGAGGGCGCGTGGCTGGCGATACAAATCAGAAGCATTCCACCGAAGAGGTCGATATCCGAAGCATTCTTTGCGAAAACTGCAAATAGCTCTTGACTAACTCTCGCGCTGGTATCGTTCGTTGCGGTTGCATATCGAGGAGATGCAAATGGACGAGAGCACACTGAACCCTGCGTCGGAACAGACCAGCTTCATCGAGCTCACCACCGAAATCGTGGCGGCATACGTGTCGAAGAACTCGGTTCGGCCGGCCGACCTTCCGGCTCTTCTGGCCGAGGTTCATGCGGCTCTGTCCGGACTCAGCGGCACCTCTGCTTCGGCCGAGACTGCGGTGGAGAAGGCGACCCCCTCGCAGATCCGGAAATCCATCACCCCGGACGCGCTGATCAGCTTCCTCGACGGAAAGCCTTACAAAACGCTCAAGCGCCACATCACCGGCGCTGGCTTGACGTTTCAGGAGTACCGGGAGCGCTTCGGGCTGCCTCACGACTACCCGTCCACGGCGGCCAACTACTCGGCCATGCGCGCCGAGTTCGCTCGCAACGCAGGACTCGGGACACAGCGCCGGAACGCGGCCCCGAAGGCTGCTGCCGCCGACGAGACGGTTGCGGAGGCGTCCAAGGCCCGGGGCCGGAAGAAGGTGGCCGAGCCTGCGGCCGCGCCGGCCGAGAAGCCTGTCCGCGCTCGCAAGCCGAAGAAGGCAGCTGCCGCAGCGGAGTGAGGCAGTTCGGCCTGGGGGTTGTTCATTCACCCTTTGGCCGCCACCATCTCCTCGGGCGTCCGTCTCAACAGCTGACGCCAAGCCAGGGGTGCCACGTTGACACTACGGCCTCTGGTGAGAAGCCCGCCCGGTTCGCCGGCGCGGGCTTTTTCGCTCCAAGGCTCTCCCTTGTACGGCAGAGGTTGCCGTATTCGTTGGCCATCGTGCGTTCGAGCAATATTAACCTAGCATCGCAGTGTGCGGGATCAATCGCTCTCAGCCCGCTTTGAACCTCCGAGGTCAAAGCTCGGAGTTTCCGATGACTGTGATTGAGGCTCTCGCCTTCTCGCTCCTCGCCGCCGGTTTGATCCGGGCTTCCATAGCGTTCAGCCGCTGAGCAGCCGTTGGAGGTTTGGGCAACGATCGACCACCGTTGTGAACCGCTCCGGGCACGTCGGGTTAGCGCCGTAGGGGGGCTGTCCTTCTGTGGAGACGTGGGTGCCGCGCTTTTTCTTCGACATTCACGACGGTCGCCTTCAGCGCGATGACGAAGGGACCGAGTGTGCCGATTTCGCGGCCGCGCGCCGGGAAGCGATGATCGCGCTCCCCGACATAGCGCGCTGGGAAATCCCAACCGACGGCGACAAGCAAACCTACACCGTGATCGTCCGCGATGAGGCGGGAGTTCCTGTCTATACGGCGGCCCTGACGTACACCGGCCTAATACCAACTCTCACTGATCAGAACCCATGAGCCCAGGCCCGCAGGCCGATGGACATGATGCGCCAGGGCTGATCGATGAGCTTGTTCCAGGCGTCGCA